>NZ_JACSQE010000018.1:11985-33991 GCF_014836745.1 Oerskovia gallyi
GAAGGTGCGCTCCGTCGTCGGGCGCCCGGGACGGTGCTGTGCGTGCCGGCTCCCGGCCGGTCCCCCGAGGAGAGCGAGGGACCGGCGGGGCGGCTACCGGTCGTGCGGTGCCCGGCGTGTGCGCCGGGCCTCGGTCACCGACCGGGGTCTGAGGCGACCGCGGACCGGGTCAGCGGTTCGTCCATGCCTCGGGGTAGCCGGGCAGGTCCTCGCCGCCGAACTTCGCGTAGTGCAGCGAGGGCATGTCCTTGTTGGCCTCGAGGTAGGCGTCCAGGTCCTCGCCCGTGATGGGCGACTGCGGCAGGACCCACTCGGCCGGGACCTGCTCGCCGTTCCAGATCATCTGGGCCGCGAGGATCGGGGTGCGCCACTGGAAGTTGGAGTACACGGCGCCCAGGGCGGTCATGTCCGTCTCCTTCCACTTGCGCATGAAGCTCAGCTCGTCCTCGCCCATGAAGACCGGGTAGGGCTTGCCGGCGTCCTCGAACGCCTCGACCGCCGCGACGGCGCCGTCACCGGCGTCCATCCAGATGCCGTCCACGTCACCGCGCTGCAGGTACTGCGTCACGATGTCCTTGATCTTCGCGCCGTCACCACCGGTGAACTCCTGGCCCACGACCTCGATGTCGCTCTCGGAGAAGATCTTGTCCGCGGCGGCCCAGCGGTTCTCCAGGACGTCGACGCCGGGCAGGATGCGCAGGGCCAGGACCTTCGAGCCGGGCTCGAGGTTCTCGACCAGGAACTCGGCGCCGTCGGCGCCGTAGGCGTAGCCGCCGATCGGGTGGATGTAGGTCACCATGCAGTCGGAGTTGACGCCGCGGTCGAACACGATGACGGGCTTGCCGGACTCGCACGCCGCCTCGACCGCAGGGGTCAGCGTCGCGGTGGTCGACGGCGAGATGATGATCGCGTCGCAGTCACCGGCCTCGACGAACGCCTGGATGTCCGAGATCTGCTTGTTGTCGTCGTCCGCGGCGTCCGAGACGCGGAACTCCGAGATCTCGCCCGAGGCCTTGAGGACCTCGACCTGCTGCTGCATCGTGATGAAGCCCGTCACGCGCCACGGGTTGGAGACCGAGGCGTTGGAGAAGCAGAGCTTCTTGCCGCCCTCCTTGGCGTACTGCGCGGTGTCCACGTACTCGGGGTCGATCGCCTGCAGCCACGGCTGCTCGGCCGGTCCCTCGGGCACCGCGGTGCGCTGCGCGAGCTGACGGTCGTAGTCGGCCTGCACGAACCACTGGCTGTTCGCACCCGACTCGTTCGACTCCTCCCCCGCCTCGGTCGCGGTCTCGCCCCCGGCGGGGGCGTCGGGCACGTCGGTGCTGCACGCAGCGGTGAACAGCAGTGCCGCGGTCGCGGCCCCTGCCATGAGAACTCGAGAGCGTCGCATGTTCCTTCTCCTGTGATCGGAAGACTTCGTTGTCCTGCCCGTCGCAGCTGCGCGACGGTCTGTCGGGGACGGATCTGTGTGGCGTTCCGGGTGGTGACCGGAGGACTAGGGCGCTGCTGGCTGGGGCTCCTTCGGGACGGTGGGTTCGGTGACCCCTGCCGGGGTGGTGGGAGGGCTCGGGCTGCTCGTGGGAGCAGCCTTGGAGCGGCGCGGCATCGCGGCGTAGGCCACCGCGGCGATGATGATCACGCCCTGGACCGCGGGGCGGATGGTGGACGGCAGGCTGAGCTGGTTGAACAGCGTGAACAGGGCCTCGAGCGTCAGCGCACCGGCCATGGCCGCGACCACCGACCCCCGGCCGCCGCCCAGGACGACGCCGCCCAGGACGACCGCGGTGATCGCCATGAACTCCAGTCCCTCGCCCACCTGGGCCGTCACGCCGGCGTAGCCACCGATGAGGATGCCCGCGACCGTGGCCATGAAGCCCGAGAACAGGAAGGCCCGCGTGCGCACCCACCAGACCGAGGCGCCCGAGAACGCCGCGGCCACGTCGTTGTCGCCGGTCGCGACGAGCGTGCGGCCGAACGGGCGCCGCATGAGGACCACCGCGATCACGCCGAGCACGAGCGTGATGAGCACCGCGTAGGGGACCTGGAACTGTCCCGGGGTGTCGGGCAGTCCCCCGCGACCCCACTGGCGGAAGCCGTCCGTGAGCGACCCCGTGGGCGCCCCGCCGGTCCAGAGGCGGATCGCGCCGTAGAGCACGAGCATCATGCCGAGCGTCGTGATGAACGACGGGACCTTGAGGAGCGTGACGATCAGGCCGTTGACGAGCCCCACCGCCAGGCCGAACAGGACCATGAGACCGATCACGGGCCAGGTCATGGAGTCCTCGCCGTCGATGAGCTTGGCCGCGATGACGACCTGCGCCCCGACGAGCGAGCCGACCGAGAGGTCGAACTCCCCCGACACGATGACGAAGTACTGCCCGATCGCGAGCACGATGAGCGGCGCCGCCTTCTTGAGGAAGGCCATGAGCGACATGGGCTCGCCGAACGAGGGGTTCATCACGAGGATCGCGACGAACACCACGATCAGCAGGGCGTAGACCGTCCAGGTGCTGCCGGACGTGACGCGCTGGACCCAGCGGGAGAAGCCGCCCCGGGTCTCGGCCGGCGTGGCGCCCGGGGTGCTCGGGCGGGTCGCGGGGCTGCTCGCGCTCATCGGGTGGCCTCCTTGCCGGTCGTGGCGGACGGGTTCTCGGGGTTCGCGGGCGCCCCTGGGCCGCCCGGTCCGCTGCGGGAGCCCGGTCGGACGGACTGGGCCAGGGCCCGGAACCTCGCTCTGCTGCTCGCGGGGTCGATCTGGCGGCGGGCGTACATGGCGACAGCGGCGATGATGATCGCGCCGCGCAGGACGTCCTTGAAGAACGGGCTGACGTCGAGCACGTTGAACACGGTGTCGAGCGAGGCGAGGATCAGGACGCCGGCGATGGTGCCGAGGATCGAGCCACGGCCTCCCATGAGCAGGGTCCCGCCGAGCACCACGGCGGCGATCGAGTTGAGGTCGTAGCCGTAGGTGTAGACCAGGGCGTTGCCCGTGCCGAACCGCGCCGCGATGAGGAGACCGGCCACGCCCGCGCACAGCGAGCACAGGACGTGGGCCAGGATGATCGACCGGTCCGTGCGGATCCCCGAGAGGCGGGCGACGTCGATGTTCCCCCCGACCGCGAACATGTGATAGCCCGGGCGGGTGCGGGTCAGGAGCACGACGCCGAGCACCATGACCACCGCGAGCACGACGACCGAGACCGGCACCGGGCCGATGCGCGTGTACCCGAAGGACTGGAACGCCTTGGGGACCTCGCCCGACGGGCCCTTGAACTGCGTGTCGAGGTAGCCCTTGATGATGAGACCGACACCGAGCGTCGCGATGAACGAGTTCACGCGGAGCTTCGAGATGACGAGCCCGTTGACCAGCCCGACGCCCGCGGCGACCGCGAGCGCCGCCACCACACCGAGCCAGATGCGCGACGGGTCACCGGCCATGGTCGTCGCGGCCACCAACGAGGACCAGGCCACGACGTACCCGACCGACAGGTCGAGCGACTTGCAGAGGATGACGAACGTCTGGCCGATCGCGACGAAGCCCAGCAGGCTCGTCTGGGACAGCAGGTAGAACAGGTTCCCCTGGCTGAAGAAGCTGCCGCCCTGTGCTGCGACGAGACCGGCCGAGATCACGAGGATGCCGACGAGCGCGAGGTAGACGATGCCCGTCGAGCCGAGCCGGCGCCGTCGGGGGCCGGAGGTCGCGCTCCCCGCCCTGGGCGAAGCGGTGCTCACCGCGGTGCTCATTTCTCCTCCTGGAGGGTGTCGCTGTGCGCGGGACGGGGTGGTCGGACGGTGGACCCGACGGGGACGTCGAGCGCGGAGAGGTCGACCTCGACGTGCTCCGACGTGTCCCCCGCCCCGGTCGCGAGCGCCATGATGGTCTCCTCGTCGCTGCCCGCGGGGAGCTCGCCGGCCAGGCGGCCGTCGCGCATCACGAGGATGCGGTCGGCCATGGCGACGACCTCGGGGAGCTCGGACGAGATGAGCAGGATCGCGACCCCGCGCGCCGTGAGGGTGCGCATGAGGTCGTAGACCGCGCGCTTGGCGCCGACGTCGATGCCTCGCGTGGGTTCGTCGAGCACGATGACCGACGGGTCCGTCACGAGCCACTTGGCCAGGACGACCTTCTGCTGGTTCCCGCCCGAGAGGTACTGGACCTCGGCGTCCTCGGAGCGCGAGACCAGGTCGAGCGACGACAGGATGCCGGGGATCGCCTTGGCGCGGCGGTCGGACGAACCGGGGGTCACGGCGTCGAGCACGAGCCGCGCGTTCGCGGAGATCGACTGCTCGAGCGCGAGGCCCTCGGCCTTGCGGTCCTCGGTCACGAGCGCGAGCCCGAGGCGGACCGCCTCGCGGGCCGAGCCGACCGTGACGGGCTTGCCGTCGAGCAGGACCGTCCCCCGCGTGAAGGGGGCGACACCGAACACGCCGTGCGCGATCTCGGTGCGCCCGCTGCCCTGGAGCCCCGCGAGCGCCACGATCTCCCCTGCGCGGACCTCGAGGTCGATCCCGTCGACCTGGGTGTTGCCCGCACCCGCGAGGGCGAGCTTGACGGCTCCGGGCACCGTGCCCGGGTCCTTGTCCGGGTAGTAGCCCGCGAACTCGCGCCCGACCATGGTCCGCACGAGCTGGTCCGGGGAGATGTCGGCCGTCGCGGTCGTCAGGACGAAGTCCCCGTCCTTGAGGACCGTGATGGTGTCGCAGAGGTCGAAGATCTCCTTCAGGCGGTGCGAGACGTAGAGGATCGCGACCCCGCGGGAGCGCAGCTGCTGGACGAGCGCGTACAGCAGCTCGACCTCCTGGTCGGCGAGGGCCGCGGTGGGCTCGTCCATCGAGATGATGCGGGCGTCGTAGGAGACGGCCTTGACGATCTCGACGATCTGCTGCTCGGCCACCGACAGCGACCCGACACGCATCCACGACGCGAGCCCGTGGAGGCCGAGGTCGGCGAGCAGCGCGTCGGTGTCGCGGGCCATGCGCCGGGCGTCGACGATCCCGAACCGCCGCGGCTCGCGACCGAGGTAGACGTTCTCCGCGACCGTGCGCTCGGGCAGGAGGTTGAACTCCTGGAAGACGGTCGAGACCCCGGCCGCCTGCGCGGCGAGCGGGGACGCGAACGTGGCGGGCGCGCCGTCGAGCTCCATGGTCCCCGCGTCGGGCTGGTGGACCCCGGCGATGATCTTCATGAGCGTGGACTTGCCGGCGCCGTTCTCCCCGACGAGCGCGTGGACCTCGCCGGGTCGCACGTCGAGGTCGATGCCGCGCAGGACCGAGTTGCCGAAGAAGACCTTGCCGATGCCCCGCAGCTGCAGGAGGGGCGCGCTCGCGCCCTCGCCCGCCGTCGGTGCTGTCATGCCTCTACCTCCACCCAGGTGCCGGTGCGTGCGGAACGGGCCACGGCCTCCGCGAGGTGCGCGGCCCGGAGCCCGTCGGCGAACGTGGGCAGCCCGTCGGGCGTGCGCCCGGCGATGGCCGCGGCGGTGTCGCCGACGAGAGCGTTGAAGCAGTCCTGGTACCCCTGGGGGTGTCCCGCGGGGAGCCGGGAGTAGCGGGCGGCCGCGGGCGAGAGGGCCTCGGGGTCGCGCACGAGCAGGCGGCTCGTGTCACGGCGGCCCTCCCAGAGGCTCTCGGGGGCCTCCTGGTCGAACGCGAGCGTCGACTCGGAGCCGGAGA
The DNA here is from genome assembly GCF_014836745.1 of Oerskovia gallyi. Classification (NCBI taxonomy): domain Bacteria; kingdom Bacillati; phylum Actinomycetota; class Actinomycetes; order Micrococcales; family Cellulomonadaceae; genus Oerskovia; species Oerskovia gallyi. The sequence goes on from NZ_JACSQE010000018.1 coordinate 17,659, forward strand.
TCTCGAGGAAGAGGCGGTTCTTGCGACCGGCCGAGACCTGGCTGATGACCGCAGAGCCGAGCGCCCCGCCGTCGGTCTCGTACTGGAGGGTCACGGCGTCCTCGGTGCGCACCGCGGTCGGTCGTCCGTCGGCACCGAGCCGCTCGGCGTTGACGGTCGCGGTCTGCGCGACGAGCCGCACGATGCGCTGTCCCGTCGTGAACTCGAGAAGGTCGCAGAAGTGCGACCCGATGTCGCCGAACGCGCGGCTCGCCCCGCCGAGCGCGGGGTCGACGCGCCAGTTGTCGTCGCTCGCGCGCAGCAGCCAGTCCTGGAGGTAGGAACCGTGGACCAGGCTGATCGAGCCGACGGCGCCGCTGCGCACCCGCTCGCGCGCCTCGCGCACCATCGGGTGGAAGCGGTAGGCGAAGGGCACGACGGTGACGCGGCCGTCCGTGGCGGAGGCCCGAGCGGCGAGGTCGGCCAGCGCGACGGCGCCGGCGAGGTCGGTGGCGAGGGGCTTCTCGCACACCACGTGCTTGCCTGCCGCGAGCGCCGCGGTGGCCAGGGGGACGTGCAGGAAGTTGGGGGTGCACACGTGCACGACGTCGACGTCGGGGTCGTCGATGAGCTCCTGCGCGGTGGCCGCGTAGCTCTGCGCACCGAGGTCGGCTGCTGCCTCGCGGGCACCGTCGAGGTCGATCCCGGCGACGGAGACGAGGTCACCGCCGGCCGTGCGGATCGCACGGGCGTGGACCTCGCCGATGAAGCCGGTGCCGATGAGGCCGGCGCGGTATCCCGCGGCGGGCAGGCGGCTCGGCAGCAGGTCGGTCGCGGAACGGTCAGGGACGTGGATGGTCGCAGCGCCCACGGCGGCGTGTCCGTCGAGGACGGACAGCTCCGTCCTGGCGGCGGGGGCGTCGATGGCCCCGTGGTCTCGCGCGACTTCTTCGGCTCGCATGTCCCACACCGTAGGGCGACTTCTGACGAGCGTCAAGCAAAAGCCGAATGTTGGATGTCACCGTTCGGTAACTCCATCGGTTAAACAATTGCCGAGGCCTACCGTTCCCCGGCAGACCGCCGTCCCCCGCGCACGCCGAAGGGCGCCCTCCCGGGTGGGAGGGCGCCCTCACGGTGAGCTCCTGGCCTACTCCTTGGTCGAGAACGCCGCGTCGAACGCGGCCTCGGGAGCCTCGAACGCGTACTGCTTCACGAACGCGAGCGCCTCGGGCGCGCCCACGAGGCGGTCCATGCCCGCGTCCTCCCACTCGACCGAGATGGGCCCCTCGTAGCCGATGCTGTTGAGCATCCGGAAGGCGTCCTCCCAGGGCACGTCGCCGTGGCCGGTCGAGATGAAGTCCCAGCCGCGGCGGGGGTCGGCCCAGGCCAGGTGCGAACCCAGACGACCGTTGCGGCCGTTGTGCATGCGCTTCTTCGTGTCCTTGCAGTCCACGTGGTAGATCCGGTCCTGGAAGTCCCAGAGGAACCCGACCGGGTCCAGGTCCTGCCACACCATGTGGCTCGGGTCCCAGTTGAGGCCGAACGCCTTGCGATGACCGATCGCCTCGAGCGTGCGGACCGTGGTCCAGTAGTCGTACGCGATCTCGCTCGGGTGCACCTCGTGGGCGAAGCGGACCCCGACCTCGTCGAAGACGTCCAGGATCGGGTTCCACCGGTCGGCGAAGTCCTGGTAGCCCGCGTCGATCATGTCCTGTGACGCCGGCGGGAACATCGCGACGTACTTCCAGATCGACGAGCCGGTGAAGCCCACGACGGTCTTGACGCCCAGCCTCGCCGCGAGCCGGGCGGTGTTCTTCATCTCCTCGGCCGCGCGCTGCCGCACACCCTCAGGATCACCGTCGCCCCACACGCGGTCCGACAGGATGTCGCGGTGCCGCTGGTCGATCGGGTCGTCGCACACCGCCTGCCCCTTGAGGTGGTTCGAGATCGCGTAGACCTTCAGCCCGTGCGCCTCGAGCAGCGCGAGCTTGCCCGCGACGTACTCCTCGTCGTCCCAGCGCCACGGGTCCAGGTGGTCGCCCCAGCAGGCGATCTCCAGGCCGTCGTAGCCCCAGCCCGACGCGAGGCGCACGACCTCCTCGAAGGGCAGGTCGGCCCACTGGCCGGTGAACAGGGTGATGGGTCGTGCCATGTCGATGTCTCCTTCGTTCCGACGCCCGGTGGTTCGGGATGTCTGGGTGGTTTCTGGGGCTCGGTGGGCGTGCCGGCTCAGGGGCGCTTCGTGGCCGTCGCGCGGCGACGGAGCACGAGCACGGCCCCCGCTGCGAGCAGCAGGACCACGCCCCCCACGACGAGCGCCGTCGTCGGGACGCCCGACCCCTCGTCGCTCGCGGCCGCTGCCGAGGCCCCCTCTCCCGAGGCGTCGCCCTCGGCACCGTCCTGCGCACCGTCCTCCGCGGGCGCGGGCGCGGCGGGCGGCGGGACCACGTCGATCTGCGAGGTCGCGGTCGTGGCGACCGGGGTGGTCGTCGTCGCGGTCACGGTCCAGTGGCCGTCGGTCAGGACGTCGGGAGCGGACGTGTACCACCCCACGCCCTCGGAGGCCGACGAGAGCTGGAGGGGGCCGATCTCCGTCCCGGCGTCGGACACCGCCGTCACCATGACGTCGACGATCTCCTCGACCGGGTGCCCGTCCGTCTTGTAGGTCACGTTGACCGAGATGCCGCCGGCGCCGTCGCCGCCGATCGACAGGATGATGTCGCCTCCGTGCGCGCTCGCGGGCACCGCGCCGAGCACGGTCGCGAGCAGCGTCCCGAGCAGCAGGGCCATGCCGGCGGCCGCGGCCGCGCGCACGCGCCCGAGGGCGCGGGTCAGGGGGCCGGAGCGGGCGCGAGGGCGCGGGGTGCGCGCCCGGTCGGGACCGGTGTGCCGGTTCTGCTGCTGAGTCATGTCGCTCATCACCTCGTCGTGAAGAAGGGTCGTGCGTCGGGCTGTGCGGCCCGGTGGACCGAACGGTACTGCTGGACGTGCGGTGCACGACCGCGCCTCGCGCGGCGGTGCAGCCGGTGGTGCTCGCCCGCGGGACGCAGGTCCCGCAGGTGCCCCCTCCGGTCTCGGAGGGGGTGGCTCCCGGCACCGGCCGGAGCACCGGGGTTCCGGTGCCGGGGGCCGGTGCTCCCCGGGCGCCGACTCACGTCGTCGTCCGGGGAGCACCCGGGTGTGCGCGGCCTTCGACCGTGCTGGCGAGGTCCCGGCCGAAGGGCCCCCGTCAGCACACGTCGGTCGACGCTCCACGGCACACCGGTCGTTGCCGGTGAGGTCGCGGCGTCACCGCCCCGCCCTCACAGGGGCCGGTCAGCCGCAGCTCGCCGCGGCGTGGTCGACCGTGTAGGTGGTGGTCCTCCCCTCGGCGTCCGTCGCGGTGACCGTGACCTGTCCGGCGTCGATCGACGCCGCACGGGTCGCGAACGACTGGTGGGCCGACTTGCCCGCCGCGACGCCCGTGAAGGTCTTGGTGCCGTAGGCCGAGCGGACCACGATCGTGACCGGGGCGTCGCCCGAGTTCACGGCCGTGACCGCGAGCGTCACGCGGTTCGCGACGCACTTGGGGGCCGCCGAGACCGTCACGGGGACGGTCTCGCCCGCGGGCACGTCGACCGACTGCGTCGAGACGTTCCCGGCCAGGTCGGTCGCCCGGTACGCGAACGTCACGGCCTCGTCACCGACGGCGACCGGGGCGTCGTACGCGGCCCAGGTCGTCCCGTCGAGCGAGTACTCGACCGAGGCGACGCCCGAGACGGCGTCCGTGGCGACGACCTCGACCGTGCGGTCCTCGCGCAGCGTCGCCGCCACGCTCGGGCCGTCGGCGTCGATCTTGACCACCACGTCGGCGCCCGTCGCGTTCTCGGTGCCGGCCGAGGCCCGCACCTTGAGCGTGTGCTCGCCCGGGCCCGACACGACCACGGGGGCCGTGTACTCGGCCCACGCGCCGCCGTCGAGCTGGTACTCGCGGTAGACCTGCTGGCCGGCCGCACCGCCCGTGGTGGCGACCGTGACGGTCACCGGACCGGTCCACCAGCCGTTCGCGCCCGACGGCGAGGCCGGGTCGAGCGACCCGCTCACCGTGAGCGGCTCGGCTGCCGGGCCCACGACCTTGAAGTGCTCGAAGGTCGCGGTCGCGGAGGCCTGCTGGCCCGCGCCCAGGGCGTACAGACCGATCTTCGCGTCCGCCAGACCCGGGTTGGTGACCTTCTCCGCCATCTCGGTCCACGTCACGCCGTCGGCGCTGTACGAACCCGTGTAGGTCGTACCCACCTTGGCCAGACGCAGCCACCAGACGCCCTGCGTCAGGCTGTTGACGTTGGGCTGCGGGTTGAGGACGGTCGCACCGGCCTCGCTGCGCATCTCGAGCCCACGGTCGACCGCCGCGCCCGGCTGGTTCTTCGTGATGAAGTCCAGCTTGACGTAGTTGTCGTCGTCGCCGTACAGGATCAGACCACCCTGCTGGTACTGCTGGTCGAACGTCGAGCCGTCGACCTTGGTCTCGACGGTCCAGTCACCGGCAGGCTGGTCCTGCAGGACGATGTTCGGCACGTCGGTGTTGCCCGTGCCGTAGATGTCCGTGGGCGTCGTGTCGATCTCGAGCTTGCCACCGGCCACCCGGAGGCCCGACGCGTCAGGACGGACCACGCTGTTCCAGCGGCAGCCGTCGAGCGACGTCCCCTCGAACTCGTCGTCCGGCCCGGCCGCGGTGGCCGTGTCGTCCGGCGTGATGTGGAACCAGTCGAACTTCGCGTCGACCACGTCGGGGACGGAACCGTCGTTCGCGAACGCGACGAGCCCGATCTTCGGGTTCACGAGCCCGTGCAGCGACTTGGTCTCGGACATGGCCGTGAAGTCCAGACCGTCGGCCGAGTAGTACGCCCGCAGGTTCGACCCGTCGCTCGTGTAGCGCACGTAGAACGTGTCCGGGAAGTCCGTCGTGATGTTCACGTTGGACGCGGCCACCTCGTTCGGCGCGCCGTTCTCCTCACGGATGAACTGGAAGACGCGCGAGTTCGGGTTGGCCCCGGTCCCGCGGCCCTGGATGACCATCTTGGCGTAGTTGTCACCGTCGCCCCACAGGAGCAGACCGGCCTGCTGGTACTGCGCGCGTGCCGGGAAGGTGACCTTGGTGGTCGCCGTCCACGGACCCGAGGGCAGGTCCTGCAGGACGATGTTGGACACCGGTCCCTCGCCCTGGCCGTAGAAGTCCGCCTTGCTCGCGGGGATCACCAGGTGACCGTCGGAGACCGCGAGCTTCTGGTCCCGGCGGATGATCGTGGACCAGCGGTCCTCGTCCACCGCGGTGCCCGTGAAGTCGTCCGAGCGGCCCGAGAAGCACATGACCGGACCGGCCTCGTTGACCTTGATGTTCACGTACTTGACCGTGTACGCACCACCGGCGTCGGTCACGCGGACCTGGAGCCGGTAGGTGCCGGCGGCCGTGTACGTGTGCGAGAACTCGGGACCGCCGTCGACGAACCCGCCGCCCAGCCCGTCGTCCCACGCGTAGACCAGGTCGGATGCCTCGCCGTCGGGGTCGGAGCCCGTCGCGGTCGCCGTGACCGTCAGCGGGGCCGGACCGGCGAGCGTGGGCACGTCGAGCTCGACGTCGGGACGGACGTTGTCCGTCACGCCACGGCCCTCGATGTCCATCCAGTTGACGTTGATGCCGCCCGAGAGCAGGACGAAGTAGAGCGTCCCGCTGCCTTCCGGCACGTTCGTCAGCTGCGTCGACACGTCGCGGTAGACCTGCCAGTCCCCCGTGTTCGGCACGGTGATCCGGCCGATCTCGGGGCCGTCCGCCGCGTCCCAGCGCAGCGAGACCACGCCGTTCGCGTTGGGCGAGGCCACGCGCAGGCTGATCGCCTCGACGTTGGCCAGGCTCACGGGCTCGTGCGCCCACCAGTCACCGGGCTCGATGTAACCCAGGTTCTGGCCGCCGCCCGCGGAGTCCGAGGTGGTCTCCTTCTGGACGCCGGGGGTGCCGCTCGTGCCGATCGAGGTCTCACGACCCGTCGAGGTGTAGAACTCCGACTGGACGCGCTTGGGCTGGAGCACCTGCAGCGCGTTGCCCGTGAGCGGGACGCCGGCGTCGCCGCCGTCGTCCGTGTACGAGCCCTCGATGACCCAGAAGATGTTCGACTCGATGCCGTGCCCCTCGTCGCGAGCGGTCTGGAGCACGCCCTCGCAGCCGTACAGCTCCTCCATGGGGTGCGCGTGCGAGTCGTGGCCGAGCGAGGTGCGCAGCGCCACCGTGGAGCAGTCCACCTCACCGTCGGGGTCGTCGACCGTGATCCGGTAGCGGACCTGGTCACCCCACTCGAAGAACCCGCCGTTGTCCGGGAACTCGATCTTCACCACGGGCGCCTGGTTGCCGACGACGATCGTGACGTTCGCGACCGCGAGCTTGCCGTCGGGGTCGCTCACCGTGAGCTGCGCCGTGTAGGAGCCGTTCGCGGTGTAGGTGTGGGTCGGGTTGGCCTCGGTCGAGGGCGCGGAGCCGTCGCCGAAGGTCCACTGGAGCGAGATGGGCTCGCCCGCCGGGTGACGCGTGCCCTCCGAGGAGAACTGGACCGTCAGGGGCGCGGAGCCGCTCGTCACGTCCGCCTGGGCGTGCGCGATGGGCGACGGGTCACCCTGGACGTAGTTGACCTTGTAGACCGCGCTCGAGTCGTTGTTGCCGCCGAAGCCCGAGCCCCAGTCGATCACGTACAGGGCGCCGTCGGGACCGAAGTCGAAGTCCATCGGCCGGTCGAACCCGTTGGACGGGTCGAGCACGCCCGGCAGCACCCGGTTGATGTCGACGATCTGGTCACGCTTGTCGCCGTCGAGCTGGATCGAGAACATCGTGCCGTGGTTCCACTCGCCGAACAGCGCCTTGCCGTCCCAGTAGGCGGGCCACTTCACGTCGGAGTCGAGCTCGGGGTCGAACTCGTACACGGGGCCGCCCATGGGCGCGCCGCCGCCACCGATCTCGGGGAACTGCGGGTTGGCCGCGCCGGTGTACCAGATCTCGGCGGCCGTGGCGGCCGGGAGCTTCTGGATACCCGTGTTGTTCGGCGAGTCGTTGGTCGTCCCCGCCGCGCAGTCGAACGACGCACCGGACTGGCCGGTCGCGAAGTTGTAGTCGACGTAGGACGTGTTGGCGCCCGTGCAGTACGGCCAGCCGTAGAAGCCCGGCTCGCTCACGACGTTCCACTCGACCGCGCCACGAGGACCGCGGGCCGGGTCGGCCGCCCCCGAGTCGGGACCGTAGTCGCCGACGAGGACGTTGCCCGAGGCCGGGTCGAGACCGATCCGGAACGGGTTGCGGAAGCCCATGGCGTAGATCTCGGGGCGCGTCTTGTCGGTGCCCGGGGCGAACATGTTGCCCTCGGGGACCGTGTACGTCCCGTCGTCCTGCGGCGTGATGCGCAGCACCTTGCCGCGCAGGTCGTTCGAGTTCGCCGACGAGCCCTGGGCGTCGAAGTTCTTGCGACCGGGGCGCTCGTCGGTCGGCGTGAAGCCGCCCGACTCGAACGGGTTGGTGTTGTCCCCCGTGGCGAGGATCAGGTTGCCGTCGTCGTCGAAGATCATGTCCCCGCCCGCGTGGCAGCACGTGTCGCGCTGCGTCGTCACGGTCAGGAGCTTCTTCTCGCTCGCGAGGTCGAACGTCTTGGACGCCGCGTCGTAGGTGAAGCGCGAGATCCGGTTGTGCGGGCCGTCCGACCCGACGTTCGCTGGCGACCAGTAGGCGTAGAGCCAGCCGTTCGCGGCGAAGTCGGGGTCGAGCACCAGGCCCAGCAGCCCGTCCTCGTTCGCCTGCGTCACGTTCAGCGTGAGCGCCGTCGAGGTGACGTTGGCGTCGTGGTCGATGCGGCGGACGCGGCCGTCACGCTCGGCGTAGAACACCGTGCCGTCGGGGGCGACGTCGAGCATCATCGGGTTGCTCGTGTCCTCGTCGAGCGCGACGCGCTCGAAGCTCGCGCTCTGCGTCGCGTTGCAGTCCGAGTCGACGACACCCGCGGCGGTCTGGATGCCGCCCAGCAGGTGCTCGACGAAGTTCGGCTCGGTGTAGCTGGCCTGCGTGTGGCCACCACCGGTGTACCAGGAGCGCCCGCCCTCGTAGGTCTGGCACCAGGCGATCGGGTGGTCGGAGCCCATCTTGGCGCTGCCCGCGTCGTAGGACGTCTCGTCGAGGCTCGCGAGCACGTGCACCTTGTCGCGCGGGCTCGTGCGGAAGTTGTACCACTCGTCGAACCTGTCCCACTGGGACGGCAGGTGCGCGGTCGAGGGGTGGGCCCCGTCCTCCACCTTGATCGTGGCGTCCTGGTTCTGCGGGTGACCGGAGAAGTAGGCGCCCACGAGGTTGCCGTACCAGGGCCAGTCGTACTCGGTGTCGGACGCCGCGTGCACGCCGGCGTACCCGCCGCCGTTGGCGATGTACCGCTCGAACGAGGCCTGCTGCTCGGTGTTGAGCACGTCGCCGGTCGTCGAGAGCCAGATCACGACCTCGTACTGCGCGAGGTTCGCGTCGTTGAAGTCGGCCGCGTCCTCCGTGACGTCGACCGTGAAGCCGTTCTCGGTGCCGAGCTTCTCGATCGCCGCGATCCCGGCGGGGATCGCGTCGTGCCGGAACCCGGCGGTCTTGGAGAAGATCAGGGCGTCGAAGGGCGCCGCGGCGGCCTCCGGGGCTGCCGCGACGGACGCGGCGGGCTGGACGGAGCTGAGGGATCCGGGTGCAGCGGCGAATGCCGCCGCCCCGGTCGCCATGGACAGTGGGAGGGCCACCGCGGTAGCGGCGACGGCCGCGACCGTGCGCATCGTTGCGCGCGGTGCTCTCCAGAGCACGTTTCTCACCAAGGACTCCTCGTGATGATGGGACAAGGGTGCTGCGCTCCGGGGCGACGACGGCATCGGCCATGACCCGTCGTCGCCGGTGACGGACCTGCTCCGCCGGGCATCTCGCACCACGTTCCACGTGGCTCCCCCGCCGGTCCGGCGGGACGGTGGACCTCCTCTCAGATCTGCTGCCAGTCGCTGTCGGACGCAGCGCTGCGCTCGACGGCTTCGAGGATTCGCTGGACGGCCAGGCCGTCGGCGAAGGACGGGGTGGGCTGGGTGCCGGCCGCGACGTCGCGCACGAGGTCGACGGCCTGGTGCGTGAACGCGTGCTCGTAGCCGAGCCCGTGGCCGGCCGGCCACCAGCTCGCGATGTACGCGTGCTGAGGCTCGGTCACGACGATCCGCCGGAATCCCGCGACCTGCGGGTCGTCGGACGCGTCGAAGAAGTGCAGGACGTTCATGTCCTCGAAGTCGAACGCCACGGAGCCGCGCGAGCCGTTGATCTCGAGCCGGATCGCGTTCTTTCGACCGTAGGCGAAACGGGTGGCCTCGAAGACCCCCAGCCCCCCGCCCGTGAGCCGCGCGAGGAAGACCGCGGCGTCGTCGACCGTGACCGGGCCCTTCTCGGTGCCGGCGGTGCCGGACAGGCCCGAGAAGCCGGTCGCGATCGGGCGCTCGTCGACGAACGTCTCGAGGACCCCCGAGACCCCGGTGATCGACTCGCCCGTGATGAACTGCGCGAGGTCGATGATGTGCGCCCCGATGTCGCCGAGCGCCCCGGACCCCGCCTTGGTCTTGTCGAGGCGCCACGAGAGCGGCACGTTCTCGTCGGCGATCCAGTCCTGGAGGTACTGGGCGCGCACGTGGCGGACCGTGCCGATCCTGCCGTCGACGACGAGCTGGCGTGCGAGCTGGACCGCGGGGACCCGACGGTAGGTGAAGCCCACCGTGGAGAGCACACCGCGCTCCGCGGCCGCCTCGGCGGCGGCGACCATGAGCTCGGCCTCGGCCACCGTGTTGGCCAGCGGCTTCTCGCACAGCACGTGCTTGCCCGCCTCGAGCGCCGCGATCGCGATCTCCGCGTGCGTGTCGCCCGGGGTGCAGATGTCGACCAGGTCGACGTCGTCGCGCGCCACGAGCTTGCGCCAGTCGGTCTCGACGTCGCGCCAGCCGAGCTTGTGCGCGGCCGCGGTGACCGCGTCCGCGTTCCGGCCGGCCAGCACGCGCATCTCGGGTGCGAGCGGCAGGTCGAAGAACCGCGGTGCGGTGCGCCATCCCTGCGAGTGGGCAGCCCCCATGAACGAGTACCCGACCATGCCGATCCCGAGGGCCGGGTGACCGTCTTGCGCCATCTCAGGCACTTCCTTTCGTGGTGGACGTCACGGGCGGGCGGGAAGCCGGGGCGACCGGCCCGCCCGTGACGACGACGGGGTGGGGCGTGCTCAGGACTGGAAGGCCGACGGCAGGTACTCGTCGACGTTGTCCTTGGTCACGACCGGCGCGTAGAGCTGGATCTGGCGCGGGACGCCCATCGAGGCGAGGTCGCTCATCGACTTGCCCTGGACCGCGAGGCGGGCGAGCTTGATGCCGTCGGCGGCCTGCGTGGACGGGTAGACGACCGTGGCCTGCAGGACCGTGTCGCCCGCCTTGATGTCCTCCATGACGTCCTTCGACCCGGCGCCCCCGACCATGAAGAACTCGTCACGGCCTGCCGCGTCGATCGCGGAGAGCACGCCGATGCCCTGGTCGTCATCGTGGTTCCAGATCGCGTCGATCTTGGGCGCGGCCTGCAGGAGGTTCGACGCGGCCTGCTCGCCGCCCTGGACGGTGAAGTCGGCAGCGACGCGGTTGCTCACGTCGAGCCCGCAGCCCTCGAGCGCGTCGGCGAAGCCCTGGCTGCGGTCCTGCGTCAGGGGCAGCGAGTCGATGCCCGCGATCTCGGCGATGACCGCGTCCTTGTTGTCCCCGAGCTGCTCGCAGATGTACGTGCCGGCGCTCACGCCCATGCCGTAGTTGTCGCCGAGCACGGTGGCCCGTGCGGCGAACGGGCTGGAGAACTCGCGGTCGACGTTGATGACCGTGATCCCCGCCTCCATGGCGTCGGTCGCGACCTCGGTCAGCGCGGCGCCGTCGAACGGCAGGATGACGATCGCGTCGACACCGTCGTTGATGAAGGTCTCGATCTGGCTGATCTGGAGGTTGACGTCGTTGGTGCCCTCGGCGACCTTGAGCTCGACGTCGTCGTACTTGGCGGCCTCGGCCTGGGCGGCCTTGGTGATGGCTCCCATCCAGCCGTGGTCGGCGGCCGGGGCCGAGAACCCGATGACGACCTTGTCGCCCGACGCGTCGTTGTCGGACGACGCGACGGGGGCGGCGGCCGCGCCGGTCTCCTCGGCCTCCGGGGTGTTCGACGTGCAGGCCGACGCGAACAGCGCGACCGAGGTCAGAGCCACGGTGGCGAGGGTCAGGCGGCGACGCACCGAGGTGCGGGTACGAGCGGACATGAGGATCTCCCTTGATTCTGGTCCTGCTGGTGCTGGTTGGGACGTGCTGGGGTCCGGCCCCGGGGGGCGGGGCCGTGGTGCGGTGGTGCGGTGCGGTGGTGCGGTGCGGTGGTGCGGTGCGGTGCGGTGTTGCGGTTGCGAGAGGCCCCGACGGCGGGGCGTCAGGCGGATCTGGCGCGCGAGGCGAATCGCTGCTGGAGGAGCACGGCGACCACGATGATCACGCCCTTGGCGACGGCCTGGGCCGAGGTCGACATGTTGTTCTGCGTGAAGACGTTGGTCAGCGTGGTGAAGATGAGGACGCCGAGCACGGTGCCGACGATCGTCCCGCGACCGCCCACGAGGAGCGTCCCGCCGACGACGACCGCCGCGATGACGTCGAGCTCGTAGAACAGGCCGTTCGTCGAGGACCCGGCCGTGGTGCGGGCGAGCATCATGACGGCCGCGATGCCGGTCGTGAGACCGACCAGGCCGTAGAGGTACATCGTGTGGCGCTTGACCTTGATGCCTGCGAGCCGCGCCGCCTCGGGGTTGCCACCGACGGCGACCGTGCGGCGGCCGAACGTCGTGCGGTTGAGGAGGAACCAGCCGGCGACGGCCACGACCGCGAACATCCACACGAGCACGGGGACGCCGAGCAGGTCCGCGCGGAAGAAGTCGAGGAACGCGTCGACCTCGGTGACGCGCTGCGTCTGCCGGTTGGAGATCATCTCGGCGAGACCGCGGGCGCCCACCATCATGGCGAGGGTCGCCATGAACGCGACGACCTTGCCGTAGGCGACGAGGACGCCGTTGATCAGGCCGCACGCCGTGCCGACCGCGAGGGCCACGCCGACCATGACGATCCAGTGGGTGTCGGCGGCCATGGTCTGGGTCGCGAGCGTGCTCGCCCAGACCGTGGCCAGTCCCATGACGGACCCGACGGACAGGTCGATCCCGCCGCCCGTGATGACGAAGGTCATCCCGATGCTCAGGACGCCCAGGACGGCGGCAAGGCGCAGGATCGTCAGCAGGTTGTTGACGTTCGCGAAGTTCTCCCCCGCGGTCGCGTACCCGACGATGCACAGCGCGACGAGCGCCACGACGAGGCCGATGTTCCGCCCCACCGATCCACTGAACAAATTGCGGCGCGACCGTCTGCCGTCGGGCACCTCGGAGCTCGGGGCGTGCCCCGGTCCGTCCACGACGGCGGCGCGAGCCACCTCCTGCTCGCTCATGCGGCACTTCCTTCCATGACGAGGTCGAGCACGCCGTGCTCGTCGATCGAATCTGCTGGGCCTTCGTGCACGACGCGTCCCTCCGAGATCACGAGGACGCGGTCGGAGAGACCGAGCACCTCGTCGATCTCGCTCGAGACCACGAGCACGGCCGCACCGGACGCCGCGAGGTCGCGGATCAGTGCGTAGATCTCGGCGCGCGCCCCGACGTCGACGCCCCGGGTGGGCTCGTCGAGCAGGAGGACCCGGCACCCGTGCACGAGCCAGCGCGCCAGGAGCGCCTTCTGCTGGTTGCCGCCGGACAGCGTCCGGGCGTTCCGCTCGACCCCGGCGGGGCGCAGGTCGAGCGAGACCGCCTGCTCCTTCGCCGCGGCCCGCTCCGCCCTCTCGTCGAGGAAGCCCGCCTTCGCGAAGCGACCGAACGTCGAGAGCGTGATGTTGCGGTAGACGGGTTCGTCGAGCAGCAGGCCCTGGCTCTTGCGCTCCTCGGGGCACAGGCCGATGCCCGCGTCGACCGCGGCGGCGCCCGCGCCGCCGCGGAGCTTCTTGCCGCCGACCGCGACGGTCCCCTGGGTCGCGCGACGCGCCCCGTAGACGGTCTCGAGGATCTCGGACCGGCCCGAGCCGACGAGCCCGGCGAAGCCGAGGACCTCACCGGCACGGACCTCGAACGAGACGTCCGCGAACTTCCCCTCGAGCCCGAGCGACTCGACCGCGAGCAGCACGTCCGCCTCCTCGGCGACCGGCTCGCGCCCCGGGAAGACGTTGTCGACCGCGCGACCCGTCATGAGCTTGATGAGCTCGGCGGTCGGCGTCTGCGAGACCGCGAGGTTCTGTGCGACCGTGCGCCCGTCCTTGAGGACCGTGATCCTGTCGCCGATCGCCCGGATCTCCTCGAGACGGTGCGAGATGTAGACGATCGCGACCCCGCTCTCGGTGAGCTGGCGCACGACGCGGAACAGGTTCTCGACCTCTTCGCTGTCGAGCACGGCGGACGGCTCGTCCATGACGATCACCCGTGCGTCGTGCGAGAGGGCGCGGGCCATGGACACGATCTGCTTGCCCGCGGCGGACAGCTCGCCCACCTCGCGGTGGGGCGAGATCTCGGGGTGCCCCAGGCGCTTCATGAGCTCACGCGTGTTCCTGGCCGCCGTCCGTCGGCTGGAGAAGCCCGCGGTGGACAGCTCGTGCCCGAGGTAGATGTTCTCGGCGACCGTCAGACCGTCGACGACGTCGAGCTCCTGGTACATCGTGGCGACCCCGAGCTTGAGCGCGGCCACGGGGTGCGGGATGGTGACCACCTCGCCGTCGATGAGGATCTGCCCCTCGTTGGGCTGGTGCGCGCCGGCTAGCACCTTGATGAGGGTGGACTTGCCGGCCCCGTTCTGACCGAGGAGGCAGTGGACCTCTCCGGGGAGGATGTCGAGATCGACGCCGTCGAGTGCTCGGGCGCCGGGAAACTGCTTGACGATGCTCTGCATCTGCAGGAGCGGCCGGGTGGGCTGAGGGTCTGCGTTGACCATGTGGGAGAAACTAACCGACCTTTTGACGGCGGTCAAGCAGAAGGTCCTGATCTTTCGCTTCGTTACCCCACCGTGACCGACAAAAGTGGGCATGACCGTCCGAACCGCCGAGGACGACCGGCGGGTGACCCACGTCACTCATGGGCCGCTGCGACACTGCGTGCGGAGCGGTGCATAGAGGAGGAAACGGTCGAACGACAGGGGTTCCAGGGTCTCGACCGGCGAGGCGCGAGCTCCCGCAGGGCTCCGGCGACCTTGCCGCAGCAAACCACACGCTAGGTCGGCTTTTGTCGATCGTCAAGCAAAAGCCGAAGATCGCAGTACGCTAGACGGATTGTCACCACTGCGTAGCAACGAGAGGCTCCGTGATACATCGTGCCCACCGAGGAACTGCTGAAGTTCGCCCCCCGCCCGACCGGCGCCGGGGACATGTTCCAGCTGCTCCGCGACGGCCAACCCCGCACGCGGGCTGACCTCGCCGCGATCACCGGGCAGGCGCGGTCAACGATCGCCGCCCGCATCGACCTGCTCATGGCCTCCGGGCTCATCGCGCCCGCGGGCGAGGCGAGCTCGACCGGCGGCAGACCGCCCGTGACGTTCGCCTTCAGCCCCGGTGCACGCATCGTGCTCGCCGTGGACCTGGGCGCGACGCACGCGCGCCTCGCGGTCACGGACCTCGCGTCGAACGTCCTCGCAGAGGTCGACGCACCGCTCGCCATCTCCGACGGTCCGGAGAACGTCCTCGCCTGGGTCGCCGAGACCGGCGAGAAGCTCATCGCGACGACCGGGCGCGACCTCAAGGACCTGGTGAGCGTCGGCGTCGGGCTCCCGGGCCCCGTCGAGCACTCGACCGGACGACCCATCAACCCGCCCATCATGCCCGCGTGGGACGACGTCGACGTGCCCGCGATCCTCAAGCGCACGTTCGACGCCTCGGTCCTCGTGGACAACGACGTCAACATCATGGCCCTCGGCGAGCACCGCACCGCATGGCCCGGCGTGAGCGACCTGCTCTTCGTCAAGGTCGCCACGGGTATCGGCGCGGGAGTCATCTCGGACGGCGAGCTGCGCCGCGGCGCCCAGGGCGCGGCCGGCGACATCGGCCACATCGCCGTGCCCAACGCGACGGACACCCCGTGCCGCTGCGGGAACATCGGCTGCCTCGAGGCCGTCGCGAGCGGCCAGGCCATCGCCGGCGCCCTCAAGAAGGAAGGGCTCGAGGCCGCCAACAGCGGCGACGTCGTGTCCCTCGTGCGCGGCGGCGACCTCATGGCGAGCCACGCCGTGCGCCAGGCCGGCCGCGACATCGGGGCCGTCCTCGCCGCGTGCGTGAGCCTGCTCAACCCCTCCATGATCGTGGTCGGGGGCGTCATCGCCGACGCAGGAGAGCACCTGATCGCGGGCATCCGCGAGATCGTCTACCAGCGCTCGCTGCCGCTGGCCACGCAGCACCTGCGCATCGTCACGTCCCAGGCCCGGGGGCAGGCCGGCGTGCTCGGTGCGAGCGCCATGGCGATCGATCACGTACTCTCTCCCGCAGCGATCGATGCCCTGATCGCGTGAGCGCCAACGGAGGACTCATGAGCGTGCCGGACCGTCGGGCCCTGATCGTCCGGGGAGGATGGCCAGGCCACTCCCCCGAGGAGAGCACCGACCTCTTCGTCCCCTTCCTCAAGGAGTCGGGCTTCGACGTCGTCGTCGAGTCCTCGCTCGAGGTGTACGCCGACGCCGAGTACATGGCCGGCGTCGACCTGATCGTCCAGTCCTGGACCATGGGCGAGATCCTGCCCGACGAGATGCGCGGCCTGCGCCAGGCCGTGACGAACGGGACGGGTCTCGCGGGCTGGCACGGCGGGATCATCGACTCGTACCGCATGGCGACCGACTACCTGCAGATGCTCGGCGGCCAGTTCGCCGCGCACCCGGGCGACCTGGTCGACCACACCGTCGAGATCGTGCCCGAGCACGCCGAGCACCCCATCGTGGCCGGCCTCGGCCCCATCGCGCTGCGCTCCGAGCAGTACTGGGTGCTCGCGGACTCGCTCAACGAGGTCCTCGCGACCACGACCATCGAGCCCACGGCCGACTCGCCGTGGCGCTCGCCCGTGGTCTCGCCCTCGATCTGGACCCGCCGGTGGGGTCAGGGGCGCATCTTCGTGTGCGCACCGGGGCACCAGCTCGCGGACCTCGAGACCCCCGGGCTGCGCACCGTGATCGAGCGCGGCCTGCTGTGGGCCGCCCGGTGACGCTCCCCCGCGCCTAGCGGGCGCGGACGACGCAC
>NZ_JACSQE010000018.1:34001-82256 GCF_014836745.1 Oerskovia gallyi
CGACCGGGCGACGACCCGGGGCGGCGACCGTTCGTGCTCCCGACGGCGCCACGCACCGGAGCGAGCCGGTCACCGACGTGCGCTGCGACGTCGGGCATGCGCCGCGCGCTCCTACCAGGCGCGCGCGACCGCCGTGTGGACATCGAGCAGCGGGCCCGTGCGCTCGCTCGGGCCACGACCGAACCCGCACTCGGTCCCCACGCCGATCTCCCGGCCCAGCACCTGGGCCGCGGCCGCGAGGCGACGCTGCGCGCCCTCGACGCCGTCCTCGTGGTGCACCACGCCGAGGTAGAGCTCGGTCGCAGGATCGATCGTGAGGTCCGCGAGCGGCGCGACGTACTCCACGTCGTCGCGCTCGATCGGCACGGGCAGGTGGAACCACGCGATCTCGCGCGTCACGGTCGCGGCCAGGCCGTTCGCGACCTCGACCAGGCGGCGCGTGTCGGACGGCTCCACGAAGTGCTTCTCGGCGACGTCCCCGTAGCAGAGGTGGAAGCCGAGCTCGACGTCCGCGGGCACCGTGGAGGCCACGCGTGCGGCGCGCGCGACACAGCCCGAGAGCACCTCGTCGGAGTCGATCGCGAACCACGCCTGGGCCGGTCCGGCCCCGAGGTTCGCGCCCTCGACCAGCGCGAACTCGCTCGCGAGGTCGAGCTGGATCGCGAGGTCGCCCGCAGGGACCGCTGCGACGATCGCCTCGATCTCGCGCAGCATCGCGGCCTCGTAGGCGGGGTACACGACCTCGCGCGCCTCGGGGACCACGAACGCCACGACAGGGGCGAGCGGAGTGGGCAGGCACACCTGGAAGCGCGTGGTCGCGGGGATCACGCCCTGCGCGCGCAGCCGCACGAACTCCGCGTACGACGCCGTCGCGGCGGCCGCGTAGCCCAGCTCCCCGAAGACCAGCTCGTCCGCCGGGACCGAGCCGTCGAGCACGTGGGGACGGACGTCGAACCCGGCGACGACCACGGGCTCGATCGGCAACCGTGCCAGCCCGGGTACGGCGTCGAAGCGCGCGCCCTGGAAGAGGATCCAGTGGAAGCGCTCGCCCACCTCGCCGTCGGGGATGCGCCGGAGGTGGGTACCCGCGTGGGCAGCGACCGTGCGGAACGTGTCCTCGGCCGTGGGGAGGTTCACGGAGCCGACGAGGTGCGCGCCGCGCACCTGGGCGGCTGCCTGCGGGTCGTCGTCGTGCGGGGAGGGCCGGGTCGCGGAGGTCGCCTGAGTCATGACCGCATCGTAGACGTGGGTACCACTTCACGGGCCGGGCTGTTCATCCCTCGGCAGACGGCCTGTGGCACCATCTCGGGGATGACCTCCCCGACGCCCTTCACCGGGCTGCTCGCCTACCCGATCACGCCGCTGGGCGCCGACGGACTTCCCGCACTGGGCACGCTGACGCGCGTCGTCCAGGACGCGGTCCGCGCCGGGGCCGACGGCGTCACGGTCCTCGCGTCGTCGGGTGCGGGCACGTCGTTCGCACCCGAGGAGCGCGCTGCCGTGGTGGGCGCCGCGGTCCGGGCGGCGCACGACGCCGGCCCCGGTCCCTCGGGGCAGCACGTCCCGGTGCACGTCGCGGTCGCGGCCCCCTCGACCACCGAGGTCGTGCGGCACGCGGTCGCGGCGCAGGCCGGCGGCGCCCACGGGCTGGTCCTGACCCCGTTCGCCTACACCCCGCTCGTCGACGCCGAGGTCGTGGCCCTGTTCGAGACCGTGGCCGCCGAGACCGACCTCCCCGTGTGCTTCTACAACCGGCCCGTCCAGAACGGGTACGACGTGACGCCCGAGGTGCTGGCCCACCTCGCCCGCACCACCAGGCTCCGGGGGCTCAAGGACCCGGCCGGACGGACGGACGTGGGCGCCCGGCTGGACGCCGTCCGTGCCGCGGTCGCGCGCGAACCGTTCGCCGTAGGCCTGAGCGGCGACCTCGCGATGACCGAGGGGGCCTTCACGACCCTGCCTGCGAGCGACGCCTGGCACACCGGGGTCGCGGCCCTCGTGCCCGACGAGTACGTCGTGATGCGCCGCGCGCACGTCGACCGCCGGCCCCTCGACGCGGTCGTGGAGCGGTCCTGGCTCCTGGCCCTCGTCCGCGAGCTCGGACGGCTGCGGCCCGTCGCAGGACTCCACGCGCTCGCCGGGCTGCTCGGCGTGCCGACCGGTCCGCCGCGGGGGCCCGTCCTGGCGACACCGCCCGAGCAGACCGCAGGGCTGCGGGCCGTGCTGGCCCGCCGGCCGGCTGCGGTGCCGGGTTCCCGGGTGCCGAGTCCCGCGGACACCGGGACCGGCACCGCGAGGTAGACCCCTGCCAGCCCCGTGCGGGCCGTCAGTCGGCCGTCGGCCCCACTGTGTCCTCGGTGTCCTCGGTGACCTCGGTGTCCTCCGTGACCTCGGAGCCCGAGCCCTCCGGCTCCGAGTCCTCGGGCTCCGGCGCGTCCCCGACCGCCGCCGGTCCGCCCGCGAGGAGCGCCACGAACCCGGCCTCGTCGAGGATGCGCAGGCCCAGGTCCCTGGCCTTGGTCTCCTTCGAGCCCGCGTTCTCCCCCACGACGACGTAGTCGGTCTTCTTGGAGACCGACCCCGAGGCCTTGCCGCCCGCGGTGAGGATCGCCTCCTTGGCGCCGTCGCGCGAGAACCCTTCGAGGCCTCCCGTGACCACGACCGTCAGGCCAGCGAGCGGGCCGGTCGGCTGCTGGCGCGCACCGGGGCCGGGGTGCCCCGGGGTCTCGAACCGGACCCCGTCCCGCTGCCAGGTCTCGACGATCTCCCGGTGCCAGCCCACCTCGAACCAGGCGAGCACCTCGTCGGCGATGACCGGTCCGACGCCCTCGACCGCGGCGAGCTCGTCGCGGCTCGCGGCCCGGACCGCGTCGAGCGACCCGAACCACTCCGCGAGGGCCCGGGCGGCGACCGGCCCGACGTGCCGGATGTTGAGGCTCACGAGGATGCGCCACAGGTCCTTGGTCTTCGCGATCCGCAGCTCGTCCACGAGCGTCTGCGCCGTGGTCGACGGGCCGTACACCGGGAAGTCCTTGCGGACTCCTGCGGCCCGGCGCTCGGCGGGGGTCGCGTCCTCGAACCCCGGCGGGTAGGTACGGGCGGCGACCTTCTGGAACGGTCGGACGACCTTGGCCAGCAGCACCGAGCCGTCGGACATCTCCACCTCGCCCGACTCGCCCACCCCTTCGAACGGCCGGGGCAGCCCGGTCTCCGGGTCGCGGACGACGACGCGGATCGGGGCGAGCTGGTCGACCGTGAGACCGAACAGGTTCTTCTCGGTGCGCAGCGGCGGCTCGGCGGGCTCGTAGGGCTGCGTGAGCGCGGCCGCGGTGACCTCGCCCAGCGCCTCGATGTCGAGGCCGCCGCGCGAGCCGATGTGCTCGACCCTCCCGCGGACCTGCGCCGGGCAGCTCTCCGCGTTGGGGCAGCGCAGGTCGACGTCCCCCTCCTTCATGGGGCGCAGCGGTGTCCCGCACTCGGGGCACTCGGCCGGCATGACGAACTCCGTACGCTGCACGCCGTCCTCGCGCAGCGCGACGACCGGCCCGAGGATCTCCGGGATGACGTCCCCCGCCTTGCGCAGCACCACGACGTCCCCGATCAGCACGCCCTTGGCGCGCACGACGTCCTGGTTGTGCAACGTCGCCTGACGCACCGTGCTCCCCGCGACGAGCACGGGCTCCATGACGGCGTACGGGGTTGCTCGGCCGGTCCGCCCGACCCCGACCTGGATCGCGAGCAGGCGCGTGTTGACCTCCTCGGGCGGGTACTTGTACGCGATGGCCCACCGGGGCGCGCGGCTCGTGGCCCCGAGGCGGCGCTGGAGCGCCAGCTCGTCGACCTTGACGACGATCCCGTCGAGCTCGTGCTCGATGTCGTGGCGGTGCTCGCCGAAGTACGCGATCATCTCCTGCACGCCCGCGAGCCCGTCGACGACGCGGTTGTGCGGCGAGACGGGGATGCCCCACTGCTCGAACAGCGCGTAGGCGTCCGACTGGCGCGCGAGCTCGGCGTGCTCCCCCTCGTCCCACTGGAGCGCCCCGACGCCGTGCGCGTACATGCGCAGGTTGCGGCTCGCGGTCACGGCCGGGTCCTTCTGACGCAGGGAGCCTGCCGCGGTGTTGCGCGGGTTCGCGTACGGCGCCTGCCCGGCCGCGACGAGCGCCTCGTTGAGGGCCGCGAAGTCCTCGACCCCGAGGAAGACCTCGCCCCGTACCTCGATCACCGCGGGATGCGAGGCCGGGTCACCGGCGAGCTGCTGGGGGATGCTCGTGATGGTGCGGACGTTGGCCGTGACGTCCTCGCCCGTGCGCCCGTCGCCGCGCGTCGCGGCCCGCACGAGCCGCCCCCGCTCGTACAGCAGCGCGATCGCGAGGCCGTCGATCTTGACCTCGCACAGGTACTCCACGGGGGCCTCCGGCGAGACGCCCAGGTCCCGGTGCACGCGCGCGGCCCACGCGGCGAGGTCCTCCTCGGAGAACGCGTTGTCGAGCGAGAGCATGCGCTCGAGGTGCTCGACCGTCGCGAAGCCTGTCGCGGCGCGCCCGCCGACCCGCTGCGTGGGCGACTCGGGGGTCTGGAGCGCGGGGTGCGCCGCCTCGAGCTCCTCGAGCTCGCGCATGCGCGCGTCGTACTCGGCGTCCGACGACACGGGGGCGTCGGCCTCGTAGTAGGCCCGCTGGTCGGCCTCGACCTGGGCGACCAGCTCGGCCCAGCGGCGCTGGGCACCGGCCTCGTCCAGCGCCGGGGCGGCATCGGGGGCGACAGCGGTGTCGGAGGCGGCGGTCGCGAGGGCCGTGCTCGTGCTGTCGGGGCTGGCTGCGGGGTGCGGCGGGGTGGCGTCGTTCACGTGCCCATCATCGCTCGCCCCACCCACAGCCGCCTGCCCCGGTGGCGGCGCGTCCCGCCCGACGGCGGCGCTCGCCCCTGCCCACCGGCGCACCCGGGAGCTCGGGCCGGACGCACCAGGCGCGCTCCGCCGTCGGACCTTCGCGTGCCCGGACGCCGAGCAGCGCCCCCGCGCTGGAGGACGCGGGGGCGCTGCGAGCGGGACCGAGGCCAAGGGGGATGCCTCGGGCCCGTGGTGAGTGGCGCCACCCGGCAGGACGCGCCACCCGACCGTGACCCGTACCGCTCGGGTCGTCGTGCGGGCTACCGGCGTCCGGGCTGCTTCCCGGACGCCGGTGCCCGGATCACTTCGAGGGCTCGTCCGCGGCGGGGGCCGCGGCCTTCTTCTCGGCAGTCCTGCGGGCTGCCTCCTCGGTGGCCTTGCGCTCGGCGCGGACCTCTTCGCGGGTCGTGCCGTAGTACGCCGCGACCATGATGTCCTTCATGTCCTCGAGCATCGGCAGACGCGGGTTCGCGGGGGCGCACTGGTCCTCGTAGGCCCGCATCGACAGGGCGTCGAGGCCTCCGATGAACTCGCGCTCCGAGACGCCCTGCTCCTTGAACGAGCGCTCGATCCCGACCTTGGCGCGCAGCTCCTCGACGGCCCGGGCGTAGGACTCGACGGCCTGCTCGGGCGTCGAGGCCGGCAGGCCAAGGTGCTTGGCGATCTGCTGGTAGCGCTCGTGCGCGATGTACTTCTCGGCCTTGGGCCAGCCCGTGACCTTGGTCGGGATCTGCCCGTTGTAGCGGATCGCGTGCGGCAGGAAGATCGCGTTCGTGCGGCCGTGGACCAGGCCGAACGTCGAGCCGACCGTGTGGGCCATCGCGTGGACGATCCCGAGGAACGCGCTGCCGAACGCCATGCCGGCGATCGTGGCCGCGTTGTGCATCTTCTCGCGGGCCTCGGGGGCTGCCGCCCCCTGCGTGACGGAGGCCTCGATGTGCTCGAAGACCAGCTTGATCGCGTGCAGCGCCAGACCGTCGGTGAAGTCGTTCGCGTAGACCGACACGTAGGCCTCGGTCGCGTGCGTCAGGGCGTCGAAGCCCGAGTCCGCCGCGAGCTTCGCGGGCATCGTCGCGGTCAGGACCGGGTCGATGATCGCGACCGACGGGGTCAGCGCGTAGTCGGCGAGGGGGTACTTGTACCCGGTCGCGTGGTCGGTGATGACCGCGAACGGCGTGACCTCCGAGCCCGTGCCCGACGACGTCGGGATGCAGACCAGCTTGGCGAGGTCGCCCAGGGTCGGGAACTTGAACGCGCGCTTGCGGACGTCGAAGAACTTCTCGCGCAGGTCCGAGAACGCCATCTCCGGGTGCTCGTACTTGAGCCACATGACCTTCGCGGCGTCCATGGGCGACCCGCCGCCGATCGCGACGATCGTGTCGGGCTTGAAGTCGCGCATCATCTCCGCGCCCTTCTCGACCGTCTCGACGCTGGGCTCGGGCTCGACCTGGTCCATGATCTGGATCGAGACCTTGTTGGGCCGGCGGTTCAGGACGTCGAGGACCTTGTCGACGATCCCGATCTGGCTCATGACCTTGTCCGTGACGATGGTGACGCGCTCGACGTCGGGCATCTGGGTCAGGTACTGGATCGAGTTCGGCTCGAAGTACGTCTTCGGCGGGATCTTGAACCACTGCATGTTGTTGTTACGACGTCCGATCCGCTTGACGTTGACGAGGTTGACGGCCGACACGTTGTTCGACACCGAGTTGTGCCCGTACGAGCCGCACCCGAGGGTCAGCGACGGGATCAGCGCGTTGTAGATGTCGCCGATGCCGCCCAGCGCGGAGGGCTGGTTCCACAGGATGCGGACGGCCTTGACGCGCTGGCCGAACTCCTCCGCGATGTCCTTGTCCTCGGTGTGGATCGCGCCCGAGTGGCCCAGGCCGTCGAACTCGACCATCTGCTCGGCGAGCGAGATGCCGTGGTCGGTCGACTCGGCGCGCAGCACCGCGAGGACGGGGCTGAGCTTCTCGCGCGTCAGGGGCTCGGCGGGGCCGACCTGGCTGCACTCCGCGAGGATGATCGAGGTGTCGTCGGGGACCGAGAATCCTGCCTGCTCCGCGATCCACTGGGGGCTCTTGCCGACGATCGTGGCGTTGAGCTTGGCACCGGCGCAGTTCGCCCCGCCTGCCTCGACGCCGAAGATGAAGCGCTCGAGCATCGCCTTCTCCTCGGGGTTCGCGAGGTAGGCGTGCATGTGGGCGAACTCGGCGAGAGCCGCGTCGTAGATCTCGGCGTCGAGGATGACGGCCTGCTCCGAGGCGCACACCATGCCGTTGTCGAAGCCCTTGGACAGGACCACGTCGTTGACGGCGCGGCCGAGCTTGGCGGTCTTCTCGATGTAGGCGGGGACGTTGCCCGCACCGACGCCGAGGGCCGGCTTGCCCGCCGAGTAGGCGGCACGGACCATGGCGTTGCCGCCCGTGGCGAGGATCAGCGAGACGCCGTCGTTGTTCATGAGTGCCGACGTGGCCTCGAGCGAGGGCTGCTCGACCCACTGGATGCAGTCCTCGGGGGCGCCTTCGGCCACGGCGGCGTCCCGCACGATGCGGGCTGCGGCGACCGAGCACTTCTGGGCGCTGGGGTGGAACGCGAAGATGATGGGGTTGCGCGTCTTGAGCGCGATGAGCGACTTGAAGATCGCGGTCGAGGTCGGGTTGGTGACGGGGGTGATGCCCGCGACCACGCCGACCGGCTCGGCGATCTCGACGATGCCCGTGAGCTCGTCGCGCCCGATGACGCCGACCGTCTTGAGGTTGGCCATCGAGTTCGGCACGTGCTCGCACGCGAAGATGTTCTTGGTGGCCTTGTCCTCGAAGACGCCGCGCCCGGTCTCGGAGACCGCGAGCTGCGCGAGGCGGCCGTGCTCGTGGAGCGCCGCGACGGACGCCTTCTTCACGATGCGGTCGATGTCCTCCTGGGTGAAGGCGTCGTACTGCTTGAGCGCCTTGAGGCCACGGTCGACGAGGGCGTCGATCTCGGTGACTCCGGCGGGGGCCTTCACGGGGGCCTTGCTCGTGCTGCTCACGTTGCTCCTCCAGTGACCCGAGCGGCCGGGTCTGCGTGGTGTCTTTCCCTTGCTTGTGAATACTTTCACAAGGTACGGATAGATGCAAGTGATGTTCGATGGTGATCTCGGACGAGCCTCCCCCGCCCCCGCTCTCCCCTGGCATCTATGCATGCCCGGTCCCGCGGATCGGTCGCCTAGTGTGTTGGCATGAGTGCTGAGAACGTCGTGACCGACCCACCCACCGGACAGCCGACCACGCCGCACGACCCGTACCTGTGGCTCGAGGAGGTCGAGGGCCGCGAGGCGCTCACCTGGGTCCAGGGCCGCAACGCCGAGACCGCCGCGACGATCGAGGCCACGAGCGAGTTCGCCGCGACCGAGCAGTCGATCCGCGAGGTCCTCGACTCGGACGACAAGATCCCGGACGTCTCGAAGATCGGCGAGCACTACTACAACTTCTGGCGCGACGCGCAGCACGAGCGCGGCGTCTGGCGCCGCACGACGCTCGACTCGTACCGCACCCAGCACCCCGAGTGGGAGCTCGTGCTCGACCTCGACGCGCTGGGCGAGGCCGAGGGGCAGAGCTGGGTCTGGCACGGTGCGAGCGTCCTGCGTCCCGCCCCCGGCGGCGAGTGGCGCCACGCCCTGGTCGACCTGTCGCCCGGCGGCTCCGACGCCGACGTGACCCGCGAGTTCGACCTCGTCACCAAGCAGTTCGTCGCCCCCGAGGACGGCGGGTTCTTCCGCGAGGAGTCCAAGGGCGGGCTCGGGTGGATCGACGCCGACACGGTGTACGTCTTCACGGACTTCGGGCCGGGCTCGATGACCCCCTCGGGATACCCCCGGATCGTCAAGCGCTGGCGCCGCGGCACCCCGGTCACCGAGGCGACGGTCGTGTACGAGGGCGAGCCCGAGGACATGTACATCTTCGGCTGGCGCACCCACTCGCCCGGGTTCGAGCGCGACTTCGTCGGCCGCTCGATCGCGTTCTACGACAGCGAGACCTACCTCGTCCAGGACGCGGGCACGCCCGACGAGCACCTCGTCAAGATCGACGTCCCGCGCTCGGCCGAGGTCGGCGTCAAGCGCGAGTGGATGCTCGTCGAGCTGCGCGACGACTGGACGGTCGGCGGCACCACCTACCTCGCGGGGTCGTTGCTCGCGACCCGCTTCGAGGACTTCCTCGCCGGGGCGCGCGGCTTCACGGTCCTGTTCGAGCCCACGCCCACGACGTCGCTCGCCGGGGCCACGTGGACCGCGCACCATCTCGTGGTCAACGTCCTGGAGGACGTCAAGAACCGCCTCCACGTGCTGACGCCGCCCTCGTCGGGCACGGAAGCGGACGCCGACGCGCAGGGCCGTGGATGGACCCGCAGCGAGCTGCCCGGCCTGCCGACCATCGGCACGGTCGTCGTGGGTGCGGTCGACTCCGAGGAGAGCGACGACGTCTGGCTCGTGACGACCGACTACCTCACGCCCTCGACGCTCTCGCTCCTGACGGTCGGCGCGGGCACCGAGCCCGAGGTGCTCAAGTCGAGCCCCACCTTCTTCGACGCCGCGGGCCTGGTCATCGACCAGCACTTCGCGGTGTCCGACGACGGCACGCGCGTCCCGTACTTCGTCGTCGGGCGTGAGGAGCTCGTCCGCCCGGAGGCCGCCGGCGCCGCCGCCGGGACGGACGACGCCCCCGTGGGCGCCGCACCCACGCTGCTCTACGGCTACGGCGGCTTCGAGGTCTCGCTCACCCCTGGCTACTCGGGCGGGCTCGGACGGGCCTGGCTCGCCGACGGCGGCGTGTACGTCGTCGCGAACATCCGCGGCGGCGGCGAGTACGGCCCGTCGTGGCACCAGGCCGCCCTCAAGGCCAAGCGGCACAAGGCCTACGAGGACTTCGCGGCCGTCGCGCGCGACCTCGTCGCCCGCGGCATCACGACCCCCGAGCACCTCGGTATGGAGGGACGCTCCAACGGTGGGCTCCTCGCGGGCAACATGCTCACCCAGTACCCCGAGCTCTTCGGCGCCGTGATCGTGGGAGTCCCGCTGCTCGACATGCTGCGCTACACCCACCTGCTCGCGGGGGCGTCGTGGGCCGCCGAGTACGGCGACCCGGACGACCCCGAGCAGTGGGAGTTCATCAAGACGTTCTCGCCGTACCACCTGTTCGACGCCGAGCGCGAGTACCCGCCGGTGCTCTTCACGACGTCGACCAAGGACGACCGGGTCCACCCCGGGCACGCCCGCAAGCTCGCCGCGAAGATGCTCGCGGCCGGCAAGGACGTGACGTACTACGAGAACGTCGAGGGCGGGCACGGCGGCGCCGCGAACAACGCCCAGGCCGCGCACATGTCCGCGATCCACTACCGCTTCCTGCGCGAGCAGCTCGGCTGACGCCGGGCGACCGTTCGTCCGCACGACGCACGCGCAGACGCACGGAGGGCGGGCTCCCCCGGGAACCCGCCCTCCGTGCGTCTCCGGACGACCGACCCGCGACCTACGAGTGAGGCACCGTGGCCGTGATGAGCGTGCCGTCCTCGCGACGGTTGCCAGTCAGGTCCCGCAGGCTCGGCACTCCCTGACGGACGGGCCCCTGCCCGTCGAGGGCCACTGTCACGGGCTCGCCCGCGGCGACCCGCACGGTCTCGCCGCGCACCAGCACCTCGGCGCTCTCGCCCGTCTCGCACACGAGCGTGATCGCGTCGGACGTGACCGTGACCTTCAGCCGCGCCCCGCGCAGCGTGACGCGGAACGTCAGCGACTCCCACGACTGCGGCAGGCGCGGGTCGAAGCTGATGCGACCGCAGTCGTCACGCATGCCGCCGAACCCGAACGCGAGCGCCGACCAGGTCCCGCCGGCCGAGGCGACGTGCACGCCGTCGGACGCGTTGGCGTGACGGTTCTCCAGGTCGACCAGCAGCGACGACGTGAAGTACTCGAGCGCGAGCTCGTGGTAGCCGACCTCGGCCGCGATGATCGACTGGACCACGCCTGAGAGCGTCGAGTCCCCCGTGGTCAGCGGGTCGTAGTACTCGAAGTCGGCCAGCTTCTCCTCGGGCGTGAACTCGGCCCCCTGGAGGAACAGCGCGAGGACGACGTCCGCCTGCTTGAGCACCTGGTAGCGGTAGATGACGAGCGGGTGGTAGTGCAGCAGCAGGGGCCGCTTGTCCGCAGGTGTCGCCGCGAGGTTCCAGATCTCGCGCTCGAGGAAGTGCGAGTCCTGCGGGTGGATGCCCAGGTGCTCGGCGTACGGGATCGACATGCGCTCGGCCGCGTGCTCCCACTCCGCCGTCTCCTCCTGCGAGACCCCGAGCCGGATCGCGAGCCGCTCGTACTCGTGCGGCGCGTCGCGTCGCATGATCTGGAGCGTCTCGGCCGCGACGCGCAGGTTGAAGCGCGCCATGACGTTGGTGAAGAGGTTGTCGTTCACGACCGTCGTGTACTCGTCGGGGCCCGTGACGCCGTGGATGTGGAAGTGGTCGTCCCCGTTGGCCCGCCAGAAGCCGAGGTCGGCCCACATGCGCGCGGTCTCCACGAGGATGTCGACACCCTCGCGCTCCAGGAAGTCCTGGTCCCCCGTCGCCCGCACGTACTGCATGAGGGCATAGGTCACGTCGGCGTCGATGTGGTACTGCGCGGTGCCCGCGGCGTAGTAGGCCGAGGCCTCCTCGCCGTTGATCGTCCGCCACGGGAACAGCGCACCCTCCTGCGAGAGCTGCCCGGCGCGGCGGCGGGCGGCGTCGAGCATCTGGTAGCGGAAGCGCAGCGCGTTGCGCGCGTACCGCGGGCTCGTGTACGTCAGGAACGGGAGCACGTAGATCTCGGTGTCCCAGAAGTAGTGGCCGCCGTACCCCGTGCCCGTGAGGCCCTTGGCGGGGACACCGTTGCCCTCGGCGCGGGCCGTGGCCTGCGCGAGCTGGTAGATGTTCCACCGCACGGCCTGCTGGATCTCGGGCTGACCCGGGATCTCGACGTCGGAGCGCGCCCAGAACTCGTCGAGGAACTCGCGCTGCTCGGCGTGCTGGAACGCGATGCCCTCGTCGCGCACGCGGTCGAGCGTGCGGCGGCACCGGTCGATGAGCTCGCGCGCGGGCACCCCGCGGGACGTGTGGTAGGCCACGGTCTTGGTGAGACGGACCGGCTTCCCCGGTTCGGCCTGGACCCGGTAGACGTGCTTGGCCAGGTCCTCGTCCACCTGGGTGCGCACGTCGTACGTGTTCTCCGTGACCAGGTCGTCGTCCGCGGCGACCGCGATCGTCATGCCCGAGTTGGTGCAGCGGTAGGACAGCACGAGGCGCTCGTCGTCCCCCCACTGGGCCTGCGGCTGCAGGACGCGCTCGGTGAACTGGTTCGCCTTGCGGGGGTCGAAGCCCTGGCCCATGGCGGCCGACGGGACGTGGTACTCGTCCTGCCCGTCCTGCCGGTTGAGGATCTGGGACGAGATCGCGATGGGGGCCGGGTCGTCCAGCATCGTGACCTCGAACGTGATGACGGCCAGGTGCCGCTCGACGAACGAGACCATGCGCTCGGACTTCACCAGGACGCGCTTGCCCGACGGCGTGCGCCACAACAGCTCGCGCCGCAGCACGCCGTCGGCCATGTCGAGCGACCGCTCGTAGGAGACGAGGTCAGCGACGGGCAGCAGGAGCGGCTCGTCGTCGACGTAGAGCCGGATGATCTTGACGTCCGGGACGTTGACGATGGTCTGCCCGACCTCGGCGAACCCGTACGCCTCCTCGGCGTGGTGGATGCGCCACGTCTCGTGGAAGCCGTTGATGAACGTGCCCTGCGTGTGGGACTCGCGCCCCTCCTCGACGTTCCCCCGCATGCCGAGGTACCCGTTGCCGACCGAGAAGAGGGTCTCGGTGACCCCGAGGTCGTGCGCCGAGTAGCGGTTCTCGGTGAGCCGCCACGGGTCCGCCGGGAAGCGGCTGCGGTCGACGGTGCCGTCGAAGCCGTGCTCGAACCCGGCCATCAGCGGGCCTCCTCGTGCGCGGGGCGGTCCAGGACCGTCGCGTCGAGCTCGCCCAGGTCGGACACGACCACGTCGGCGCCGTGCTCGGTCAGGGCGTCGGCCCCGACCCCGCGGTCCACCCCGACGACGAGCCCGAAGTCACCGGCTGCACCCGCCTGGACACCCGAGATCGCGTCCTCGACCACGATCGCGGCGGTCGTCGGGACGCCCAGGAGCTGGGCCGCGTACTCGTAGGTCGCGGGCGAGGGCTTGCCGTCGAGTCCCTCCGCGGCCGCGACGGCACCGTCGACGACGACCTCGAAACGGTCCGCGATCCCCGCGGCCGCCAGGACCGACGGGGCGTTGCGCGACGACGAGACGACCGCGACGAGCGCCCCGGCCGCGGTCACGGCGTCGAGGAACGCGATCGAGCCCGGGTACGGGTCGATGCCCTCCCGGGCGAACATCGCGTTGACGATCTCGTTCTTCTTGTTGCCCAGCGCGCAGACCGTGCCCTCCCCGGGGGCGTCGTCGATCGTTCCCCACGGCAGCTCGATCCCGCGCGAGGCGAGCATCGTGGCGACCCCGTCGAAGCGGGGCTTGCCGTCGATGTGCGCGAAGTAGTCCGCCGAGGTGTACGGCGCGACCCCGCGCTCGTCGCACAACGGCGCGAACAGGCGTTCCCAGGCGCGCATGTGGACCTCGGCGGTCGGTGTGAGGACACCGTCGAGGTCGAAGAGGACGGCGTGCAGAGCGGGCATCGCGCTCCTTCGGGAGAGTGGACGGACGAGGGAGCGCCGCGAGTTCGGCACCTCGCTCCGAGCCTACGCACCAGGGGGCGCCTGGGCGAAAACGGCGACGGGAGGCGTGTCCCCGGCCCCCTGCCTGCCGCGAGGACGAGACGTGCCCCCTGCGCGCGCCGGAAGCTCTGCACGCGGGGGGCACGTCGGCAGACCTCAGCTGCTCAGTGCCGCGGTCGGCGAGGTGCGGGACGCGCGCACGGCGGGCAGGACGCCCGCGACCGCCCCCACGAGGATCGTGACGACGACCCCCAGCACGGGGACCTCGGGGGGGATCGCGAGGCTCCACCCGTTCGTCCTGGCGACGACGGCCGTGATGACCCATCCGAGGACGGCGCCCGCGACCCCACCGAGGGCCGAGAGCAGCATCGCCTCGAAGAGGAACTGCACCCGGATGTGCTCGCGCGTGGCGCCCAGGGAGCGCCGCAGACCGATCTCCTGACGACGTTCCAGGACCGAGATGACCATGGTGTTGGCCACCCCGATCCCACCGACGAGCAGGGCGATCGAGCCCACCCCGACCAGGAGCCCGGTGAAGGCCTGGTCGACCGTGTTCTTCGCGGCGAGGGCGTCCGAGGGGCGGCTGACCTGCACCTGGCTCGGCGACTCGGGGTGGATCGTCGGCGGCAGGAGCTTGCGCACCTGGGCGACGCTCGCCTCGGTGGACCGTTCGTAGATCGTCGTCGGCGCGCCGTCGTGCTCGAACAGGCCAGCGGCGATCGGTTCGCCGACGAGTGCCGTCGAGTCGAGCTCCGGGGCGAGGGGCGACGACTCGAGGATGCCCACGACGGTGAACGGGTGACCGCCCACCCACACGAGGCTGCCCACCGTGCCGATCCCGAGGCGCTCGGCCGTCCCGCGGCCGAGGACGACCGCCGGGTACTGCGCGGTCGACTCGTTGAGCCACGACCCGTGCATGATCCGGGCACCGGTCGCCTCGAGCAGGTCGAGGTCGGCGGCCGCCACGGTCAACCCTCCGGTGCGGCCCGGATCGACCTCGGAGCTGCGGAAGATCGTGATCGTGTCGAGCGTACCGATCGAGCTCACGTGCAGGACGTCCGGGATGCGCCGCACGAGCGCGACGGCGTCCGGCGGGAGGGGCGCGTCCTGGCCGAGGACGTCCGTGCCGGCCGTGACCGTGAGCAGGTTGGTGCCCAGCGCGGACAGCTTGTCCTTGATGAGCGCCTGGCTCGAGGTCGAGATGCCGATCACGGAGATCATGGCGGCGATACCGATCGCGATGCCCAAGGACGAGAGGATCGCGCGCATGGGGCGGGCGCGCAGCCCGTGCAGGCCGAGGCTGAAGAGGTCGCCGGGCCGGAGCCTGGAACGGCGGTCGAGGCTCATCGGCTGTCCTCCCGGTCGTCGGAGAGGATCCTGCCGTCGCGGATGCGGACCTGCCGGGGCAGGCGGTCGGCGAGCTCCTGGTCGTGGGTGATGACCACGACCGTGGTCCCGGACCTGTTCAGGTCGTGGAGGATCTCGACGACGCCCTCGCCGGAGGCGGTGTCGAGGCTGCCGGTCGGCTCGTCCGCCAGGAGCAGGCGAGGTTCGCCGACGACGGCGCGCGCGATCGCGACGCGCTGGCGCTCTCCGCCCGACATCTGCCGCGGGTGGTGGTGCAACCGTGCGCCGAGGCCCACGCGTTCGAGAGCAGTGCGCGCCCGGCGACGGCGCTCGCGGGGCGCCAGGCCGGTGTACAGCAGACCGGTGGCGACGTTGTCGAGAGCCGTGACGCCGTCGGACAGGTGGAACTGCTGGAAGATGAACCCGATCGTGTAGGCCCGCAAGGCCGAGAGGCTCGCGTCGCTCATGGCGGTCACGTCGTTCCCGGCGATCCTGGTCGCGCCCGAGGACGCGCGGTCCAGGGACCCGATGATGTTGAGCATGGTCGACTTGCCGGACCCGCTCGGGCCGACGATCGCGACCATCTCACCCTCGTCGATCCTCAGGGTGACCCCACCGAGCGCGACCGTCGGTGGTGACCCGTAGGTGCGGGTCACGTCCTCCAGGTCGATGATCGCTGTGCTCACTTGGCCACCACGATCGTGTCGCCCACCTCGAGGTCGCCCCCGGTCACCTCGACCAGGCCGTTGGCGAACGTCCCGAGCTCGACAGGCACGAGCTGGGTGCTGTCGCCGGCCGAGGTCTCGACGGCGAAGCCGCCCCCCGGCTGCGCGAGCAGGGCCAGGACGGGCACGGTCAGCACGTCGGTCGCGCGGGTCCGGGTGAGCAGGAGCGTGACGGCGACGTTGTCGAGAGACTCGGCCGCAGCCGGGTCGTCGAGCGTGAGGGTCACGGGCACCTTGAGCGTCTTGCCGTCGCCGCCCTCCTGCTCGACCGGTGCCCCCACCTCGGCGACCGTTCCCGTCGTGGAGACGCCTCCCGGGAGGGTGATCGCCACGTTGGTGCCGACGGGGGCGACGGGGGCCTGTGCCTGGTCGAGGAAGGCCTGGACCTGCTTGTCCGGTCCCGTGACGGAGAGGATCTCGGGACCGGCGGTGTCGCCCACCTGCGCCTTGTGCGACTGCACGCGGACGTCGACGAGCGAGAAGACGACCCGGCCCAGATCGATCGTGCCGGTCTGCTCGACCTTCAGCGACTTCTGCCACTTCTTGATCGCGGCCGTCGTGCTCTCGCTGAACGTGGAGTCGGGCTTCGCGACGAAGAAGCCCAGCTGGGCGAGGTTCTGCTCGAGCTGGAGGACGTCGTTCCCCGGGGACATCCCGGCGGTGAACGTGCGCCAGGCGGGCAGGGTCCCTCGCAGCAGGGTCACGGGGAGGTCGTCGATCCGGAACAGCTCCTGGCCCACGGTGACCACCGTGCCCGGTGCGGGAAGCCCGGTGATCACCCCGGTGAGCTCGGTCCCCAGGTCGCGTTGCGCGTTGTGGGCCAAGGTGCCCTGGGTCCGGACCTGCTCCGTGAGGTCACCGCGGGTCACGCTCACGGTCTCGAGCTCGAGCCGGGTGCTCGTGGGGTCGGGGGCCGCGGGCGGACGCGTGAGAGCGACCACGCCGACGACGGCCGCGACGGCCGCGAGGGCGCCGAGGGTCGTCAGGATCCAGCGTCGTGCTCGATGAGGGCGGGCGGTGGTGGTCGCCGAGGACTGGTCAGTGGTGGTGGGAGCGCTCACTGGACGGCTTCCTGGCTCTTGGCGTAGCAGGTGTCGACGACGTCGGGGTCGATCTCAGGACCGAGCGCCTCGCTCATGCCCGATCCCTTGACGGGGTCGGGGTAGTCGTAGCCGGCCTCGCGCATGCACGCGGCGAAGGCCAGCTGGGCCTCGAACATCTCGTCCTCGGACGGCATGTTCTCGTCGACAGGGGCCTCGCCGATGTCGTCGATGCAGGCCGTGTACGCGGTGTCGAAAGCCGCCGACTCCTCGCTCGTCATCGACGGCGTGGCGCCACCCCCCTCGCTCATGGCGACGAGGTCGTAGCCGGCGTCGAGCATGCAGTCGTCGACGTCCTGCCGCCACTCCTCGATGGTCATCTTGGGGGCTCCCGTGTCGAGCTCCGGGTCGGAGTCCGCAGCGGGGGAGCAGGCGGAGACCGCGAGGAGCAGGCCCGTCCCGAGGACTGCGGTGAGGGAACGGATGGTCGTCGTGCGCACAGTGGTGTCCTTTCGTCGCGTCGAGGTCGGGCGACCTGACGTGCTGCGCCGATCTCATCAAGCCCTTGGTTGCGGAAAAGTAAGGTCCGCGCCTTACCTCGACGCAACCTTCTCCGTGGTCTCCTGGGGGAGATGGATCGGCGGGGCGCCGCGAACGGGCTTCCCGAGCGAAGGAAGGTGGACACGCACGTGCGAGTGCTGATCGTGGAGGACGAGGAGTACCTGGCCGACGCCGTCCGGGCGCGTCTGGCCATGGAGGCGATCGCGGCCGACGTGGCCCCGGACGGCGACGCGGCGCTCCTCGCCGTCGAGCTGTGCGACTACGACGTGGTGCTGCTCGACCGGGACATCCCCGGTGTGCACGGGGACGAGGTCTGTCGGCGCCTGGCGGCCGACCCTGCCGCGCCCGCGGTGCTGATGCTCACGGCAGCGGGGACCCTCGACGACCGTGTGGACGGGCTCGGCCTCGGCGCCGACGACTACCTGTCCAAGCCGTTCGAGTTCCCCGAGCTCATCGCCCGGCTCCGCGCCCTCAACCGGCGCAGCTTCACGTCCCGGCCGCCGGTGCTCGAGCGACGCGGAGTCCGCCTGGACCCGTTCCGCCGCGAGGTCACGGTCAGGGGTCGGCGCGTCACCCTGACCCGGAAGGAGTTCGCGGTACTGGAGCTGCTCCTGGCGGCCGACGGAGCCGTGGTCAGCGCGGAGACGCTCCTGGAGAAGGCCTGGGACGAGAACGCCAACCCCTTCACGCACGCCGTCAAGGTGACCCTCAGCACGCTGCGGCGCAAGCTCGGCGACCCGGGAGTCATCGCCACGGTGCCCGGTGCGGGGTACGTGATCAGCGATGACTAGCCCGCGGCCCACCCCGCCGCCGGACCTCGACGGCAGGGAGCCGGAGACGAAGCGCTACCGTCTGACGGTGCGCGCGCGGCTCGCACTGACCTACTCGGCGCTCCTTACGGGGGCGGGCATCGTCCTGCTCGCGATCGTCTACGTCTTCATGCGCTATGTCCCCACCTACGACTTTGCCACGGCGACGACGGCGTCCACCGACGCGGCCTCGGTCGCCCCCGGGGGCTCGCCGCTCCCCACCGGAGACCCGACGGCACCGGCAGCGGTGGTCGTCCCCGCGTCCGAGCTCCTCGTGACGTCGAGCGAGCAGCTCCTCAACCTCCTGCTCGTGACCTCGATCGTCGTGCTCGTCGTCCTGGCGGTGGTGGGCACCGCGGTGGGCTGGGCGGTGGCGGGCCGGATGCTCCGGCCGTTGCAGGACATCAACTCGGCCGTGCACCGGGCGAGCGAGGGCGACCTGGCGCAGCGGATCCGGTTGTCCGGACCCCGGGACGAGATCTCGGAGCTCGCCGAGAGCTTCGACGAGATGCTCGATCGCCTCGACCGGTCCTTCACGGCCACGCGCCGCTTCGCGGCCAACGCCTCGCACGAGCTGCGGACCCCGCTCGCGACGACCCGGGCCATGCTGGACGTCGCCCTGGCCCAGCACGACGACCCGGAGGAGAGGATCGTGTTCGACCGTCTCCGGGTCATGAACGAGCGGAACATCGAGACCGTGACGGCTCTCCTGGACCTGGCCAGGATCGACTCCTCGCCCCCGCACCTCGAACGGTTCGACCCGGCACGGGTCGTCGCTCAGGTGATCGAGTCGTGCGCCGAGGAGGCGGCGGCCCACGACGTCCGGATCGAGCAGAGCCTGACCGGCACGACGCTCGACGGCGAACCCGTCCTGCTGCGCCAGCTCGTCACCAACCTGGTGCAGAACGGCATCCGGCACAACGTGCCCGGTGGCTTTCTCGCGGTCGATGCCGGGCCCTCCGACCCTCCCGGGGGGTGGGCGATCGAGGTCGTCAGCTCCGGTCCGGTCCTCGACCCCGCGGCGGTCGAGGGCTTCACCGACCCTTTCACCCGAGGAGCGGGGCGCACGAGGGCCACGACGGCGACCGGGCAGGGCCTGGGGCTGTCGATCGTCGCGGCGATCGTCGAGCGTTTCCGTGGTGAGCTCCGGCTCGCACCGCGCCCGGAAGGAGGACTGCGGGCTGTCGTCCTGCTCCCGCCCCCGGTGCGCGCCAGGTCGCAACCCGACGCCACCGGGTCCTGATCCGCCCGCTTCTCCTGCCGGCGCCGGCCTGGCGGGTCACGCCCTCGAAGGTGGAGTCCTCCGCCGCCCGCGCGCGACCCCGGTCCTGCGCCCGACCCTCAGTCCTGCGCCCGCTCCGCGAGCATCTCCGCGACCCGGCCGAGGTTGCCCAGCATCGCGCGGTTCTCGTCGATGCTCCCGAGCCGTTGCCCCGACCCCAGCCCCACTCCCCCCGCACGCGGTGCGGCGAGGAGCGTGACGTCGTCGAGCCCCGACGCCGGGAGGCCGATCCGGCGCCACGGCACCGTCACGAGCGACGCGAGCTCACCGAGGTTCGGCCCCGAGCACTGCGAGACCTTCGCGGGCGGCAGCCCGGCCCAGACCCCGACGCCGCGCTCGACCGCGCGCGCGGCCAGCTCCCAGCCCTTCTCGTCCCAGCCGTCGGCCCGGGCCGCGAGGTCCAGGCCCACGGCGTCGGCACCGGCGAGGACGACGGGAGCGATCCCGACCCACGCGGGCCCCACGTGCACGACGCTGCGCGCACCCCCGTCCCGCACCGCCCCCAGGACCGTCTCGAGGCCCTCCACGATCGCGGGCCCCTCGACCGGCCGCAGGCGGGAGAACCCGGAGAACGTGGGCAGCACGCCCGCGTTGATCTGACCCAGCAGCGGCTCGGAGACCTGCACCACGAGCTCGGCGCCGGGGACCTGTCGTCGCACCTCGTCGAGGTGCGCCCGCACCCCGACGGCGAGCGACGCGGCCAGGTCGGCCCGCGCGCCCAGGTCGGCGAGCACCCTGTCCCCGCGCGCGAGGTACAGCTCGGCCGCGAGCGTCCACGGCCCCACGACCGACACCGCGAGCGGCCCGACGTACCCGTGCCCGGCGATCGCGAGCGCCCCGAGGTCGTCCCGGAGGAAGGCCCTGGCCCGGCGCTCGTCCATGCCGGGCCGGTCCGCGAGCTTCCACCCGTGCGGCCCGACCTCGACGGGCAGGTCCGCGAGCAGGGTCGCGGTGCGGCCCACGCCGTCGGACCCTGGTCCCCGCTGGGGCAGACGCACGAGGAACGGGACGGGCGTGACGCCCGTGGGGACCTCGGCGAGGTCCCCGAAGATCATCTGCTGCGCCTCGAGGACGTCGGTGCCCTCGCCGCCGGGCCACGGCCCGTGGCCGCTGACTGACGTCATGTCCAGGTCTCCTTGCTGTTCGACGTGCTCGACGACCGGCCCCACGGCCCGGCCGGTCCATCAACTGCCTCGACTGCACCGACGGCGTCCGTTCCTCGGACGCTCGCCGGATAACTCACCCGGGCATCACCCGCACGAACTCTTGCGGTGTCCCTCTCTCCGAGTGAAGGCTGATGAGTATGCACCACAGACCGTGACGACGCGGTGGCCGCTGGACCGACCCCGCCGGACGAGCGAGGCGGACATGAGCAGCAGCAGGCACGAGGCGACCGGGACCACCCTTCCCGGCGACCGGGACGAGGCGGACACGACCGCCGCCCACACGACCAACAAGGCGGCCGCGATCGCGGTCCACACGCAGGCCATCCCTGGGAACCACGCCGAGGCGCTCGCGGCGCTCGTCGCCGCCGACTTCCACAACCACGACCCGGCCCCCGGCTGCTCGGGCGGCATCGAGGGGCTCGTCGCGACCATGCACTGGTTCTCGGACGCGTTCTCGGACCAGCGCGTCGAGGTGCTGCACGCGGTCGCCGAGGGCGACCTGGTGGCGCTGCACGTCGCGTTCAGCGCCCGGCACACGGGCTACTTCCGGGGCCTGGCCCCGACGGGCCGTCACTTCACGGTCCGCGAGATGCACATGCTGCGCTTCGTGGACGGGCGCGAGGCCGAGCACTGGGCGGTGCGCGACGACGCGTGGCTCGTGCGCGAGCTCAGCGAGCACCCCGTCGTCCCGACGAGCGCGGTGCTCGCCGCGACGCAGCCCGGTGCCGCGGTGGGGAGCAGCGTCCCGGTCGCGGTGTGACGAGTGGCGCACGGCCGGTCGTTCAGCGGGCGGCGCTCGCCGCGCGCTGCGCCCGGTAGGCGCGCTGCACGGTCGACTGCCCGATCACGCGCGTCCCCTGGTACACGACGAGCGACTGCCCTGCGGCCACGCCGCGCAGCGTCTCACCCGTGAGCTCGACCTCCGTGCGCGCTCCGTCGGCGGCACCGGGCGCCTCACGACCGTCCGCCTGCCCGACGACGGCGCGCACCCGCGCAGGGACCGGCACCCCGTGGGCACGCACCTGGACCGACGCGTCGAACCAGCCGGACACCTGGCCGGCTCCCGCACCGTCGGGCCCGGGCCCGGCAGGGGCCTGCTCCCACCCGGCGGCCGCGAGGACGTCGTCCGCGAGCCACACCGAGCGGTCCCCCTCGATGCGGTCGACCGTGAGCAGCTCTGCCGGACCCACGACGACCCGGTTGGAGACCGGCTCGACCTCGAGCACGTAGCGCGGCTTGCCGTCCGCGGCCGGTCGCCCCAGGGACAGGCCCTTGCGCTGGCCGACCGTGAACGCGTAGGCCCCCTCGTGCTCCCCGAGGACCTCGCCCGAGGTGTCGACGATCTCGCCCGTGCGCGCGCCCAGGCGCGCCTTGAGGAAGCCCTGCGTGTCGCCGTCGGACACGAAGCAGATGTCGTAGGAGTCGGGCTTGTTCGAGACCGACAGGCCTCGCCGCTCGGCCTCGGCACGGACCTCGTCCTTGGACGCGAAGCCGCCGAGCGGGAAGATCGACCGGGCCAGCCGTTCCTGGCCCATCACGGCGAGCACGTACGACTGGTCCTTGGCCTCGTTGGGCGAGCGGTGCAGCTCGCGGACGGTACGGGTCACGGGCTCACCGTCCGTCCCCGGGACCGTGACCTCGCGCGTGAGGACCTGTGCGTAGTGGCCCGTGGCGACCGCGTCGAAACCGAGCGCCGTGGCCTTGTCGAGCAGCGCCTCGAACTTGATGTGCTCGTTGCAGCGCACGCACGGGTTGGGCGTGCGCCCGGCCTCGTACTCGGACAGGAAGTCCGCGACGACCGTGTCCTCGAAGCGCTCCGACAGGTCCCACACGTAGTACGGGATGCCCAGCACGTCGGCGGCGCGGCGCGCGTCGCCCGCGTCCTCGATCGAGCAGCAGCCGCGCGAACCCGCCCGGAACTGCTCGCGGTTGCGCGACAGGGCCATGTGCACGCCGACCACCTCGTGGCCGGCCTCGACGGCCAGGGCCGCCGCGACGGCCGAGTCGACACCGCCGGACATCGCTGCCAGGACTCTCATGCGGACCTCCCTGTCGTGGCGGCCGGGCGCGTCCTCGGGGGCCCGGACCGGGCCGACGACGCCAGCCCGGCGGCCTGGGCGCGCGCCACCACCTGCGGCAGCGCGTCGAGAAGTCGCGCGACGTCGTCGTGCGTCGAGGTCGCCCCGAGCGAGAACCGCAGCGCGCCGCGCGCGTCCTCCTCCGAGACCCCCATCGCGAGCAGGACGTGCGAGGGCTGCGGCACACCCGCCTGGCACGCCGACCCGGTGGACGTCTGCACGCCCGCCGAGTCGAGCAGGTACAGCAACGAGTCGCCCTCGGAGCCGGGGAACGTGAAGTGCGCGTTGCCAGGGAGCCGCAGGGACGGGTCGACCAGCGGGTCGGGGCCGCGCAGCACCGCGTCCGGCACGGCCGCCCGCACACCCCGGACCAGGTCGTCGCGCAACGACGCGAGATGCTCGGACCGCTCGGCGCGAGCACCGACGGCCTCGGTCACCGCGACCGCGAACGACCGGATCGCGG
The DNA here is from genome assembly GCF_014836745.1 of Oerskovia gallyi. Taxonomy (NCBI): domain Bacteria; kingdom Bacillati; phylum Actinomycetota; class Actinomycetes; order Micrococcales; family Cellulomonadaceae; genus Oerskovia; species Oerskovia gallyi. The sequence continues at coordinate 57,125 of NZ_JACSQE010000018.1, forward strand.
GGGTGTCGAGCGTGCCCGAGCGCACGCCACGCTCCTGCCCACCGCCGTGCAGCACCGGGGTCAGGGGCAGCCCGCGCTTGGCGATCAGCGCACCGACACCCATGGGTCCGCCGAGCTTGTGGCCCGTGAGCGTCAGGGCGTCGAGGCCGCTCTCAGCGAAGTCGACCGGCACCTGCCCGACGGCCTGCACCGCGTCGGAGTGCACGGGGATGCCGTAGGGACGGGCGATCTGCACGACCTCGTGGACAGGCTGGATCGTCCCGACCTCGTTGTTCGCCCACATGACCGAGATGAGCGCGACCTCGTCCCCCTTGGCCGCGAGCTCGGCGCGCAGGGCGTCGAGGTCGAGCCTGCCGTCGACGTCGACGGGTAGCAGGACGATCTCCGCGCCCGTGTGCTCGGCCATCCAGAAGGCCGGGTCGAGCACCGCGTGGTGCTCGACGGCCGAGACCAGGATGCGGCGACGGTGCGGCTCGGTGGTCCGTCGACCCCAGAACAGGCCCTTGATCGCGAGGTTGTCCGACTCCGTCCCCCCGGCCGTGAAGATCACCTCGCTCGGTCGCGCGCCGAGCGCAGCGGCGACGGCCTCGCGCGACTCCTCGACGACGCGGCGAGCGGCCCGGCCCGCCGCGTGCAGCGAGGACGGGTTGCCGGTCTGGGCGAGCTCCGCGACGAAGGCCTCGAGCGCGGCCGGCGACATGGGGGTCGTGGCGGCGTGGTCGAGGTAGGCGCCGTGCGAGGGCTCGGCGGGCGTGGCGGTCATGAGGCGATCACAGTCGTCCAGTCTACGAAGGTATTCGCGGCCGCCGCCGCCACGGTGCGCACGAGGTCCGTGAGTTCTGTGGAGCATTGCTGGACAGCACAGGAAAAACCGATATCTTGACAGATGCTCGTTCGCCTCCTGGAACCCCGCAGACTGACCGTCGCGCCTCGTCGCACGGCCGGGGTCCGCTCATGAACGGCGACACCTCGACCGCCCCGCCTCCCGTCCCTCCTCACCCCGTGCGAGCGTTCTGCCCCATGCCCGACGACGTCGCGACCTCCCGCGTGGTCCTCTCACCGCAGGATCCGCGAGCCCACGCGAGCGACCGCCTGCGGTGGGCCATGCTGCCCCGTGAGCTCCGCGACGAGATCGAGGCCACGATGGAGGCGCACGTGGTCGAGGAGATCAGCGTCGTGAGCGGCTTCAGCCCTGGCATGGGGTCGTTGCTCCGGCTGTCGACGGGCGGGCAGGTCTTCCTCAAGGCGGCGCGCACGCGCGACGAACGCGAGTGCGCCGACCTGCACCGCGCCGAGGCACGCATCGCGACCCGCCTGCCCTCGACGGTCCCGACGCCGCGCTTCCTGTGGGGCCACGGCGACGGCGACTGGATCGTGCTCGCCTACGAGGCGATCGACGGCTACCCGCCGCAGGTCCCGTGGGAGCCCGCGGTGCTCGCGAGGGTCCTCGACACCCTCGACGACCTGGCACGTGTCCCCGGGGCCCGGCAGATCCCGCTCCCACCGGCCGGACCACAGCTCGCGTCCACCGCGATCGGGTGGGGTCGGATGCTGCGCGAGCCCTGGGAGCCCCTGGGGGCGCTCGCGCCGTGGGCAGCCCGTCGGCTCGCGGCGCTCGCCGAGCTCGAGCTGGGCGTCCTCGTAGCGTGCGAGGGGGAGTCGATCGTCCACGGCGACATGCGCGCGCGGAACCTGACCGTCACGGACGACAGGGTGTACGTCCTCGACTGGCCCTACGCGATGCGTGGGGCCGGGTGGCTGGACCTCGCGCACCTGCTCGTCACGGTCGGCTCGCAGGGCGTCGACGGCGTCTTCGACCCGCCAGAGGTGTGCGTGCCGACCGACGGCTCCCCACCTCTCGTGACCTGGGACGACGCCGAGCGTGCGGGGGCCTGGCTCACCGCGGTGTTCGACGACCACCCCCTCGGCGCCGAGGTGCACCCCGGAGACCTCCGGTCGATCGTCGGCGGGTTCGCGGGCTTCAGCATGGACGCCACGCGCAGACCCGCCCCGCGGTCCGACCCGTGCCGCCCCACGGTGGCCCTCGGGCAGTCGGTCTCGGCCCTCGCCTGGCTGGAGCACCTGGGTCTGTGACCCGCCTCGGTCGCTCGCGACCTCGTCCCCGGACGCACGGACGCCCCGGCGGGCCGAGCCCGCCGGGGCGTCCGTCAGGGTCAGGGGGTCAGCCCTTGTGCTCCCGCAGGACCTGCGCTGCCTGCGGCAGGACCTCGGCGAGGTCGCCCACGACCGCGAAGTCCGCGATCTCGAACAGCGGGCTGTCGGAGTCGTTGTTGACGGCCACGATCACCTGCGAGGCCTGCATGCCGCCACGGTGGTGCGGGGCCCCCGAGATTCCGGCGCCGATGTACAGGCGCGGCGCGATCGTCACTCCCGTCTGGCCGATGAAGGTGTCGAACCAGCCCTCGTAGACCGCGTCGCGCGTCGCGCCGACGGCCGCGCCGAGCACGTCGGCGAGCTCCTCGATCGGCCCGAAGTCGCCGTCGGTGCCGCGACCGCCCGCGACGACCGTCGCGGCCTCGGCGAGCGTGGGGCGCCCACCCTCGACGACCGGCTTCTCCTCACGGGACACGACCGTGACGTTCGTCGCCGACGCCGGTACGTCGACGGGGAACCCGATGACCTCGGTCTGGACCGAGGACTCGGCAGGCTCCGGGACGACGGAGTTGGCGCGCACCGTGAACACGGCCTGCTCGGTGACGACCTCGCACGAGGTGTCCCACGAGCCCGCGAAGACCCGCTTGTAGCCGACGGCCTTGCCGTCCTCGGCGCGGACCGCGGCCGCGTCGATCACGAGGCCGGCGCCCAGCGCGTAGGCGAGCCGGGCGGCGGCCTCCTTGTTGGGGAACGTCGCCGAGAGCAGCACGATGTCCGCGTTCGCGCGGCGCACGGCGGTCTCGAGGGTCGCCGAGACGACCGCCGTGAGGTGCGCGGCGTCCGCGCTCACGGACGTGGGCAGCTCGGCCTGGAGGACCGTGTCGACACCGTAGGCGCCGAGCTGGGCGAGCGTCGTGACGCTCGGGCTGCCGAGCGTCACGGCCTTGGGGCGGCCGAGGCTGCGCGCGATGGTCAGGAGCTCGAGGGCCGCGGAACGCAGCTGCGTCTCCGGGGAGTCGAGCAGGACGAGGACGTTGGTGGTCACGGTGTTCCCTCTCAGACCAGGTCGTTACGGATGAGGAACTCGGCCAGCGCGCGGCCGCCCTCGCCCTTGTCGACGACGACCTCGACCTCGGGACGCGGCGGGCGCGGCGTGGCGGCGAGGACGCGGGTGCGGGCTCCGGCGTCACCCACGGTCGCGGGGTCGAGCCCCAGCTCAGCGAGGTCCCAGACCTCGATCGGCTGCGTCCGCGCGGCCATGATGAGCTTGAAGTTGGGGAAGCGCGGCCAGTTGGCGTGGTCGGTCACGCTGACCACGGCGGGCAGCGGTGCCGAGAGCACCTCGAGCGCGTCGTCCAGCTCGCGCGTGACCTGGGCCGTGCGGGCAGCGGTGTCGACCTCGAGCTTGCCCGCGAGCGTGAGCTGCGGCAGGTCGAGCTCGGCCGCGAGCAGCACGGGGACCACGGACCCCAGCCCGTCGAGGGCTGCCATCCCCGTCAGGACGAGGTCGACCGGCCCCTCTTCCTCGAGCTTGCGGATCGCCGCGGCGAGCGTGGCGACGGTCCCGAAGTAGTCCGAGCCCGCGAGCGCCTCGTCGCTCACGCGCACGCCGCGTCCGACGCCCATCTGGTAGGCCTTGCGGATCGCGGTGTCGGCCTCTGGGCCGGCCATGGTCAGGACGACGACCTCGGAGGTCTCCTGCTCGGCCTCCGGCAGCGACTCGACGATGCGCAGCGCGGCCTCGATCGCGTTCTCGTCGAGCTCGTTGAGGGTCCCCTCCTCGGACGATCGCACCACTCGTCCGGCGTCGAACCGCCGGTCGGCGTGGATATCGGGAACGTACTTGACGGCGACGACGATCCTCATCGTGATGTGCTCCGTGGTTGGGACGACGGTGGACCCGGGTGGTACCCGCACGCCACAGCCCTCCGTGGAAGGTGTGGCACAGGCGAAACCCTACCGGGCAGCGCCGCGCAACCGGGTGAGATCTCGCGCACGACCACCTGGTGAGCACGAGCCGTCCACATGCGGGCCGCACAATGGAGAGGTGCAAGCGCTTGCCCCCTCCCCCCGCCCCCGTCCCTCGCACGGCCCGGTCCCCCGGCTCGGTGTCCATCTCGCCGGTGACGGCGTCGACGTCGCCGTGCTCGCCTCGCACGCGAGCGCTGTGCACCTGTGCCTGCTCGACGTCTCGGCCGACGGCGAGATCCACGAACGGCGCGTGGCTCTCGGCGGGCCGGTCCACGGCGTCTGGCACGGGCACGTGCCCGGGGTGCGCGAGGGGCAGCGCTACGGCTTCCGGGCCGAGGGCCCGTGGGACCCTGCGGCCGGCCTCCGGTACAACCCCGCGAAGCTGCTCCTCGACCCGTACGCGCACGGGATCGTGGGCGTGCTCGACGACGACCCGTCCACGCGCGGTCACGTCGCCGAGCGGGACGCCGCGGGCGCGCTCGTCGGTGACGTCCGCGGTCCGGCCGACCCCCGCGACTCGGCGCCGCACGTGCCGCACGCGGTCGTCGTCGCGCCCCGCACGGGGCACGAGCCCGTGCGCCGTCCGCACGTGCCGTGGGTCGACACCGTCGTCTACGAGGCCCACGTCCGCGGCCTGACCATGCAGCTCGACGCCGTGCCCGAGCACCTGCGCGGCACCTATGCGGGGCTCGCGCACCCCGCGACGATCGCGCACCTGAAGTCGCTGGGCGTCACGACGGTCGAGCTGCTGCCGATCCACGCGTTCCTCACCGAGCCGCACCTCGTGGCCCGGGGCCAGACCAACTACTGGGGCTACTCGACCGCGGGCTTCTTCGCCCCCCACGCCCCGTACGCGACGCGCGCCGCGCAGGAGGCCGGGCCCGGCGCGGTCATCGACGAGGTCCGTGGCATGGTGCACCTGCTGCACGAGGCCGGGCTCGAGGTCCTCCTCGACGTCGTGCACAACCACACGTGCGAGGGCGGCGCGGACGGCCCGCACCTGTCGTGGCGCGGCCTCGACAACCCCGTCTACTACCTGCACGACGGCGCGTCCCCGGCCGAGCTGGCGGACGTCACCGGGACGGGGAACAGCCTCGACTTCCGGCGCGCGCGCGTGGTGCAGATGACGCTCGACTCGTTGCGCTGGTGGGCGCAGGAGGTCGGCGTCGACGGCTTCCGCTTCGACCTCGCCGTGACCCTGGGCCGCGGACCCGCCGGGTTCGACCCCGACCACCCGTTCCTCGTCGCGCTCCAGACCGACCCGGTCCTCAACGGCCTCAAGCTCGTCGCGGAGCCGTGGGACGTCGGTCCGGGCGGGTGGCGCACAGGGCAGTTCCCCGCGCCGTTGGCCGAGTGGAACGACCGCTTCCGGGGCGCGGTGCGGCAGTTCTGGCTCGCCGACCCGCGCGAGGCCTCGCACGGGCGCCCGGGGCAGGGCGTGCGCGAGCTCGCGACCCGCCTGGCCGGGTCGGCGGACCTCTTCGGGCACAGCGACCCGCCGCTCATGCGCGGGCCGGTGGCGTCGGTCAACTTCGTGACGGCGCACGACGGGTTCACGCTCGCGGACCTCGTCGCCTACGAGCACAAGCACAACGAGGCCAACGGCGAGGGCAACCGCGACGGCAGCGACGACAACCGGTCCTGGAACCACGGGTTCGAGGGGCGCGTCGAGAACGAGGAGATGAGGATCGAGGGCTTCGAGCCGGGGCTCGAGATCGCGCCTCTTCGCCGCCGCTCGATCCGCAACCTCATGGCGACCCAGGTCCTGGCGGCGGGGACGCCCATGCTCACGGCCGGCGACGAGATGGGACGCACCCAGCGCGGCAACAACAACGCGTACTGCCAGGACGGGCCGGTGTCGTGGGTGAGCTGGGACCTGTCGCCCTGGCGCAAGGACCTGCTCGCGACCACGGCCTACCTCCTGGAGCTGCGCCGCGAGCACGCGGCGCTGCGCAGCGAGACGTTCTTCCACGGCCGGCCCCGGCACTCGGCGCAGGACGCGGTGCCGGACCTCGCGTGGTTCGACGCCGCGGGCTGCACCCTCGACCACGCGGCCTGGCACGACCCCGGGTTCCGCGTGCTGCAGATGCTGCGCACCGGGCCGAGAGCGGGCGACCGCGACGTGCTCCTGGTGCTCAACGGAGCGCTCGACACGGTCGAGGTGACGCTCGCGGACGTGCCGGGGCGCTCCGCCCCCGGGGCGGCCGAGGGGGACGGTGCCACCGCGTGGGTGCTTGCGTGGGACTCCGACTGGGAGCACCCGACCGAGGGCGGCGACGCCGCGCCCCCCGGCCCGCACGAGGCCGGAGGAGCGCCCGGGACGGCCCTCCTGGAGCCGCTCAGCCTGCAGGTCTATCTCTCGCCGAGGTAGAGGGTTCGCGTCGGGGGTAGGGCTGGGCCTCTCTCCCGACGACTGCCCCCTACCTCGCGGCGGGGCGCGGGGTCTAGTCTCTGCGCATGAGTGACAACGACGTCAGCATCCCTTCCGCGAGCAACGCCGTCCCGTCGGGCACGCCCGCCCACGGGAGCGCTCCCAGCCGGTCCGGCCCTGATCGTGCCGAGGTGATCGTGGTCGGCGCGGGACTCTCGGGCCTCGTCGCCGCGACCGAGCTCACGGCCGCGGGGCGCCACGTGATCCTGCTCGACCAGGAACCTGCCGCGAGCCTGGGCGGCCAGGCCTACTGGTCCTTCGGCGGCCTCTTCCTGGTCGACTCCCCCGAGCAGCGCCGCATGGGCGTCAAGGACACGCCCGAGCTCGCGCTCGACGACTGGCTCGGGTCGGCGGACTTCGCCCCCGGCGCCGCCGACGGCGAGGGTCCCGACCGCTGGGGCTACGCCTGGGCGCGCGGCTTCGTCGACTTCGCGGCGGGCGACATGCGCTCGTGGCTGCACGCCAAGGGGGTGCGCTGGTTCCCGCTCGTCCAGTGGGCAGAGCGCGGCGGCTACCCCGCGGGCGGCCACGGCAACAGCGTGCCCCGTTTTCACGTGACCTGGGGCACCGGCCCCGGCGTCCTCGAACCCTTCGTCCGCGCGGCCCTCGACGCCCGGGCAGCCGGTCTGCTCGACATCCGGTTCCGTCACCGCGTGACCGACCTCGTCGTGACCGACGGCGCCGTCACCGGCGTGCGGGCCGAGATCCTGGCCGACGACCCGGCCGAGCGCGGCGCCCCCTCGGTGCGCGACGTCGTGGGCGAGGTCGAGCTCTCGGCGAGCGCCGTCGTCGTCTCCTCCGGGGGGATCGGCGCGAACCACGACCTGGTCCGTGCGCACTGGCCCGCGTCTGCGGGCGTGCTGCCCGCGCGCATGCTCTCAGGAGTGCCGGACTCGACCGACGGACTGCTGCTCGGCATCACGCGCGACGCGGGTGCGGCCCTGGTGCACGAGGACCGCATGTGGCACTACCCCGAGGGCATCGCGAACCACTCCCCCGTGTGGACCGACCACGGCATCCGCATCCTGCCCGGCCCGTCGTCGCTGTGGGTCGACGCGCACGGGCACCGACTGCCCTCGCCCCTGTTCCCCGGCTTCGACGCCCTGGGATCGCTCCAGCACGTCACGGCGCGCGGCGACGACCACTCCTGGTTCGTGCTCAACAAGGCGATCATGGAGAGCGAGTTCGCGCTGTCGGGCTCGGAACAGAATCCTGACCTGACCGGCCGGAGCGTGCGCCTGCTGGCGCAGCGCGTGCTGCCGGGGGCGGTCGGGCCCGTGGCGCGGTTCGCCGCCGAGTCCCCCGAGTTCGTGTGGGGTGCGAACCCGACCGAGCTCGCGGCCGGCATGAACGCCCTGACCGACGCGACCCCCGGGGCCCGCGGCCACATCGACGCGGGAGAGCTCGAACGGCTCGTGCGGCTGCGCGACGACCAGGTGCGCTCGGGGCTCGGCAAGGACCACCAGGTCGTCGCGACGGCCATGGCCCGCAAGTTCTTCGTGGACCGCGTCATCCGGGTGTCGCCGCCGCGTCCGCTCACGACGCCCAAGGACGGCCCGATGCTGGCGGTGCGGCTCTCGGTCCTGACCCGCAAGACGCTCGGCGGTCTGCACACCGACACCGACGGTCGCGTGCTGCGCCCCGACGGCTCGGTGTTCGAGGGCCTGTACGCGGCGGGCGAGGCCGCCGGGTTCGGGGGCGGCGGCGTGCACGGCCACCGGGCGCTCGAGGGGACGTTCCTCGGGGGCTGCCTGTTCTCGGGGCGCACGGTAGGGCGCGCGCTCGCGCGGATCCTCTAGGTCGGCGGAGCGGCCCGGGTCCGCAGGCGGAGGACCGCTCCCGTCACCAGTCCGCGGGCATCTGCACCGGGTCGTCCGGGCTCACGCGCGACGCGCGCAGCCCGGGCACCCCGAGCAGGGCGGCGACGAGCTCCTCGCTGCCCCCGAGGTCGGTGGCCACGGTGTCGAGCTCGGTGCACACGAACCACGACCGGTCGTCCGGCCACCACAGCGTGGGCGACTGGTCGAGCGACGCGAACGCCGCCGCAGCCGCGAGCGGGCCGTGCCACAGGTGGTAGTCGCGGTGCGGCAGCGCGAGCGTCGGGGCCGTGGGCCGCTCGACCTGGTGCGCTGCCCGCATCGCTCGCAGCCGGGCCTCGGCCTGCGCCTGCGCGAGCGCGAACGACGACCCCGGCGCGTCCCCCTCGCCCACGTCGTCGATCGCGTACGTCAGCGCAGCGAACGACGTCGAGTCCTCGGGCCGCGTCCCGTGGTCGTACAGCCACCCGTACCCGGTCCACAGCGCGAAGTGGCAAGGCTGGTCGCCCGTGAACGGCGCGAGGGCGTCGAGGAGCAGGTCCATCTGCTCGGGACCCGCCTGGTCGCTCCGACCCAGGTAGAGGGACCCCATGGCCTCGTCCTCGTCGGACCACGCGGGCACGTCGGGGACGCGCGCGTACGCGGCATAGCCCGACGAGACGCAGGACCCGACCGTCCCCCACCCGCCCAGCCGAGGCCCGATCCAGTCACCGGCCGACGCGTCGTCGTCCCACGCGACCCCGCCGAAGGGCGGGGGACGGTCGGGGAGGTGAGCGGCGTCGTCGGGCATGAGGCGAACGTAGCCGCGGCGAGGCCGCCCGGCCAGCGCACGCCCACGCCGGTACGCTCCCCGCATGACCCCGCCCGACCACGCCCCTCCCCCCGGTCCTCCGGCCGCCGGGCCGGACGTGGCCCACCTCGACGTCGCCGGGGTGGTCTTCCGTCGAGATAGAACCTACTGCGTGAGATAGAACGCGCTGCGTACTACCTCGACCAGGACGTTCTACTTCGCCCGCGGGTCGTCCACAGATACCCAGTCGCCCCACCCTGTTCCCGTCGATCACCGGCACGCTGAGCGGCATGGGAAGAACAGAGGCTGCTCGTCGGGTCCCACCCGCGTTGCGGTACGAACCAGCGACCCGGGCCCGGCTCGAGAAGAGCCGACGCGAAGGACAGGTGGTCCGTGTCCGACCGGGGGTCTACCTGCCGCTCCCCACCGGAGAGGGCCACGCGCTCCGACGCGAGGCCGAGGTGCTCGCGAGCGTCCGAGGGGTCGTGGAGAGGCTCACCACCTCCTACTGGCTGAGCCACGAGACCGCAGCGCTCCTGTGGGGGTGCTGGACCTGGAGGCTCGGGCGGCTGGTCCATGTGACGCAGCTCGCGAATCCCAGCGTGCGCCGCGACGCCGACCCGACCATCCGACGACACTGGACTGCCTTGCCGGAACGGGACCGGAGCGACCTGGACGGTGTCCCGGTCACCTCCCTGGAGCGGACCGTCGTCGACTGCGCTCGTTCGCTGCCGGCCCCCAGCGCCCTGGTCGTCGCCGACTCTGCCCTGCGTCTCGGTGCCGAGGTCCGGCTGCTCGACCAGATCCTCGACGAGTCGGCGGGAAAGCGCGGAGTGGTCCAGGCGAGGCAGATCCTCCAGCTCGCCGACGCTCGGTCCGAGTCCCCCGGCGAGACCCTGGTGCGTTGGGCCGCCCTCGACGTCGGCCTGCCGCCCCTCGTCCCTCAGTTCCCCGTCATCACCTGGCGCGGCGAGTTCCGGCTCGACCTCGCCTGGCCCGAGCTTCGCATCGGGCTCGAGTTCGACGGCGCGGTCAAGTACGCCGGAGGCATGGGCGATCCCCGAGAACGGCTGCTTGCCGAGAAGAGACGCGAGGACGCCCTCCGGGAGTCGGGGTGGACCATCCTTCGCGTGACCTGGGAGGACCTGAAGGATCCCGAGCGCCTCGCGGGTCGGCTCCGCGCGGCCAGACGGCTGGCTCGCGAACGCTCGACGTAGTACGCGCCGCGTGAAGTAGAACGTAGGGGGTTCTACCTCACGCGGCGCGTACTACTTCGGCGCCGAGGTGGTCAGGCGTTCGCCACCAGCCCCAGCTCCGCGACGCTCGCCAGCCCCTCGTGCTTGGGCACGATCCGGATGGTGTACCCGAACGGTCCCGACGCCTCGAGGCGCACCGACCCGGCGAACGCCGCCCGGCCCGCCTCGTACGTCTCGGCGAGCGCGAGCGGCTCGGCCGTGAACGACTCGATCACGTCGGCCTCGGTCACGCGGCCGTGGACCACCTGCACCTCGACGTCGCCGGGTGCCAGGTCTCCGAGCGACACGTAGGCCTTGACGGTCAGGAGGTCCCCGACCTGCGGCACCTCGCGGATCCCGCTCGACTCGACGTGGTCGACGCGCACGTGCGACCAGTCCCCGCGCACGTGCGCCTTCCATGCCGCGAGCTCGCGTGCGGGCTCGAAGCCCGGGGCGTTGAGCGTGCGACCAGCGACCGCGGCGGGCCCGTAGAGGCGGTGCACGTAGTCGGCGACCATGCGCGTGGCCTGGACCTTGGGGCCGAGGGTCGCGAGCGTGTGCCGCACCATCTGGAGCCACCGGACGGGCACACCCCGCTCGTCACGGTCGTAGAACCGTGCCGCGACCTGGGTCTCGATGAGGTCGTACAGTGCCGCTGCCTCGAGGTCGTCGCGGCGGTCGGTGTCCTCGACGCCGTCGGCCGTGGGGATGGCCCAGCCGTTCTCGCCGTCGTACCACTCGTCCCACCACCCGTCGAGGATCGACAGGTTGAGGCCGCCGTTGAGCGCGGACTTCATGCCCGACGTGCCGCTGGCCTCGAGCGGGCGCAACGGGTTGTTGAGCCACACGTCGCAGCCCGGGTAGAGCGACTGCGCCATGCCGATGTCGTAGTTCGGCAGGAACACGATGCGCCCGCGCACGTCGTGCTCGTCGGTGAACCGGACGAGCTGCTGGATGAGCCGCTTGCCCTGGTCGTCGGCGGGGTGCGACTTGCCGGCGACGATGAGCTGGACGGGCCGCTCGGGGTCGAGCAGCAGCGAACGCAGCCGGTCGGGGTCGCGCAGCATGAGCGTCAGGCGCTTGTACGTGGGCACGCGGCGCGCGAACCCGATGGTCAGGACGTCGGGCGAGAGCGCGTCGTCGACCCAGCCGAGCTCGGCGGGGCTGGCCCCGCGCTCGCGCCAGGACCTGCGCAGCCGGTTGCGGGCCTCGTCGACGAGCTGTCCGCGCAGCTCGCGGCGCATGCCCCACAGCTCCTCGTCGCTCACCCCGGCGGGGTCGAGCCAGCCCGACGACGCAGCGTCGGCCGTGAGCTCGTCGAGCCCGAGGCGCTCGGCCTCGAGGGTCGCCAGGCGCGGGTCGACCCACGTGGGCGAGTGCACGCCGTTGGTCACGGACGTGATGGGGACCTCGCGCGAGTCGAAGCCCGGCCACAGGCCGTTGAACATGCCGCGCGAGACCTCGCCGTGCAGGAGGGACACGCCGTTGGCGCGGCCGCCCAGGCGCAGGCCCATGACGGCCATGTTGAAGACGGTGGGGTCGCCGCCGTCGTAGTCCTCGGCGCCCAGCGCGAGGACCTGGTCGACGTCGATCCCGGGGATCTGGTTGTCGCCGCCGAAGTACTGGCCGATGAGGTCGCGGCCGAAGCGGTCGATGCCCGCGGGGACGGGCGTGTGGGTCGTGAACACGGTCGCGGCGCGCACGGCCTCGAGGGCTGCGTCGAACGTCAGCCCCGCGCCGGTCACGAGCTCACGGATGCGCTCGACGCCCAGGAACCCGGCGTGCCCCTCGTTGGTGTGGTAGACCTCGGGCTCGGGGGCGCCGGTCAGGTGCGACCACAGGCGCAGCGCGCGCACGCCGCCGACGCCGAGCAGCAGCTCCTGCTGGAGCCGGTGCTCGCCGCCGCCGCCGTAGAGGCGGTCGGTGACCTTGCGCGCGGCCTCGTCGTTGCCGGGGACGTTGGAGTCGAGCAGCAGCAGCGGGACGCGCCCGACGGCCGCGACCCACACGTGCGCGTGCAGGACGCGCCCCCCGGGCAGGTCGATCGAGACGCGCGCGGGCGTGCCGTCGTCCTCGCGCAGGATCGTCAGGGGCAGTCCGTCGGGGTCGAGCAGCGGGTAGGTCTCGACCTGCCAGCCGTCACGCGTGAGGGACTGGCGGAAGTAGCCCGCGCCGTAGAGCAGCCCGACGCCGACGATGGGCACGCCCAGGTCGGACGCGCTCTTGAGGTGGTCGCCCGCGAGGATGCCGAGGCCGCCCGAGTACTGCGGCAGGACCGAGGTGATGCCGTACTCCGGGGAGAAGTAGGCGATCGCCTGCGGGAGCTCCTCGCCGCCCGCGGCCTGCTCCTGGTACCAGAGCGGGTCCTGGAGGTAGCGGTGCAGGTCGGCTGCGGCCGCGCGGACGCGGCCCACGAACTCCTGGTCGGCCGCGAGCGCCGCGAGGCGGTCGGGCCCCAGGGCGCCGAGGAGCGCCACGGGGTCGCGCTTCACGGACTCCCACAGCTGCGGGTCGATCCCGGAGAAGAGCTCGCGCGTGGCGGTGTGCCAGGACCAACGCAGGTTGAGGGACAGCTCGTCGAGGTCGTGCAGCTCGGCGGGCAGGACGGTGCGGACGGTGAAACGTCTGATCGCTCTCACGGGTCCGACAGTACGCAACTGTGGGCCGCTGTACACCCTCTACCTGCCGTGTGCTCGCGACGGGCTCAGGGCGTTTCACCCGCCGGCAACCCGTCGGCAACCTGTCGGCTTCCCGTCTGCGAGCGGTCGGCCGGGCAGCCGCGCGCCACGGGTTGCGCGCCACGCCCGCCCAGCGGGTGCCGCACATCGCCCGCGCTCGATACCTTGTGCTCGTGCCTGAGAACTCCACGAGCCCCGTGACCCCCGCGCCGGCGCCCCGACCGACCGCCCCCTCGATCGTGTCCTCCATCGCCCCGGCGACGGTCCCGCTCGCTCCTCCGATCGCCCCCGCCGCCCCGATCGGGCGCATCCCCGTCGTCGAGGTGTCGCCCGTGGTCGAGGGGGGCCGCTGGCCCGCGAAGGCGGTGGTGGGCGAGGTCGTCCCGGTCGAGGCCACGGTCTTCCGCGAGGGGCACGACGCCGTCGCGGCGACCGCGGTGCTCGTCGCCCCGGACGGCTCGGACCACTCGTGGGCGCGCATGGTCGACGTCGCTCCGGGACTCGACCGGTTCCGGGCGACGGTCTCCCCCGACTCCCCGGGTGAGTGGTCGTTCCGCGTCGAGGCGTGGTCCGACCCGTACGGCACGTGGGCGCACGACGCGGCGATCAAGGTCGCGGCGGGCATCGACGTCGAGCTCATGCTCGCCGAGGGCGTCGCGCTCTTCGAGCGCATCACCGCCCTGGAGGGCCTGAGCCCGCGGGACGCGAAGACCCTGCACGACGGCGCCGCGGCCCTCGCGGACCCGTCGCGCCCTTCCCCGGCGCGGCTCGCGGCAGCCCTGTCGCCCGAGGTGCGCGACGCCCTGGGCCGCACTCCCCTGCGGGACCACGTGACGCCGTCGGGCACGTATCCCCTGCGGGTGGACCGGCCGCTCGCGCTCGCCGGTGCCTGGTACGAGATGTTCCCCCGCTCCGAGGGCGCGCGGCGCCTCAAGGACGGGACGTGGCGTTCCGGGACGTTCACGACCGCGGCCAGGCGGCTGCCCGCGATCGCCGCGATGGGCTTCGACATGGTCTACCTGACGCCCGTGCACCCCATCGGGACCACGCACCGCAAGGGCCGCAACAACTCGCTCACCGCACTGCCGGGCGACCCGGGCTCGCCGTACGCGATCGGCTCGAAGGACGGCGGGCACGACGCGATCCATCCCGAGCTGGGCACCGAGCGCACGTTCAAGGCGTTCGTGAAGGAGGCCCGGCGCCTGGGCATGGAGGTCGCTCTCGACCTCGCGCTCCAGTGCTCGCCCGACCACCCGTGGGTCACCGAGCACCCCGAGTGGTTCACGACGCGCGTCGACGGCTCGATCGCGTACGCCGAGAACCCGCCCAAGAAGTACCAGGACATCTACCCGCTCAACTTCGACAACGACCCGGCGGGCATCTACGCCGAGGTGCTGCGCGTCGTGCGGGTGTGGATCGCGCGCGGCGTCACGGCGTTCCGCGTCGACAACCCGCACACCAAGCCCTTGCCGTTCTGGGAGTGGCTGCTCGCGGAGGTCCGCGCGACGAACCCCGAGGTGATCTTCCTGTCGGAGGCGTTCACCAAGCCCGCGATGATGCACACGCTCGCACGCATCGGGTTCCACCAGTCGTACACGTACTTCACGTGGCGCAACGAGAAGACCGAGCTCGCGGAGTACCTGACCGAGGTCTCGGGGCCCGCGGGGTCCTACATGCGCCCGAGCTTCTGGCCCACGACGCACGACATCCTGCCGCCCTACCTCCAGCACGGCGGTGTCGCCGGTTTCGCGGTGCGGGCCGTGCTCGCGGCGCTCGGGTCCCCGACGTGGGGTGTCTACTCGGGCTACGAGCTCGTCGAGAACGTGCCCCGCCCCGGGGTCGAGGAGCAGATCGACAACGAGAAGTACGAGTACAAGCCGCGCGACTGGGCGCTCGCCGGGGAGATCGGCATCTCGACGCTCCTGACGACCCTCAACGACGTGCGCCGCGAGCACCCTGCGCTGCGCCAGCTGCGCAACCTCACGGTCCACCCCACGACCAACGACCACGTCCTCGCGTTCTCGCGGCACCTGCCCGAGCGCGTGTCGCCGGACGGGACGGTCGTGCCGGCCGACACCGTGATCGTGGTCGTGAACCTCGACCCGTGGGGCACGCAGGAGTCGATGGTCCACCTCGACCTCTCCGCGCTGGGCCTGGCGCCCGAGCAGCAGTTCGTCGCGCACGACCTGCTCTCCGGCGCCTCGTACGGGTGGGGCCAGGACGTCTACGTCAGGCTGGTCCCCCAGGAGCAGGTGGCGCACGTCATCCACGTGAGGACGCCATGAGCAGCTCGCCGTTCTCGGCCCGCGCCGCAGGGCCGGCCGCCCGCGCCGCGGGGCCCGCCGCGGGGCCTGCCCCCGTCGCCCCGACGACCGCGCCCCTGCCCGTCGGCGCCCTGCCGGTACGCCGCCAGCCAGAGGCTCCGTCGGCGCAGCGCTCGGGGCTCTCGGCGGACCCCGCCTGGTACAAGACGGCCGTGTTCTACGAGGTCCTGGTCCGCGCGTTCTCGGACTCCTCGGGGGACGGCTCGGGCGACCTGCGCGGGTTGATCGAACGCCTCGACTACCTCCAGTGGCTGGGGATCGACGCCTTGTGGCTGCCCCCGTTCTACCCGTCGCCGCTGCGGGACGGCGGGTACGACGTCGCCGACTACACGGCCATCGCGGGCCAGTACGGGTCGATGGCCGACTTCACCGAGCTCATCGCCGAGGCGCACTCGCGCGGCATCCGGATCGTGATCGACCTGGTCATGAACCACACGAGCGACCAGCACCCGTGGTTCCAGGCGTCGCGCGCCGACCCCGAGGGCCCGTACGGCGACTTCTACGTGTGGAGCGACGACAACACGCGCTACCAGGACGCGCGGATCATCTTCGTCGACACCGAGACGAGCAACTGGACGTTCGACCCGGTCCGGCGCCAGTACTTCTGGCACCGGTTCTTCTCGCACCAGCCGGACCTCAACTTCGAGAACCCGCGCGTCGCGGACGCGATGCTCGACGTGACGAGGTTCTGGCTCCAGGTGGGCGTGGACGGGTTCCGCCTCGACGCGGTCCCGTACCTGTTCGAGGCCGAGGGCACGAACTGCGAGAACCTTCCCGAGACGCACCGGTTCCTGCGGCGCGTGCGCGAGATGGTCGACGCCGAGTTCCCGGGACGGATCATCCTCGCGGAGGCGAACCAGTGGCCCGCGGAGGTCGTGGACTACTTCGGCACCGAGGAGGAGCCGGAGTGCCACATGTGCTTCCACTTCCCGGTCATGCCGCGCATCTTCTACGCGATCCGCGACCAGCGGGCCAACCAGATCGTCGACATCCTGCGCGACACCCCGCCCATCCCTGCGGGCGCGCAGTGGAGCACGTTCTTGCGCAACCACGACGAGCTGACGCTCGAGATGGTCTCGACCGAGGAGCGCGCGTCGATGTACGGGTGGTACGCGCAGGACCCGCGCATGCGCGCGAACGTCGGCATCCGCCGCCGCCTGGCGCCGCTGCTCGACAACTCGCGCAAGGAGGTCGAGCTCGCGCACGCGCTGCTGCTGTCGCTGCCGGGCAGCCCGTGCCTGTACTACGGCGACGAGATCGGGATGGGCGACAACATCTGGCTGCCGGACCGGGACGCGGTCCGCACGCCCATGCAGTGGACCCCGGACCGCAACGCGGGCTTCTCGACCGCCGACCCGGGCAAGCTGTACCTGCCCCCCATCCAGTCGCTCGTGCACAACTACGGGTACGTCAACGTGGAGAACCAGCTCGCGCAGCCGACGTCGCTGCTGCACTGGGTCCACGGCATGCTCGCGGTGCGCAGGCTGCACCCGGCCTTCGGGGCGGGCGAGCAGGTCACGCTCAGCACGGACAACGAGTCGGTCCTCGCGTTCCTGCGCCGCAACGAGGCCGAGACCATCCTGTGCGTCGCGAACCTCTCGGCGACCGCGCGCACTGCCACGATCCACCTGCCCGAGCACGCGGGCGCGACCCTGACCGACGTGTTCGGCGGGGCGACGTTCCCCTCGGTGGGCGAGGACGGCGACGTCGTGATGACATGGGGTTCGAGGGACTTCTACTGGCTCACGGTGTCGTAGGACGCCCTGACCTGCCCGGCAGAAGGAGCTGACGTGGTGCCGAAGACCGTCTCGTCCTCGCCCGTCGTGTCGCGCCCCGGGCCGCTCGGGTCGGCGCAGCGCGTCCCCGTCCCGGACGCCCGCTTGCTCGGGCTCCTCGACGCGTGGCTGCCCGCGCAGCGCTGGTACCCCGTCAAGGGCCTCGCGGTGCGACACGTGCCGTGGATGAGCTTCGCGCTCACCGAGCGCTGCACGCTGCACCTCCTGCGGATCGTGGGTGACGGGGTGGACCTGGTGATCCAGGTTCCCCTCGTCGTGACGCCTGCTGGCGGGCTCCCGGCGGGCCTCGGGCCTGCGGACGCGCGTCCGGCGGGGGCTTCCGGGGCGTCGGGCACCGCGGGCACGGGCCGCGCGCCTCTCCCGGGCCTGGTGGGGTTCGTCCCGGAGCCGGACCGGCGACCGGACGGGGTACGGGGTGGGAGCGGGGCGAGCGACCCCGAGGGTTCCGCGGCCCCGCTCGCGGTGCACGACGGCGCCACGCACCCCGACCTGTGGGTGGCCCTCCTGGGCGCGCTCGAGCAAGCGGGCGACGCGCGCCAGGACGGTCGCGACCGTCCGGTCGACCTGACGGGTGCCCGGATGGTCGGCGGCGAGCAGTCGAACTCCTCGGTGATCCTGCCGGGGGTCGCGGGCGGTTCGATCCTCAAGATCCTGCGGACGATCGCGATCGGCCCCAACCCGGACGTCGTGGTCCCCGACGCGCTCGCCCGCGTGGGGTGGACCGGTGTGCCGCGCCCGCTCGGCTGGGTCGAGGCGACGTGGGAGCCGCTCGACGTGCCGGCGGGCGCTCTGGCCCTGGGCCCGGCGAGGACCGCGCACCTCGCGGTGCTGAGCGAGCTCGTCACGGACGCGCGCGACGGGTTCGAGCTCGCGTGCGCCTACGCGGCCCAGGACACCTCGTTCGCCGACCTCGCGGCCGACCTCGGCCGGACGCTCGCGACCATGCACCGGGCGCTGCGCGAGGCACTGCCGACCGGGCCACCGCTCGAGGCGGGCTGGCTGCTGGGCGACCTGCGCCGTCGGGCACGCGAGGCCTGTGCCTCGTCCGCCCCTCTCGGGCGACGCGCCGCGCAGGTCGAGGTGTTCCTCGACGGCGTGGCCGAGCGACTCGCCCGCGAGGAGGCGCCGCCTCCCGTGCTCCAGGCGATCCACGGCGACATGCACCTGGGGCAGGCCCTGCACGCGCTCGGCGACGGCTGGAAGATCCTCGACTTCGAGGGCGAGCCGCTGCGGCCCGTGGCCGAGCGCACGCGCCCGGACCTGCCACTGCGCGACGTCGCGGGGATCGTGCGCTCGCTCGACTACGCGGCGGCGGTCGGCGGGGCGCGCTCACCCCGGTGGACGACGACGGCGCGCACCGCGTTCGTCGAGGCGTACCGGCGCGCGATCGGCGACGACGACGGGACCGCCGGGCTCTCGGACGCGACGACCGAGGCGCTGCTGCGCGCCCTGGTCCTCGACAAGGCGCTGTACGAGGTCGTGTACGAGTCGCGCAACCGCCCGGCGTGGGAGCCGATCCCGCTCACCGCGGTGGACCGGCTGCTGGGCGGACGGTAGCCGCGCGGCCGGCCGTGGGCGACGTGCCGTCGCCGACCGCTGCGCAGGAAACCCACCGTCACCAGGCATGATGGTGACGCGGTTCGACGACGACCCCTCACTCTCTGGAGCTTCCCCGTGACCTCGGCCCCGGCCTCTGCAGACCTCGCGCCCTCGACGATGACAGCGCTGACATCCCTGCCCGCCCAGACCCCTGGCACCGAGACCGGCGCGCCGAGCCCGACCCGCCGTGAGCTGCACACGGGCTGGACCGTGCGCGCCGTCGCCGGCCCCGTCCCCGCACACCTCGCCGAGCAGGTGCACGCGCCCGTGCCCGCGTCCGTGCCGGGGACGGTCCACACCGACCTCCTCGCGGCCGGGATCGTCCCCGACCCCTACCTCGACGACAACGAGCACGTCCTCGCGTGGATCGGCCGCTGCGACTGGGAGTACCGCACCACGTTCGAGTGGGCCCCCGACGGGCACGAGCGCCACGACCTCGTCGCCGACGGACTCGACACCGTCGCGGCCGTGACCCTCAACGGGCACCTGCTCGCCGAGACCGCGAACCAGCACCGCACCTACCGCCTGCCCGTCGACGAACACCTGCGACCCGGTACCAACGAGCTCGTCGTGCGCTTCTCCTCGCCGCTCGCGTACGCCGCCGCGCAGAACGTGGCCATGGGCTATCGCCCCCACACCAACCCCCACCCGTTCAACGCGATCCGCAAGATGGCGTGCAGCTTCGGCTGGGACTGGGGACTGGAGACCGCGACGTCGGGCATCTGGCGCCCGCTCGCGCTCGAGGGGTGGACGGGCGCGCGGCTCGCGGCCGTGCGGCCCGTGGCGTCGGTCACCGGCGACGGGCACGCCCCGGCCTCGCCCGACGCCGCCGTCCCCGGCCGCCTCACGGTCCACGTCGACCTCGAGCGCTCCCCCGACGTCGACGGCCCGCTGGACGTCGCGGTCCACGTCGACGGGCTCGTCACGAGCGCCCGGGTCCCGGCAGGACAGGCCTCCGCGGTCGTCGACGTCGACGTCCCTGCCGTCCGGCGCTGGTGGCCCCGCGGGTTCGGCGAGCAGCCGCTCTACGAGGTCGCGGTCGAGCTCCTCGCCGCGCCGTCGGCCGAGGAGCGCGACGACCGCCAGGAGCACGAGCCGCGCGCCGCCGTCGGGCCGCTCGACGCGCACCGCCACCGCGTGGGCTTCCGCACCGTGCGCCTCGACATGCTCCCCGACGAGCACGACGGCGAGCCCGGCACGTCGTTCGTGATCGTCGTCAACGACCAGCCCGTGTTCGTGCGCGGCGCGAACTGGATCCCCGACGACGCCTTCCCGCACCGCGTGACGCGCGAGCGGTACGCCGCGCGCATCGCCCAGGCCGAGCAGGCGAACGTCAACCTGCTGCGCGTGTGGGGCGGCGGGATCTTCGAGGCCGACGACTTCTACGACCTGTGCGACGAGCGCGGCATCCTCACGTGGCAGGACTTCCTCTTCGCGTGCTCGACGTACGCCGAGGAGGAGCCGCTGCGCAGCGAGGTCGAGGCCGAGGTGCGCGACAACGTGACCCGCCTGGCCCCGCACCCGAGCCTCGTGCTGTGGAACGGCAACAACGAGAACCTGTGGGGCTTCCACGACTGGGACTGGCAGCCGCGCCTCCAGGGCCGCACGTGGGGCCTGGGGTACTACACCGAGCTGCTGCCCGCGCTGCTCGCCGAGCTCGACCCGGGCCGCCCGTACACGCCGGGCAGCCCGTGGTCGGGCACGCTCGACCTGCACCCCAACCTCGACGCGCACGGCTCGGTGCACGTCTGGGACGCGTGGAACCGCCAGGGGTACGAGGTGTACCGCGACCACGTCACGCGCTTCGTCGCCGAGTTCGGCTGGCAGGGCCCGCCCACGTGGTCGACCCTGCGCGACGCCCTGTCCGACGAACCGCTCACACCCGAGTCCCCCGGGATGCTCGTGCACCAGAAGGCCGCGCAGGGCAACGACAAGCTGACCGACGGCCTCCTCCCCCACTTCCCGCTGCCCGACGACATGGACGACTGGCACTGGGCCATGTCCCTCAACCAGGCGAACGCCATGACGGTCGGGATCGAGCACATGCGCTCGTGGAGCCCGCGCTGCGCGGGCGCGATCGTGTGGCAGCTCAACGACTGCTGGCCCGTCACGTCGTGGGCCGCTGTCGACGGCGCCGGTCGCGCCAAGCCCACGCTCTTCGCCCTCGCCCACGCGTACCGCGACCGCCTGGTCACGGTCCAGCCCCGCAGGCCCGACGGCGGCGCGCCCGTCTCCGGCGACCCCTCGGCCCTCGCGGTGGTCGTCGTCAACGACTCGCCCGACCCGTGGAGCGGGACGCTCGTCCAGCGCCGCGTGCGCTACGACGGGACGGTCCTCGCCGAGGTGAGCACCGCCGTCGGGCTGGCGCCGCGCGAGACGCGCACGCTCCTGCTGCCGGACGCCGTCGCGACGGCCGCGAGCGCCCGCGACGAGCTGGTCGTCGTGAGCCTGGGCGACGAGCGCGGGCTGTGGTTCTTCGCGGAACCGCGAGACGGCGCCCTGGCCGACGACGGGCTGGACGCCTCCGTGCGGGAGGTCGCCCCCGACGCCCCGGTGCCGACGCCCGTGCCGGGCTCGATCCGCACGCCCGCTGCGGTCGGCGGGCCCGGAGGAGGTCGCCGGTACGAGGTCGTCGTCACGGCCCGGGCGCTCGTGCGCGACGTGGCCCTCCTGGTCGACAAGGTGCACCCGGAGGCGAGCGTCGACGACCAGCTCGTGACGCTCCTGCCCGGCGAGTCCGTGACGTTCACGGTGTCGGTTCCCGAACCGCTCGGGCGGACCGGGGAGTCCGCGCTGACCGCCCGCCGGGTCCTGCGCACGGCGAACCAGCTCGTCGCGGGACCGTCGACACCGGGCGCGGACCGGTGAGGGCGGGGTGAGCGCGTGCCCGTGCGGCGCGGGGAGTACGCACGCACCCCGGCGACGTGGAAAGGTTGGGCCATGACCGGGTCATCGACACCTCCGAGCAGCTCCCTCCCACCGCTCCCCGTGGTGCCGGCCGATCCGGTCGCGCTCGCGGCCGTCGCCCAGGGCCGGGCAGTCGACCCCCACGCGGTGCTGGGCCCGCACCTGACCGCGGTGCCCCTCCCGGGCGGCCGGACCGGGGGCGCCGCCACGGTGCGCGTCCTGCGTCCGCTCGCGGACGAGGTCGCGATCATCACCCTCGACGGCGAGTTCGCCGCGACGCACGAGCAGGACGGGATCTGGGTCGCGGTCGTGCCCGCGGCGGTCGACGAGCCCGCGCACGGCGCCCCGACCCCGCCCGTGCTGCACGCCCCCGACTACCGCGTCCGCGCACGCTACGGCGAGACCACGACCCTCCTGGACGACCCGTACCGCTTCCTGCCGACGCTCGGCGAGATGGACCAGCACCTGGTCCGCGAGGGGCGCCACGAGGAGCTGTGGACCGTCCTGGGCGCCAACCCGAAGGTCTACCCGAGCGTGCTCGGCGAGCCCGGGGCGTCCGGGACCACGAGCGGCACGGCGTTCGCGGTCTGGGCGCCCAACGCCCGCGCGGTGCGGGTCATCGGCGACTTCAACCACTGGCAGGGCAGCACGCACGCCATGCGCTCGCTGGGCGACACGGGGGTGTGGGAGCTGTTCGTGCCCGGCGTCGGGCCCGGCACGCTCTACAAGTACGAGATCCTGACGGCGGGCGGGGCCTGGCTCCAGAAGGCCGACCCCCTGGCCAAGGGCACGCAGGTGCCGCCCGCCAACGCGAGCGTCGTCGTCGCGTCCGGGCACGAGTGGACCGACGACGCCTGGCTCGCCGAGCGCGCGGCCCGCGACCCGCACACGGGCCCCGTGAGCGTCTACGAGGTGCACCTGGGCTCGTGGCGCCAGGGCCTGAGCTACCGCGAGCTCGCCGACCAGCTCACGTCCTACGTCCTGGAGACCGGCTTCACGCACGTCGAGCTCATGCCCGTGGCCGAGCACCCCTACGGCGGCTCGTGGGGCTACCAGGTCACGAGCTACTACGCCCCGACCGCGCGCTTCGGCCACCCCGACGACTTCCGGTACCTCGTCGACACCCTGCACCGGGCCGGGATCGGCGTGATCCTCGACTGGGTCCCTGCGCACTTCCCCAAGGACGAGTGGGCGCTCGCGCGCTTCGACGGGACCCCGCTCTACGAGCACCCCGACCCGCTGCGGGGCGAGCAGCCCGACTGGGGCACCTACGTGTTCGACTTCGGTCGCAACGAGGTGCGCAACTTCCTCGTCGCCAACGCGACGTACTGGTTCGAGGAGTTCCACGTCGACGCCCTGCGCGTCGACGCCGTGGCCTCGATGCTCTATCTCGACTACTCGCGGGGCCCAGGCCAGTGGCACCCCAACGTCCACGGCGGGCGCGAGAACCTCGAGGCCATCGCGTTCCTCCAGGAGACCAATGCGACCGCCTACCGGCGCACGCCCGGCGTCATGATGATCGCCGAGGAGTCCACGGCCTGGCCCGGCGTCACACGTCCCACCGACGCGGGCGGCCTCGGGTTCGGCCTCAAGTGGAACATGGGCTGGATGAACGACTCGCTGCGCTACATCGCCGAGGAGCCCATCAACCGGCGCTACCACCACCACGAGATCACGTTCTCGATGGTCTACGCGTACTCCGAGCAGTTCGTCCTGCCCATCAGCCACGACGAGGTCGTGCACGGCAAGGGGTCGCTCTACGGCAAGATGCCCGGCGACGACTGGCAGAAGCGCGCGGGGGTCCGCTCGTTCCTGGCCTACCAGTGGTCGCACCCCGGCAAGCAGCTGCTGTTCATGGGCTGCGAGATCGCCCAGCACGCCGAGTGGAACGAGGCCGCGAGCCTCGACTGGGCCGGGCTGGGCGACCCCGGCAAGGCGGGCGTCCAGCGCCAGGTGCGCGACCTCAACGAGCTCTACCGGCGCACCCCCGCCCTGTGGGCGCTCGACCACGACCCTGCGGGCTTCGAGTGGCTCGACGCCGAGGACGCCGACCACAACGTCGTCGCATACCTGCGGCGCGACGCGGGCGGGAACCAGGTCGCCGTCGTCGTGAACTTCGCGGGTACCCCGCACGAGGGCTACCGCCTCGCCCTGCCCCAGGGCGGCGCGTGGCGCGAGATCCTCAACACCGATGCCGAGGTCTACGGCGGGTCCGGGGTCGGGAACCTCGGTGAGGTGCTGGCCGAGGCACGGCCCTGGAAGGGGCGGGCACACTCCGTGACGCTGCGCGTCCCGCCGCTCGGGGTGCTCTACCTGGCGCCTGCCTGACCACGTCGGGCTCCGCACCCGCGCACGACGACGGCCGGTCACCTCGCGGGAGGAGACCGGCCGTCGTCGTGCGCGGGCGCTGGCGTCAGTACAGGTTGATCGCCAGGAGCTGGCGGGCCTTGCCGACCCGGGGGTCGGCCGGGCCGAGGATCTCGAAGTAGTCGACGAGCCGACGGCGCAGCGTCTCCTTGTCCTCGGCGCTCGACCCGACGAGCAGGTCGAGCAGACGCCCGAAGGCGTCCTCGACCTTGCCGCCGAGGATGTCGAGGTCCGCGACGTCGAGCTGCGCCTGGAGGTCGGCGGGCCGAGCCGCGGCGGCCTCGCGCGCGGCCTGCAGGTCGAGGTCGCGCGTGCGCCGCAGCAGCCCCACCTGCGCGAGCCCCGCCGTGGCGAGGTGGTCGCGGGGGTCCTGCTTGATGGCCTTCTCGTACGCGGCGACGGCCGCGTCGAAGTCGTCACGCTCGATCGCGTCGTACGCCTCCTGGTGCAGGGGCGGCAGCTCGGGCTCGGGAGCCGCCTGCTCGGTCGGCGCCTCGTCACCCGCCGGGGCTCCCTGCGCGGGCGCCCGGCCCGTGACCCCGTTGCCCTCGGCGATCTGCAGCACCTGCTGCAGGACGGCGCGGATCTGGTCCCCGGCGGCGGCGCCCTGGAACAGCGGGACAGGCTGGCCGCCGACGATCGCCACGACCGTCGGGACGCTCTCGACCTGGAAGGCGGCGGCGATCTGCGGATAGGTCTGCGCGTCGACCCGGCCCAGGAGGAATCGCCCGGCGAACTCCTCCGCGATCGCGCCGAGCTCGGTGCCGAGCTGCGCGTTCGCCTGGTCGGTCGGGATCCAGAGCAGGACCACGACCGGGTACTGCGTCGAGTCCTGCACGAGCTGCGGGAACGACTCCTCGGTCACGTCGACGACGTACCCGCCGGCCTCGGGCGCACCACCGGGCGCGCCGGGCGGCGGGGCCGACGGACGGTTCAAGGACGACAGGTCGACGGCACCGCGCACGTCGAAGTTCGGCTGCTGGCTCGGTTGGCTCATGGCTACATCCTATGAAGAATCCGGCCGTGGGGGGGGGGGGGGGGGGGGGGGGGGGGGGGGGGGGGGGGGGGGGGGGGGGGGGGGGGGGGGGGGGGGGGGGGGGGG
>NZ_JACSQE010000019.1:0-35946 GCF_014836745.1 Oerskovia gallyi
GCCGCCCCCGGACGCCGCTCAGCAAACCCCGACCACGCCTGACCAATCCGACCGAACATCACACACTCACTCTCACGAAGGGGTACCGCGCAGCACGGCGGGGCGCCGGGCGTGGGGGGACGGGAACGTCTCGATCGTCATCGGCCTCCTTGCCGTTCGGGTGCTCCGTCGTGCTCCTCGGTGACGGGGCGCACGGACGACGTGTCGCCCGTGCGCCCGATCCGGACGCCGCCCCGCACGTGCGGGCGGCCGTCCTCGTCATGGGGGTCGTGAGTACTGCGGCGCCGCCTCCCCGTCCGGGAGTGGCGTCGTCGGAAGTCAAGCACCCCCCGGCGGCCCACCGCCCCGCTGTGCACAACCTGTCGATCAGGACGCATGATCTGTCGTCCGAGGCGCCAGCGGCCGGCGCCCGCCCCGGCCCCGACGCCGTCGTGGGAGCCTCCCGGCGGTGCGCTCAGCAGGGCGCTATATGCTGCAGTCCTTCGAGCTCGTCGGCGCCCGTGACCTCGATCCCGAGACTCCCGGTGAGGTTCCCGGGCCGCACGGGCGCCCCTCGACGCAGGTGCGCCGAGCGACGTGACGGCCGGTTCAGCTGGGAGCATGATGACGGATCTCGTGGTGGTGGGAGCAGGCTTCTTCGGCCTGACCGTGGCGGAGCGCCTCGCGACGGAGCGCGGGCTCAAGGTCCTCGTGATCGACCGCCGGTCGCACATCGGGGGGAACGCGTACAGCGCGACCGAGCCGGAGACCGGCATCGAGGTGCACCAGTACGGGGCACACCTCTTCCACACCTCGAACGAGCGGGTGTGGGAGTACGTCAACCGGTTCACGCGGTTCACGTCGTACGTGCACCGCGTCTACAGCACGCACCGCGGCGAGGTGTACCCCCTGCCGATCAACCTGGGGACCATCAACCAGTTCTTCCGCAGCGCCCTGGGGCCCGACGCGGCGCGCGCCCTGATCCGCGAGCAGGCGGCCGAGCTCGGCGGGAGGACCCCGCAGAACCTGGACGAGCAGGGCGTGAGCCTCATCGGCCGCCCGCTCTACGAGGCGTTCGTCCGTGACTACACGGCCAAGCAGTGGCAGACGGACCCTCGGGACCTCCCGGCGTCGGTCATCTCCCGCCTCCCGGTCCGGTACACGTACGACAACCGCTACTTCGCCGACACCCACGAGGGCCTTCCCGTCGACGGGTACACGGCGTGGCTCGAACGCATGGCCGACCACCCGAACATCACCGTGCAGCTCGACACCGACTTCTTCGACGCCTCGCAGCCCGTGAACAAGCAGGCGGTCGTCGGCCACGTCCCGGTCGTGTACACCGGGCCTGTGGACCGCTACTTCGACCACGCCGAGGGCGAGCTCTCGTGGCGGACGCTCGACTTCGAGCAGGAGGTCCTGCCCGTGGGCGACTTCCAGGGCACCTCCGTCATGAACTACCCGGACGCCGACGTCCCCTACACCCGGATCCACGAGTTCCGGCACTTCCACCCGGAGCGCGACTACCCGACCGACAAGACCGTCATCATGCGGGAGTTCTCCCGCTTCGCCGAGCGGACCGACGAGCCCTACTACCCGGTCAGCACCGCCGTCGACCGCGAGCGGCTCACGGCCTACCGCCGCCTCGCGGAGGGCGAGCCCGAGGTCTTCTTCGGCGGTCGCCTGGGCACCTACCAGTACCTCGACATGCACATGGCGATCGGGTCGGCGCTCTCGACCGTCGACAACCGGCTCGACCCGCTGTTCTCCTGACCCCGGCCAGGTGGCCGGGGCACGTCAGTCGGCCGACGCACGTCAAGGTGGCCGGGGCACGCCAGTCGGCCAGGGCGCGCCAGGTGGCCGGCGCACGTCAGGCGACGGGCTGCTCGTCGCGCTCCTTGAGGGCCTGGGCCACGGCCTCGGCGACCTTGCGCTCGTCACGGACACGGCGCCGTCGGGCAGCGCGACGCCACAGCACGACGCCCGCCACGAGCAGGACCAGCAGCGCGAGGGCGGCCCACGGCACCGCGAGCGTCGACGCCGACGCCGACGCGGGGGCTACGACCGGGGCCTCGCCGTCGGCCGCGCCGATCGCCGTGACGACCTCCGCGGTCACCCGCACGTCCGCCGAGACCCGGCCGAGCGGCCACACGCCGTCGACCGTCACGGTGCGCGTCACGGACGTCCCGGGGAGCAGCTCGGGGAGCTCGACGCGCGGGGTGCTCTGCGCGCCGGCGCCCCACGGCCCCGCGACCCGCACGACCTGACCGGCGGCCAGGCGCGTGTTGCCGTCGTTCGTGACAGTGAACGTCACGGTCGCGTCGCCCGCCGCGAAGGGGTTGAGCGTGCCGTCGTAGGTGACCGAGACGTCGTCGAGCACGACGGCGGGGACCAGGTCGCCCGCGACGCGCAGGTGCATGCGCGATCCCAGCCGGCGGTCGACGCTCACGCCCTCGGCGTTCTCGACCAGCAGCGAGGACACGACGCCCGCCGCGTAGTCGCCGGGCGTCGCGTCGGTCGGGACGGTCAGGGTGAACGGGACGACCACGCTGTCGCCGCCCTCGACCGTGACCTCCTCCCCCGCGAAGGACACCCACGCACCGAGAGCGGAGGACTCCTCGCCCGCGGGCAGCAGGTCGAGCTCGCCCGCCTCGGTCATGAACCCGTCGGCCGCGTAGACGCGGAACGTCAGGGGCCCCTGCGTGTAGTTGGAGACGATGATCCCGTCGTCCAGGCTCGCGCCCGGCTCGAGGGCGTAGGCGTAGTTGGGGCGCTCGGTACCGTGCACGGTGTCGGCGGGGCGCACGCCCCAGGTCACGGGCGCCGCAGCGGGCGCGGCGCCGTCGGTCGCCGCAGGATCCTCCGGCCCGACGGCGGCGCTCACCACGTGCGGGAGCGCGGCGGACCGCGAGGACAGCGCGAGGGCGGACGCGCCCGGGGCCACCAGCGAGACGAGCAGGCCCACGACGAGCGTCACCGCGAGGACCGCGAGGATCCACAGGGCGTGGCTGTGGCCGTTCACCCGCTGGTGCGCGCGCACGTTGGTCAGCGCGGACCGCCCGTCGGTGTCCCGCTCGGGCCGGAGGAAGAGCTGCTGCATGGCCATGGTCGTGCCTGCTTTCGTGATGCCCGGCCGGGACGGCCAGGTCGTTCGCCCCGTCCGGCGGCTGTCCGGCGGGTGGGACGGGCTGTTGAGCGGTGGTGCCGGCCGGCCTGTGGAGGAACGGGCCGGCCGGCACCACGGTCACGGCGTGACTAGCTGAGCGCGGTCAGCGTCATCGTCGCGTTGTAGGTCCCCTCGTTCACCGAGAGCGGGAGCTTGAGGTCCAGCTCCGCCCCGATGACCGCGGAGCCGCGGGCGTGCCCGGCCTCCGCGCTGCCCAGGGTGCGGGCGACGGACAGGCCGTCACCCTCGACGAAGCCCGAGGCGACGGCCGCACCCGCGACCGCTCCGCCGTCGTTCTCCAGGAGCTCGGGCGTCCACCCGAGGTACTTGCCGGACACCGTCTCGCCGCCCGCGACGAAGTCGCTGACCTGCGCCGAGACCGACCAGGCCGGGGCGTTGATGCGGGTGTCCGTGACGCGGACCGGCACCAGGTCGCCCGAGGCCGCGAAGTGGTCGCCCTGCTCCTCGGCCACACCCAGGTCGACGAGACCCGTCGAGCCTTCGAGGCTCCACGTGAGCTCGCCCGGCCGGGGCTCGGGGATCACGACCGCGACCGACTGGTCGCCCGCCGCGAGCGCGCCGGGGGCCGTGCCGGTGAGGTCGCCCTCGACCGAGCCCGCGGTGTTGCCCGGACCGAAGTTCGCCGCCGGGGTGTTGTCCGCGAGGCGCACGGCCCCGTGGACCGTGGTGCCCGCGACCTGGAGGTTCGCGGTGTTGCCGGTCAGGACGAGGTCCCCACCCACCGTGTTGCCCCACTGGTCGGCGGTCCCGTCGGCGTTCGCGCCGATCAGCGCGTCGCGCGAGGTGCCCGTCACGGACAGGCTGCCCCCCACGACCGCGCCCCCGAGGCTGACGCCGAAGTCGCTGTCGCCGAGCGTCGCGTCGCCGCCCACGCTCGTGCGCAGCACGTCGACGTAGGTCGCGGCCTGCGTCGTGAGGTTGCCTGTGATCTTGGTGTCCGAGATCTCGACGTCGACCCCGCCCGTCGCGACGCTGCCACCCACGCGCAGGTCGTACAGGTAGAGGAACCCGGTGCGGGACCCCGCGGTGTACGAGCTGATGTCGCCGCCCACGCTCGCGCCGTCGATCAGGACGCCGTACGCGTCGGTCGCGACGACGTCGCCCTCGATGACCGCCTCGGTCGCGTCGAGCCATGCGTCGTCACCGACCGTGATCGAACCCTGGACCGTCGTGCCACCGAGGACACAGGTCGCCCCCGCGGGGACCACCAGGTCGCCCGCGACGACCGTGTCGTCGAGCTCGGTCGTGCAGTTCGTGACCGCGGCGTGCGCCGACGGTGCGGCGACCGCGAGCAGCGCGAACGCTGTGGCAGCGGCTGCTGAAACCTTCCACTTCATGTCGATTCTCCTGTGATCTCGGTGGGTCAGCCGCGAAGGCCGTAGATGGAGGTGTAGCTGCGTCGTGCGTTGCCCAGCGAGTTCAAGGGGTTCGGCGGCTCGGCGACCGAGCTCGCGTTGTCCTGCTCGTACAGGCCGAAGTGCTGGCCGCGCGTGCGGAGCTGTGAGAGGAAGGACTGGTAGTCGATGCTGCCGGCGCCGAACTCGATGATGTCGTAGCCGTTGGCGCTGCTCGGGTTGGCCTTGCCGTCCTTGAGGTGCAGCATCGGGAAGCGCCGCGGGTCGCGCTTGATGTACTCGATGGGCTCGAACCCGGGGTACTTGTACTGGCCGACGTGCGCCCAGTAGACGTCCATCTCGAAGAAGACGAGCGACGGGTCGAACTCGTCCCACAGCAGGTCGTACACGCGACGGCTCGGGTCGTCGGACGTGAAGCGGAACTCGCCGTCGTGGTTGTGCGCGTAGAGCTTGAGGCCCGCCGCCTTGGCCTTCTCCCCCATGGCGTTCCACGTCTGCGCCGCGGCCGTCCACGCCGCGACCGTGTTGGTGCCGTTGATCGGGCCGCCCTGGCCGAGGTGCGGCATGCCGAGGATCAGCGCCTTCTCGATCTCGGCGTCGATGTTGTTCGGGTTGAGGTTGACGTGCGACCCCACGGCCCGCAGGCCGTTGTCGTCGAGGATCTGGCGGATCTCCGCGGGGGTGATCGCACCGACCTGCCCCTGCGTGTACCCGGCGAACTCGATCTCGGAGTAGCCGATGTCGGCGAGCTCCTCGAGCACGGCCCGGAAGCCGAGCTGGCTGACCTTGTCACGGACGGTGTACAGCTGGATGCCGATGCGGTTGACCGGGACCAGGCGGTTGCGTCCGCTGCTGGGAGCCGCGGCCACGCTGCCGAGCGCGGACGCCGCCGTCGGGCCCAGGGCCGCGCCGACGCCCACGGCGACCGTCGACGCAGCGAGGGCCTTGAGCAGGTTCCGCCGGCTCATCGGCCGAGCCGGGATGGACTCGTGGTAGTGCTCGTGTGAACTCATGTCTCTCCTTCGAGGTGAGGTTCGGTGGCCCCGGGCGCGCGCCCCCGGGCCACCACGTGCCTAGTTGCGGACGGTGAGGTTGAGCGACGTCGCGCTCTTGGTGACGCCGGTCGAGCCCTGGTAGGCGATCTCGACCTTGTAGGTGCCCACCTCGGGGAGCTTCGGGAGCGTCACGACGACGTTGCCCTCGGCGTCGAGCGTCCCGGTGCGGGTAGCGACCGTGGCGTTGTTGCGCTTGACCGTCACCGTGACGTCGCCCGTGGCGACGACGCCCGTCGAGCTCTCGACCGAGATGTTCGCCTTGGCGGCGATCGAGGGCTTGACCGGGTTGGGCGAGACCGAGCCCGAGACGGTCGACGAGGCCGCGGCCACCGTGAGGCGCACGGTCGACGAGGACTTCTTGAAGACCTGGTCGGCCTGGTAGCTCGCCTTGAGGGTGTGCGTCCCGACGGCGAGCGACGGGTCGAGCGCGATCGTCGCGACGCCCTCGACGAGGGTCCCGCGACCGACCTCGGTGTCGCCCGAGGTGAGGACGACGTCGCCCGTGGGCGTACCGCCCTCGCCCGTGACGGTGACCGTGGCCTCGCCCGGAGCCCCGTAGGAGACGCGGGCCGAGGACACGGCGACCTTGGTGACCGACGAGACCGTGGGCTCGTTCGGTGCGGCGAGGTCGATCGTGAAGGAGACCGAGCCGACCGTCGAGACGTTGCCGCCCGTGTCGGTCGCGCGGTACTGGAGGGTGCGCGCACCGTTGGTCGTGAAGCTCACGCCGTACGCGCCGCCGGCCGCAGCCACGTTCGTCCAGGTCTGACCGTTGTTGGTCGAGTACTGCACGCTCGCGAGCGCGCCGTCGTCCTTGACGTCGAGGTTCATGCGCACGGCCTTGTTGTAGACGCCGCCCACGCCCGTGGGCGCCGCCGGGTCGAGCGAGTGCGTGATGGTCGGCGCCTTGACGTCGCCGACGCCCACGCCCTGGAAGTCGAACGAGTCGACGGCCAGCTCGTTGGCCGAGGTCACGAAGAGCGTGCCCGAACCCTGCGGGGCGTTCGTGAACGGCACCGTGACCTCCTTCCAGCCTGCGCCGGAGGGGATCTGCGCGGTCGCGAACGGTGCCGCGTCGGCCGCACCCCAGCGGAGCTGGAGCTGACCGCCACCGTTGGCGACGACCTTGACGCCCGTGATCCCGGCGAAGTTCACCGGGCTGTAGGACAGGTGGTCACCGGTGCCGAGCCCGCGGATCGCCTGACCGGCACCCGCCGTCTCGTCCTCGTAGGCCACGACGCCCTTGCTCTTGGCGTGCTCGGCCTGCTGGACGAACGGGTTGAGCTGGACGGTCGCCTCGCCGGGAGCGGCGGGCAGGCCGTTGTGCCCGTTGTCGGTGTAGGACACGACGACGGCGCCGTAGATGTGCGCGCCCTCACCGTGCTGCGGCGAGTCGGGGGACGTCTTCCACGCCCCCGTGCAGCCCGTGCCCGAGACCTCGGGGTGGGCGTGCTCGTCGTGGCCCAGGCCGTAGGTCCACGCCACGCGGTTGCACGCGGTCGCGGTCCCGTCCTCGGCGTCGTTCGTCGAGACCTTGAACGGCACGGCCTGGCCCCAGCTGAAGAACGAGCCGTCGCCGGGGTAGTCGACCGTGACCGTCGGTGCCTGGTTGCCGACCGAGATGACCTTGGAGGTCAGCGTGAACTTGCCCTTGGCGTCGGTCACGCGCAGGCGGGCGTTGTACTGGCCGAGCGTCGTGTAGGTGTGGCTCGCCGTGACGCCCGTGGCGTCGAACGATCCGTTGCCGTCGAAGTCCCACTGGTAGGTGAGGGCGTCGCCGTCGGGGTCGCTCGAGGTGCCCGCGTCGAAGGCCACCGTGAGCGGCGCCTCGGAGGACGAGGTCGGGTTCGCGGTGAACCGCGCCTGCGGCGCCTTGTTCCCCTCGGCGTAGGACACCTTGTACAGGCCGGCGTCCGGGTTGGCGCGGAAGAATCCGTCGCCGTAGTCGAGCACGTAGAGCGAGCCGTCGGGGCCGAACTCCATGTCGATCATGTTGTCGTTCAGCGGCTGCGCGTTCTTCGCGAGCTGCGCGTTGGGCGTGAAGTCCTCGATGTGCGTGACCTCGTAGGAGTCCCAGTCGACCGTGAAGGCCGCCAGGTAGTCCTGCGAGAACTCACCGAAGAACGCCTTGTTGTCCCAGTACTCCGGGAGCTTGGACGTCGAGGGGTTCTCGGCGTCGTAGTGGTAGACGGGGGCTCCCATGGGCGCCTGGCCGCTGCCTGCCCCGAAGTTCACGAGCTCGTCCCACGGCTGGTCGCCGGGGCGGTCGCCGTAGTAGAGCGTCGCCTCACGGGCCGGCGGCAGGTCGACGAGGCCCGTGTTCCAGCGCGAGTTGTTCTTGAGCGCGGCCGGGTCGAAGAAGGCCCCGGGCGTGCTCGTCGCGAAGTTCCACTCGTTGTAGGCCGCGTTGGGCCCGTGCACGTAGGGCCAGCCCGCGTTGTGCGGGTCGTCGAGGCTCACGGTGTTCCACTCGACGTAGCCCATGGGGCCACGGTTCGGGTCGGCGTTGGCCGCGTCCGGTCCGTAGTCGCCCCACGAGAGGCTGTTCGTCTCGGGGTCGACGTCGATGCGGAACGGGTTGCGGACACCCATCACGAAGATCTCGGGCCGGGTCTTCTCGGTGCCGACCGGGAAGAGGTTGCCCTCGGGGATCGTGTAGGTGCCGTCCGGCTGGACCGTGATGCGCAGGATCTTGCCGCGCAGGTCGTTGGTGTTGCCGGCGCCGCGACGCGAGTCCAGACCGGGGTTCATCCCGGGAGCGTCGTTGTTGGGGGCGAAGCCGTTGGCTCCGGGCGCGCTGGCGGGGGTGTTGTCACCGGTCGACAGGTAGAGGTTGCCGTCGCCGTCCCAGTCGATGTCGGCGCCGACGTGGCAGCACTGACCGCGCTGGACCTCGACGTCGAGGATCTTCTGCTCAGAGGCCAGGTCGAGCCCGGTGCCGGTCCACTGGAAGCGGGAGAGGCGGTTGACGCCCTTCCACTGGTCCCAGTAGCTCGCGTCGGCGCCGGCGGGCAGCGTGTTGGGGGCCGAGCCCGCGGGGGTGCCGCTGAGCGGGGCGTAGACGAGGTAGACCCAGTTGTTCTCGGCGAAGTTCGGGTCGACGGCGATGCCCTGCAGGCCGTCCTCGGAGTTCGCGTAGACGGGGATCTTGTTGGTGACCGACGTGACGCCGGTCTGGGGGTCCGTGAGCCGGACGTCCCCGTTGCGTGCGGTGTGCAGGATCTTGCCGTCGGGCAGGATCGCGAGGTCGATCGGCTCGCCGACGTCCTTGGTCAGCAGGATCTTCTCGTAGTTGGACCAGTCGAGCGCGGCCTCCGCGCCGGGCTCGCTGCCGTGGTCGACGCCGTCGTGCGCGATGGCCGGGGCCGTCGCGGCCGCGAGGCCGGTCAGGGCCAGGACGCCGGCGAGCGAGGCGGCGACCACCCTTGATCTCACGGTCCTTCGTTCAGGAATAGACTTCACAGTGATGCAGCTCCTCATCGGGGTTCATCGCCGGGCCGAGCCACCGCTCGCTGCTGGAACAGCGGGAACACGGGTGGCTCGGTCTTTATGTCTGTACGGGGGCGGCGTCCGGGGCTGCGTGCCCGCGCCGCTGCTGCTGTCCTCCCCTCGCCGTCGAGTGGTGGTGGGACCCGTGGGTCGCACCGGCTGAGCACACCGGGGTCTCCCCCGTCGGGACGAGCGATCTGCCGCGGAGGCAAGATGCTCGGTATGTCATGGATCAGGGTGGATCTACCTGCGAGAACGGCAGTCTTCCTCGACCACCTGGTAGGAATCTAGGGGGACTTCTATCGCCTGTCAATCAAAAGTCGAAACCTGCCGCTCACTAGTAGGGCACAGATGCCGAACACGCGCGCGCGGGGGGACGGCCTCGTCGAGTGCGCGGTTCGGGTCGTCCCGGGCTCGCGCAGCACCACCCGACGTGCCCGCTCGGCAACATCGCGACATCGCGACGAAGCGACCCGATCACGGTCCGTGACGACGAGTGTCGGCGTGTCGTGCCGCTCGGAGTCTCGACGACGGAACCTGGTGATTGGCTGAAGTCATGATGCTCAACATCCTCGGCGCGGTCCTGCTGATCGTCGGCTTCTACGCCGCGTGGCGACTCGCGCCGAAGCGCCCCGACGCCCCTGCCGCAGGCTGGTTCCCCGACCCCGCCTCGAAGTCCCCGCGCAGCCGCCTCTGGGACGGCCAGGCCTGGACGGCACGAGTCACGGGCGGCGCCGAGCGGGCGAACCGCGGCCACCACTTCCGAGGCCGGTTCTGGGGCCGGTGGGTCTGGAGCCTCGCCGCCGCGCTGGTCGTCCTCGGGATCGGGATCGCCGCCTACCAGGCGACCGAGAACGTGCACGTCATGGCCGTCACGAGCTTCTTGGCCATGGCCCTCGTGTGCTGGGCGTTCTACGGCTTCGTCGACCGCCAGCTCTCGCTGCGCGACGTGATCGGCCTCCGCCAGGTCGCGGCCGTCGCGGTCGCCTCGGCCGGCGCCACGTTCCTCGTCGCCCTGAACCTCAACGACCTCACCGGTTCGATCGGCGGCATCTCGCTCGCGACGGCCCTCGTCGGGTTCACCGAGGAGACCGCCAAGCTGCTCGTCCCCATCGCGCTGTTCCTGCTCGGTACCTACCGCAACCCGCGTGCAGGTGTCGCGATCGGGCTCGCGTCCGGGTTCGGCTTCGCGATCGCGGAGACCACGCTGTACGCCTACCAGACGGCCGCGGCCTCAGGTCCCGCCTTCTGCGGTGGCGAGACCCCTGCGGTCACCACCGGATCGGTGATCGCCGCCCAGGTCGCCCGTATCTTCGGCGTCTCGCCGTTCCACTGGCTCTTCACGGGCATCGCGGTCGCGATCGCGTGGCGCGCGTGGCACCTCTACGGCCGCAAGGGGACGCCTGCCGCGATCGGCGGGATCGTGCTCGTCATGGTCGTCCACTCGCTCAACGACACCAGCGCGACCCTGGGATGCGGCGAGCCCACGGTCCAGTCGCTCCTGGCCATGGTCCGCTACGTCCTGGTGATCGTCATGTACCTGGTCTTCAAGGCGTGGACCCGCAAGCACACGCCGCCGACGATGATCGGCTCGGTCAGCAAGGGGTGGACCCCGAAGCACCTCGGGGAGCAGCAGGTCTCGGCCGACGAGGCCCCCGCGCAGGGCGGCCCCGCGCGCGAGCCCGCCGACGGCTGACCCGCACACGAACAAGCCCGACCGCGGTCTCGACGACGCCCCCGCTCCCCTCGACGGGGAGCGGGGGCGTCGGTCGTCCCGTGCGGGCGCGTCGGTCACGCCCGGAAGTACCGCCGGGACGCCCCGTTCCAGAGCAGCGCGAGCACCAGGAGGGCGACGACGATCGTCAGCACGGCCCCCGTCAGGTGGTGCGGACCGAAGCGCAGCAGCGAGTAGACGCCGACGCCGACCCGGAGCAGCATGACGACCGTGATCGCCATGAGCGCCCACCTCCCCCTGGTCTGGAGGCCGAGCGCGACGAGCACGACGAGCACCCCGACGACGAGGCTCAGGAGCGCGAAGAACTGGATCTCGGCGCGGGTCGCGGCGATCGCCCCGGTCACTGCGGCGTCGCCCGCGAGCAGGAACAGCGCGACGCTGCCCACGACGTCGGTCACGGCCGCGATCCACGTGAGCGCGACCGCGACGGTGACGCTCACGGGTCGTGCCGGGGGGCCCAGTCCGGTGAGGTCGCTCATGCGGGGCACCTCTCTCTGCGTGGGGACGCCGTGCGTGCACGAGGCCCGGTCGGGCGGTCGGAGGTAGGTGCGATGCCCGGTCCGACTACCCCGCGCGCCGCGATCTGCGTCCCTCCGTGATACCAGCGCCGGGACGTGACCGCGCGGCGAAGCCCGGCCGCAGAGCGGCGGTCGTCACCGGCCCGTCGGGTAGTGTCCCCGGGTGCTCACCCTCCTCGGCCCCGTGGACGACGTCGTCGCACACCTCGGGCACAGCCCTCGCCGCGTCGTCGTGGCCGGGGTCTCGGGGTCGGGGAAGACGACCCTCGCGCGGCGGGTCGCCGCACGGCTCGACCTGCCGCACACCGAGATCGACGCGCTCTTCCACGGCCCGGGATGGACTCCCCGGGCGACGTTCCTCGACGACGTGCGCGACGTCGTCGGGCAGGAGGGTTTCGTCGTCGAGTGGCAGTACCGCGCGGCGCGACAGCTTCTCCTGGACGAGGCCGACCTCGTCGTGTGGCTCGACCTGCCGGTGGCGACGACGATGCGCCAGGTCGTGGCACGCACGCTGCGGCGCGCGTGGCGGCACGAGGTGCTGTGGAACGGCAACGTCGAGCCACCGCTGCGGACGGTCCTCCGGGACCCGGGCCACGTCGTCCGGTGGGCGTGGTCCACGCGGCACTCGTTGCGCGACCTCCCGGCAACGGTCGCACGCCAGGACCCGCCGCCGGTTCTCGTGCGCCTGCGCAGCAGGCGTCAGGTCGAGACCTGGGTCAGACGGCTTCCTGCGCCACCCAGTCGCTGAGCGCGTCGACGATCCGGACGTCGCCGTCCAGCCAGTCGACGCTCCCCCACTCGCCGGTCGGCAACCAGGACAGCTCGTCATGCTCGACGAGCGGCTCGGGCTCCCCCGCCACGATGCGGGCGAGCCACAGACGCATGACGTGCCGGTCCGTGATGTTCCAGCCGCCTTCGTCAGGCCCGGCGAGCTCGTCACCGAGCTCGACCTGCACGCCCAGCTCCTCGCGGAGCTCACGGTGCAGCCCGTCGACGGGTGTCTCCCCCGGATCGACCTTGCCCCCCGGGAACTCCCAGCGCCCCGCGAGCTCGACCGGCCGAGAACGGCGGGCGGCGAGCAGCAGGCGAGGGTTCGTGAGGTCGTCGACGACGGCGGCGGCCACCACGAGACGGCGGGAGATCATGTGCGCAGTGTTTCATGCCGACCATGACGGGACCTGGCTCGACCGTGGCCTCGGCACGCGTGCCCGCGTGCGCCAGGCCCCCTGTCGACGACCACGGACGTGCTCCGCGCCCCGTGCTTCCCGCCCGCGGAACGGGCGGGGTCTCCCCCGAGAGCCGGTGTCAGCGGATACCTGCGTCCTTGGCCCACTGGACGGCCTCGGCGCGCGTCGAGACACCGAGCTTGCGGTAGAGGCTGCGCACCTGCGACTTCACGGTGTTGCGGGTGACGAACAGCTTGGTGGCGATCTGCTCCAGGGTGATGTCCTCGGAAAGGTTCGACAGCACGACCTGCTCACGGCGGGTGAGTGGTGCTGCGAGCTGGACGGCCGGCGACTCTGTCCGGGCCAGTTCGATGATGCTCATGCTTCCTCCATGTGCTGACCGGTCTTCCCATCGCGTCATGGGTCGATCCGGTGAGGTGCTGCTACTGGGAGAGATGGGCGAACCCGCGATTCATGACGCGGTTCTTCACCCTCAATCTCAGAGGTCTTTCACGACGGGGTCCCCAGCGGCGTGATGCACAGTATCCACGCAGGTCAGATGCCGAAAATCCGGACTCTGGCAACAACGGCCGATATCTCCGATGTGTCGCGGATCACCCGTCGTTCGTTGCGACAAGAAATGTGATCCGCCTCACAGTCTTGCTCCCCAGCATGCTGAGTGACAACCGGAAACGCCCGAGGGCCGCCCCTGCGACAGTGTCGCGGAGCGGCCCTCGGGCGATTCCGGGGGGCGGGCGGTCAGCCGCCCACGAGCGCGCTGTACTCGTCGGCCGTGAGCACCGGTCCGGTCTCGGTCACGTCGACCTTGATCAGCCAGCCGCCGGCGAACGGCTCGGCGTTGACGAGGGACGGGTCGTCGATCGCGGCCTGGTTGACCTCTGCCACGGTCCCGGTGACCGGCGAGTACAGCTCGGAGACCGACTTGGTCGACTCGACCTCACCGATCACCGAGCCTGCCGTGACGGTCGCGCCGACCTCGGGCAGCTCGAGGTAGACGATGTCACCGAGGGCCTCGGCGGCCGTGCTCGTGATGCCGACGACGGCGGGGGTCGAGGCGTCGAGCCACTCGTGCTCGGCGGTGTACTGCAGGTCGGCGGGGAAGTCTGCCATGAGGTGCTCCTGGTCTGCTGGTGGAGATCGGGGGGTACGGGGGACGGGGATCGAGCCGTGGGGCCCGGGTCAGGACGCCTGGGGACGACGGTAGAACGGCATGGGCACGATCACCACCGGCTCCTCACGGCCCCGGACGTCGACCGCGAGCTCGGTGCCCTCGGCGCTGAACTCGGGCGTCACGTAGGCCATGGCGACCGGATACCCGAGGGTCGGCGAGGGGGCGCCCGAGGTCACGAAGCCGATCTGCACGTCGGGGTCCTTGCCCGGGATCACGACCGGGTATCCCGCGCGAGCCGGCCTCTTTCCCAGGCCACGGAGGCCCACGAGCACGCGCGCAGGCTGAGCGCCCTTGCGGGACGCCAGGGCCGCGCGGCCCACGAAGTCGAGAGGGTTGCCCTCGGCGTCGACCTTGTCGAGCTTCACGACGCGGCCCAGGCCCGCCTCGAACGGCGTCGTGGTCGTGTCGAGCTCGTGGCCGTAGAGCGGCATGCCGGCTTCGAGGCGCAACGAGTCGCGCGCCGAGAGCCCGGCGGGGACCAGGCCGTGAGGCTCCCCTGCGACAAGCACCTTCTGCCACAGCTCGCGGGCCGCTCCGGCGGGCACGAAGAGCTCGAACCCGTCCTCCCCCGTGTACCCGGTGCGGGCCACGAGGGCGTCGATCCCCGCGACCCGGAGCTCGACCGAGGCGTAGTACTTCAGGTCCTTGATGACTTGTACATCGCCGGGCGCCACGAGCGAGCCGACGATCTCCTCGGCACGCGGCCCCTGGACCGCGACGAGCGCGGTGTCCGCGGCCTGGTCGGTGACGGTCGCGTCGAAGCCCTTCGAGCGACGGACCAGCTCGTCGGTCACGAGCGGCGCGTTCCCGGCGTTGGCCACGACGAGGAACCGCTCCTCGCCCAGACGGTAGACGACCAGGTCGTCGAGCACCGAGCCGTCCTCGGCGCAGATCATCGTGTAGCGCGCACGGCCCACGGCGACCGCCGTGAGGTTGCCCACGAGGGCGTGGTCCAGGGCTGCGGCCGCCTGGGGTCCGCTGACCTCGATCTCGCCCATGTGCGAGAGGTCGAACAGGCCAGCGGCCTCGCGCACCCCGCGGTGCTCGGCCAGGTCGCTCGTGTAGCGCAGCGGCATCTGCCACCCGCCGAAGCTCGTGAGCGAGGCCCCCAGGGCGACGTGCTCGGCGTGGAGCGGGCTGAGGCGGTCAGCGACCGGGGTGGTGTCCTGCACGGACTCCGTCATGGTGATCCTCTCTGCGGTGCCAGGACGAGGGTGACCTCTACGTCACCCACGCCCTGACGGTCCTGGGGTGGGTCCGAGGTGTCAGAACCAGCGTGGCCTCGTGGTCACGCTGGTTCTGACACCTCAGGAGTACGACTCGATCGGGGGGCAGGAGCACACGAGGTTGCGGTCGCCACGCGCCCCGTCGATGCGGCGCACGGGCGGCCAGTACTTGCCCGACCGCAGCGTAGCGAGCGGGTAGGCCGCGACCTCGCGCGAGTAGGGCTTGTCCCAGGCGTCCGAGACGACCGCGGCGGCAGTGTGAGGCGCCCCGCGCAGCGGCGACTCCTCGATGCCCCACGTACCGGCCGCGACCTCGTCGATCTCGGCCTTGATCGCGACCATCGCCGCCACGAAGCGCTCGAGCTCGGCGAGGTCCTCGCTCTCGGTCGGCTCGACCATGAGCGTGCCCGCGACCGGGAAGGACAGCGTGGGCGCGTGGAACCCGTAGTCCATGAGGCGCTTGGCCACGTCCTCGGCCGTGACGCCGGTCTGCGCGGTGATCGGGCGCAGGTCGAGGATGCACTCGTGCGCGACCAGGCCCGCCTCGCCGGTGTAGAGCACGGGGAAGTGCTCGGTCAGGCGGCTGGCCAGGTAGTTGGCGGCGAGCACGGCGGTCTTGGTCGCGGCCTCCAGGCCGTCGGGACCCATGAGGGCGACGTACGCGTAGGAGATCGGGAGGATGCCGGCCGAGCCGAAGGGAGCGGCCGAGACCGGTGCCGCCCCCTCGCCCGTGAGGGGGTTCCCGGGGAGGAACGGGACCAGGTGCTCGGCGACGGCGACGGGTCCGACCCCGGGGCCGCCACCGCCGTGCGGGATGCAGAACGTCTTGTGCAGGTTCAGGTGCGAGACGTCGCCCCCGAACTCGCCGGGCCGGGCGAGCCCGACGAGCGCGTTGAGGTTCGCGCCATCGATGTACACCTGGCCCCCAACCGCATGTACAAGATCGCAGACCTCGCGCACGTGCTCCTCGTAGACGCCGTGGGTCGAGGGGTAGGTGATCATGATCGCCGCGACCTGGGGGCCGTGCTGCTCGAGCTTGGCGCGCAGGTCGTCGAGCTGGACCTCGCCCTTCTCGGACGTCGCCACGACCACGACGCGCATGCCCGCCAGCGCCGCCGACGCCGCGTTGGTGCCGTGCGCCGAGGCGGGGATGAGGCACACGTCGCGCCCCTCCTCGCCGCGCGAGCGGTGGTAGTCGCGGATCGCGAGCAGGCCCGCGAACTCGCCCTGCGACCCCGCGTTGGGCTGCACCGAGACGCCCGCGTAGCCCGTGATCTCGGTGAGCTGGGCCTGGAGGCCGTCGATCAGCTCGGCGTATCCGAGGGCCTGGTCGGCGGGCACGAAGGGATGCAGGTCCGCGAACCCGGGCCAGGAGATGGCCTCCATCTCGGCGGTCGCGTTGAGCTTCATGGTGCACGAGCCGAGCGGGATCATGGTGCGGTCGAGCGCGAGGTCCTTGTCGGAGAGCGAGCGCAGGTAGCGCAGCATCGCGGTCTCCGAGCGGTGGCGGTGGAACACCGGGTGGGTCAGGTAGTCCGTCGTGCGCAGCAGTTCCGGGGTCAGCACGCTGCCGCCGCCGACGAACCCGAGGTCCTGGCCGGCCGCGAAGACCTCGACGAGCGCGAGCACGTCGTCGGGGGTCGTCGTCTCGTCGCACGCAATCTGTACATGATCAGAATCCGGGTTGTACACATTGATCCCGGCGTCCGCCGCGGCAGCGACCAGGGCTGCCGCGCGACCCGGCACCACGGCCGCCACGGTGTCGAAGAAGACCTCGTGGCGAACCTCGACGCCCGCGGCCCGCAGACCGTTCGCGAGCGCCACGGCCCGCGAGTGCACGCGCTCCGCGATCTCCTTGAGCCCTGCGGGCCCGTGGTAGACCGCGTACATCGACGCGACGATCGCGAGCAGCGCCTGGGCCGTGCAGATGTTGCTCGTCGCCTTCTCGCGGCGGATGTGCTGCTCGCGGGTCTGCAGGGCCAGGCGGTAGGCCTGGTCGCCGTCGGCGTCGACCGACACCCCGACAAGCCGGCCCGGGAGCGACCGCTCGAGGCCCTTGCGGACCGCCATGAACGCGGCGTGCGGGCCGCCGTAGAACAGCGGCACGCCGAAGCGCTGGGCGGAGCCCACCGCGACGTCCGCACCGAGCTCGCCGGGGGAGACGAGCAGGGTGAGGGCCAGCAGGTCGGCGGCGATCGTCACCAGAGCGCCCTGCTCCTTGGTCTCGGCGACGAGGGGGCGCAGGTCCCGGACCACGCCCGAGGTGCCGCTCTGCTGCAGCACCACGCCGATGAGCTTCTGGTCCGCCACCCCGGCGGCGACGAGGCCCGCCGTCACGCCCTCGGACAGGTCGACCACGACCACCGGCAGGCCCACCGACTCGGCCCGGGCCCGGGCCACGGCGATCGTCTGCGGGAACAGCTCGGAGTCCAGGGCGACGACGCCCGCCCCACCCTTG
This sequence comes from Oerskovia gallyi, assembly GCF_014836745.1. NCBI lineage: Bacteria > Bacillati > Actinomycetota > Actinomycetes > Micrococcales > Cellulomonadaceae > Oerskovia > Oerskovia gallyi. The sequence goes on from NZ_JACSQE010000019.1 coordinate 17,361, forward strand.
GCCGCGCGCCACATGAGCGCGACCGCCTCGGCGACCGCGGTGGCCTCGTCGAGCAGCGACGCGTTGGCGACCTCGAGCCCGGTCAGGTCGAGGACCACGGTCTGGAAGTTGAGCAGCGCCTCGAGGCGCCCCTGGGAGATCTCGGGCTGGTACGGCGTGTACGCCGTGTACCAGGCGGGAGACTCGAGCACGTTGCGCCGGACGACCGGGGGAGTGATGGTCCCGTAGTAGCCGAGACCGATCATCTGCGTCTTGACGACGTTCTTGGCCGCGATGGCCCGCAGGTCCGCGAGGACCTCGGACTCGGTGCTGGCCGCGGGCAGGTCGAGCGGGCGGTCGGTCCGGATCGAGTCCGGGACCGCGGCGTCGATCAACGCGTCGAGCGAGTCGTAGCCGAGCTCGGCGAGCATGGTCGCGACCTCACCCGAGGGCGCGCCGGCCGAGTCCTCGGAGACCGGGCGGGGCCCGAGGTGGCGGAACGGGAAGTGCGCGCTGTCGAACGCGTCGCTGGACTGCTGTGTCACGGAGGTCTCCGGGGGTCGGCGAGGAAGACGACGGCAGGCCCAGGGGCCCGCCCGTTCCTCCCCGCTCTGTCATCGGACGCGCAGCGTCGACCTGAGAGTTTTGCCGGTCCGCCATGGTCCTCACGGACCCGGGGCGCGCCGGCTTGCACCGTCGGTAGGGGACTCCTGCGCCCGAGGGCGGGCGCGGAGCCACCGCTTTCCAGAGTTGCCTCGCCACCGCGGTACGTCGGCCTGAGAGATTCTCGGGGAGGAGTTGCTCCTTCGGCGCCGACCTCACCCTGAGGTGGCCGGGCTCTCCCGCAGTGGTTCGAGCAGCAGTATGTGGTTGTGCGCCCAGCCTAGCGCGCAGGTTCGTGCGGCGGTGCGGTCGTCTCGCCGTCAGCGCCGTGCACGACGACGGAGCGCACCGTCGCCAGACGTCGCACCGCCCGCTCGAGCGCCCTCGCGCGACGTTCGCTGGCCCGGAAACCCACGTGAATCGTGCCCGCGTCGCCGTCGCCCTCGACCTCCTCGGTCGCGAGGTGCTCGAAGCTCACGCCGCGCGTCGAGAAGACGCCCGTGAGGCCGGTCAGGGTGCCCGCTCGGTGCAGGCCCTCGACCTGGGCCACCCAGGCGGGTTCGGCCGCGTCGGGGCCGGGGGGCACGCCTTCGGGCGTGGTGGGCCTGCCGGCTCCCCGGGCGGCGGGCGATGCGCCCGGCTCGCCCACCACTCCCGCCGTCCGCAGGGCCGACCCCACGGCCGCCGCCGCCCCGCGCAGGCGGTGCGTCTCGTCGTCGGGCAGGGCGTCCAGAAGGACGCGCGTCCATCCCTCGGGCCCCAGCACGAGCGGGACGCCCAGGACGCCTCGCTGCGGCTCGCCCGCGAGCGCCACCTCGCCGTCCAGGGCGACCTGACCGGCGACGACGATCTCGCGGCCGTCGAGCACCACCTCGACGAGGTCGACCGTCGCGGACGCCGTGGCGGTCGCCGTCTTGGCGCCGCTCTGGTGCGTCATCCAGGGGCGTGCGACGACGCGCAGGTCGGCGGGCCACGTGTCGATCAGGCGGTACGCGGCGCCGACGTCGGTGGCCGCGACCTCGACGAGCTCGGCCTTGGCGGCGGCGATCTCGTCCGGGAACCGGTCGAGCGTGCGTCCGCGGCGCAGGAGCCGCACGGCCCGGTCGCGCTCGGCGAGGTCGTGCCCGCTGAGGCGGACCGTCGACCAGAGCGGCACGGCGTCCTCGCCGTGCTGACCACCGACGAAGCCGCCCACGCGGTGCCGTCGGACGCCCAGCTCGACGGCGATCTCGCGCCGGAAGCGCAGGGTGTCGAGCCAGGCGCCCATCCCGACGACGCGTCGCGCGCCCAGCGCCTGGGCCATCACGGCGACGCCGACCTCGACGGGGTTGGACACCACGATCACGACCTCGTGCCCCGACCCGTGCAGCGCGATCGCGTCGGCGTACTCGGCGAAGACCTCGCGGTTCGCGACGGCGAGGCCGGTCCGGTCGAGCGACGCTCCGGAGCGGGCGGGAGTCGTCGCCCCGGCCGCGACGACGACCACGTCGGCGACGACGTCGGCGGGGGAGTGGGCCACGTCGACGAGCGGGGCGTGCTCGTCGTAGGCGTCGACCAGGTCCGCGCGCAGCCCGTGGACCGCGCGCCCCGAGGCGCCGCCGGGCCGGCCGACGAGCTGCAGCCGGGAGGTCGTCGGCAGGATGCGGCGCTCGACGAGCTGCGTGACGACCTGCCGCCCGACGTCACCGGTCGCTCCGAGCACCGCTACGTCCATCCGAGCAGGCTACGTCCGGAAAGTCCCCTCCGCAGGCAGGAGCGTTCGCGGTGGCGCGCTGGCCGGGGGAGCGTCCTCAGGCCCGACGGCGCAGCGCTCGTCCGCCGACCAGGGCGAGTCCTGCGGTGGTCAGCGCAGCGGCAACCGCGAGCGGGACGGTCGGGTCTGCGCCCGAGCTCGCGAGACGTGCCGGGGCTGCCGGGCCGGTCGTGCGTCCGGCACCGGCCGCCGCACCAGGGAAGGAGGCCGGCGGGGTGCCCGGGCCGACGGGCGGCGGCTCGACGGGGACGACCGGCTCGACGGCTACGGCTGCCTCGACCGTGAAGTCCTGGTCGAGGCGCGACTCGCCCCCGCTCGTGAGGGTCACGACGCTCTCGACCGGCCCCGTGGCCACGTAGCCGCCCGGCACGGTCAGCGTGATCGTGTAGTCGCCCGGGCCGAGCCCGTCGACGAAGTAGGTCCCGTCCGGGCCGGACGTGAGCGGGACGTCGCCGCCGGGGCCGCTCACCAGGACGGCCGCCCCCGGGACCGGCGCGCCGTCGTCGGCCGTGACCGTGCCGCCGACCGCGCCCGGCCGGGCGAGCGTGAAGTCGATCCCGGTCACGTCCTGCGCACCCAGCGTGACGGTGCGCGACGCCGGTTCGTCCACCGTGAACCCGGGCGGGGGAGCGACCGTGACCGTGTACGGACCGGCGGGGAGAAGATCGAAGAGGTACGTGCCGTCCGCGGCCGTGAGGGTGCTGCCCGTCGCGCCTCCCGGTCCCGTGAAGGACACCACCGCCCCCGCGACGCCCAGTCCGCCCGCCGTCACCGCCCCGGAGGCCGCCGGGAAGGGCTGGACCACGAAGCTCACGGTACGCAGCGCCTCCTCCCCGGGAAAGACCTCGAACGACTGACCGGGCTCCTCCACCGTGTACCCCGGCGGCGGTGTCACGGTCACGGTGTGCTGCCCCAGGGCGACCTGGTCGACGAGGTACGCCCCGTTCGAGTCGGTCACCGCCGTGACGGGCCCGCCCGGGCCCGCGATCGTGATGGTGGCGCCGGGGACGGGCGTCCCGTCCTCCGTGAGGACGGTGCCGCCCACCGGGACCGGGAGGATCGGGCGGACCGTGAAGTCGACCCCGGTCGCGTCGGTCGCCGCGAGGTCCGCGGGCAGGGAGCCGGGGCCGACGACGACGTACCCCGCCTGACCCGCCGGGGCCGGCGGAGGGGTGACCTCGACCGTGTACCCGTCCGCCGCGGTGTACCCCGTGAACGAGTACGTGCCGTCGGCTCCCGAGGTCGTGGTCGCGAGCCGGACCCCGTCCGCGGACAGGAGCGCGAGCGTCGCACCGACGACGGGCCCCACGCCCTGCAGCACGACCGTCCCGGTGACGTCGCGTGCGAGCGACGCGAACCACGTCTGGAAGACGGGGAAGCCGGAGCGCTGCTGGAACAGGAGCGTCAGGCTCGTCACGGGCGCCGTGGGCTCGAACCAGCCCGTGGCCCCTGACGTGTCGGTCGCCGCCGTGTTCCCTTGCAGGACGCCCGTCGCGGGGTTCCACGTCGGGACGTCCACGCCCGTGCAGGCCGGGCTCGGGGCGACCGCGCAGTAGTTGAACCCGCCCTGGTAGCCCAGCTCGGCCCCCGTCAGGAGCCGGCCTCCCTCACCCCGGGCGACGACCGTCACCTGGTCGGCGTCGATGTCGCCCAGGACGAATGTCCACCCGCCCGCCGGGGTGGGGCGCTCGAACGTGTACGTCGTGGTCGACGGGGTGGTCGGGGTGTCGGCCCGCGGGCGCAGGTTCAGGTAGGGCTGCCCCTGGCTCGACCCGTACCTCGCCCCGACCGGCGTCGCAGCGCTCAGCCATGAGCTGGTCCCGGACTGGACGCCCACCTGACCGGCCCGCGAGTCCGACGTCACCGTCGCGGCCGGGAATCCTCCCGCGGGCAGCCGCATCGTCGTCGTGAAGCTGCCGCCCGTCCCGGTGAGCGGCTCCCAGGCGGCCCAGCCCGCCGTGGTCGCCGCGGTCGCGGGGACCGGGCCGCCGAGGCCGATACCGAGGCCGACGACCACGGCGAGGGCCAGGGCGCGGACGGCCCCGAGACGTCGGGCGGGCGGTGTCTGCGAGGCGGTGGCAGCCTCGGCCCGCTGGGGTTCGCGCACCTTCCACACGGTAGGAGCACGCGCCGGACGGCGCGCGCCGGACGGACCGAGCCGTGCGCGGGTTCCCCGGCGCGCTCGCGAGGGCGCCCCGCGCGGTCTGCGCCGCGGCGACAGCCCCTGCGCCACGGGAAGCAGGCCGACGCCGCGCCCGCCGCATAGGAGGTGGAAAACCGACGTGTGCTCCTGGCGAGCATGCCCGAGATCGACGGAGGTGCGGTCTGTGACGACCCCCGAGAATCGCCGTGCGGGGTTCTTGCTGATAGCCGCCACCCTCGTGATGCTCGCACTGCTCGCGCTGCTCGAGGGTTGCGTCGGGGACGCTCGCGGGAACCCGGCGGGTCCGGGAGCCGACGGGTCGTCCGTGCAGGACGCCGCGGCCACGGCCCCGGCGCACGAGGAGCTCGCCGTCGCCACGGGCGAGAAGATCGCCGCGGAGGACGTCGACAGGCTCCCCGACGGCAAGAGGGCGTTCGCCCTGCCCGACGGGTCGCGGGTCGTCGTCACGAGTGACGAACCCTTGCCGGAGCGTGTCAGGTCCTACGTGCAGGGCCAGGTCGACAAGAGCGTCCAGGACCCGGGCGTACCCGACCAGATCGTCACGAACCGCAGCCTGATCGTCGACACCGCCCAGGGCATCGCCCGCAAGATCGGCCTCCAGACGGGCAAGCAGATCGTGTTCGTGTACCCGCTCGTCGGGAGCTGCCCGGCAGGGACCGCCCCCGTCCTCGGCTGGGCGCACACCTCGATCACGTTCTACGACACGTTCGACTGCGACGTGCTGGCGACCAGGGAGGAGGCCGAGGCGCGGGTCGCAGCGACCGTCGCAGCCCAGAAGGACCCGGAGCGGTACCAGGTGTTCGTCCGTGAGTAGCGCCCACACGATCTCCACGACTCTCCCCATGGTCCCGCCCACGTGCGCGGGCGCGCCTCCTTCGCCCCGCCCGTGCGGCGGGCAGGATGAGGTGCTCATCCCGTCGCGCGCCCGCGTCGAGGACCACCACGAGCGCCCGAGGGGGCTTCACCCAGCATGGACATGACCTCGCAGGACCAGCAGCCCCGCAAGTCCGCCTACGTCCCTCGGCACCTCGCCACACCGGACGTGCCGGCCCGGGGCGTCGACCTCCCCGCGGACCCCCGGGCGATGCGCTGGGACCGGTCGGCGGGCACCCTCACCCGGGTCCTGGACGAGCTGTCGGTGCTCGACGACGGGAGCCTGTCGGTCGGCAGGCGCTGAGCGCCCCTGGTTCAGCCCAGCTCGATCGCCGAGGCCGCCGCGACCATCTCGTCGATGACCGCGTTCACGACGGGCCGGGGCTCGTGCCGGGTGGCCCGGTGGCGTGCGACGAGACGACGCGAACCGAGACCTGGGAGCGGGACGACCGTGACGCCGTCGGGCATCTCGCCCTGGACGGCGAGCGCAGGAAGCATCGCGACGCCCTGCCCGGCGGCGACGAGCGCGAGCGCGACGTCGAAGTCGTAGTACGAGTGGCGCGTGCGCAGCGTCGTGCCGAGCGTGCGCGAGAGTCGGCGCAGGGCGCGGGCCGCGGCCGTGGTGGTCTCGGGTCCCAGCCAGACCGCGTCGCGCACGTCGTCGAGTCGCGCGGGCGTGGGGAACGCCGCGGGCACCACGACGCGCCACGGCTCGTCGAGCAGCGGGACCTCGCGCATCCCGCGCGGCGCGGGGGAGTCGGCGTCCTCGTCGCGCTCCAGGAGGACGATGTCCAGGTCGCCGCTGCGCAGCAGCCGCAGGGCCTCGGCGGGCTCGAGCTCCTGGACGTCGAGCTCGACGCCGGGGTAGCGCGCCTCGAGCGACGCGAAGGTGGGGGCGACGACCGCGCGGATCGCGGTCTGGAACGACCCGACGGACACCGTCCCGGTCATCTCCTCGCTCATCGCGACGATGGCCTTGCGGGCCTCGACCATCTCGGACTCGATGCGTTCGGCGGCCTCGGCGAGGATGCGGCCCGCAGGTGTGAGGGTCACGCCACGGGGTCCCCGGTCGAGGACCTGGATCTTCTCCTCGGCCTCCAGACGCGCTATTTGCTGAGACACGGCAGAGGGCGTCACGTGCAGCAGGTCGGCCGCCGCCAGGACGCCTCCGGACCGGTGCACGGCAAGCAGGAAACCAAGTCTTCGTGGGTCCGTGGCCATGTAGTGATGCTAAACGGCCACGTCAGAGTTCTTCAATTGTGCTGAATGATTTTCGGGGTCACACTTGTGACGTGGCGCCGGCCGGTCCTCCTCAAAAGGGGCTGGCGCCCACAATCCACCTGGTCGCTGCAGCGTCGCAGCTCCCACCAGGCCCCCCCTCCCCGATCCCTTCATGACCCCTGCCCGGAGACCGCCATGTCCGCTTCCCCCGCCCTCGTCGACCTGGTCGTGACCCCCCTCGGATGGGTCGGCGCGATCGCGGCCGTCACGGCGTACGCGATGGTCACCCGCGGCCGCTGGTCGGGGGACTCGCTGCGGTTCCAGCTCACGAACTTCGTGGGCGCCGGGCTCATGTGCCTGGTCGCCGCGGTCAACGGCGTGTGGCCCTCGGCGGTCGCGAACGTGGTGTGGATCGTCATCGGCGGTCAGGCCATCGTCGTGCTCGTCAAGGCCCGACGGCGTCGCGCGACCGAGGCGGTCGTCATCCCTCTCGAAGCGCCCACCGCCCAGGCGCGTGCCGTGGACCTGGCTGCCTGACGGCCCGTCACACCCGCCGGTACCCCGCGGCCCGCCACGCCGCGATCCGGTCGACCGCCTCGGCCACGACCTCGGGCGCGGCCGCGAACGACAACCGGACCCACTCGTGGCCGCGCACGCCGTCGAAGTCCGTGCCGGGCGTGAGCGCGACCCCGGTGTCGGCGAGGAGCCGCTCGCACCACGTGACCGAGTCCATGCCCGACCCGGCGACGTTCGCGTACACGTAGAACGCACCGTCCGCCGGGGCGACCGGGTCCCAGCCCAGGTCGTCGAGCCGGTCGAGCACCAGGGCGCGCGAGTCCGCGTACCGGGCGACGTTCGCCGCCGCCGCCGCGTACCCCTCGTGGGTCAGCGCCGCGACGCCCGCGTGCTGCGCGAGCGCCGGCGGGCTCAGCGCGATGTTGCCCGCGAGCGCGTCGACCGGGGCCACGAGGTCCTCGGGCAGCACGAGCCACCCGAGCCGCCACCCGGTCATGGCCCAGTACTTGGAGAACGAGTTCACGACGACCGCGCCGCCGTCGAGGAACTGCGCAGCGGTCGCCGTCTCGCCGGCCTCCGACGCGGGGTCGGCGTAGACGATGCCGTGGTAGATCTCGTCGCTGACCAGGCGCACGTCGTGGTCGGTGCACCACGCCGCGAGCTCGGCGAGGTCGGCCGGCGGGATCATGGTCCCGGTCGGGTTCGCCGGGCTCGCGACCACGAGCCCGTCGAGGCCGCCCCCGTAGTACGCCTCCATGAGTTGGGAGACCGTCGGCTGGTAGCGGGTCTCGGGGCCGCAGTCGAGCTCGACGACCTCGCACCCCAGGGCCGAGAGGATGTTCCGGTACGCGGGGTACCCGGGACGGGCCAGCGCGACGCGGTCCCCCGGGTCGAACGCCGCGAGGAACGCGAGCATGAAGCCGCCCGACGACCCCGTGGTCACCGCGACGCGCGACGGGTCGACGCTCACACCGTAGGTGCGTCCGTAGTGCTCCGCGATCGCCTGGCGCAGCGCCGGCACGCCCAGTGCCTCGGTGTAGCCCAGGTCCCCCGACTCGAGGAGCTGGATCGCCCGGCGCCGCACGACGTCGGACGCGCCCGTCGCGGGTTCCCCCGCGCACAGGTTGAGGACCGGCTCGCCCGCGTCGCGGCGGGCGTTCGCCGCGGCGAGGACCTCCATGACGGCGAACGGGGGGACGTGCGACCTGCGGGAGACCTTCATGAGGCCATCATGCCCGGGGTTCCGGGCCTCGCGGGCCCCCTCGAGCACCGGGTGAACTGTGCAGGTCCGGTGACGGAGCGAGTCCTGGAAGGAAACCGGGCCAGAAGTTCCGTAACCTGGCACGGGTCCCGGTCGACAAGCGACCGGGGTGCACACCACTCAGGACACGAGCGAGAGGCGAGCAGTGCCGGAGCACACGACGCAAGGGGGAGTCCGCATCGACGACTCCGGACCTCGATGGACGATGTGGGGTGAGGTCGACGCCGCGGTCCAGGACCGCTCCGAAGGGGACCTCGTCCGATCGCTCGAACGCGCCGACGGCCCCGTCACGATCGACCTGACCGACGTCACGTTCATGGACTCGGGTGGTCTGCGGCTGCTGTACCTGTCCCTCCTCGCCGGGGGCGCGGCCCCCGTCCTGGTCGGCGTCCCGGAACGCATCCGGGACCTGCTCGAGATCAGCGGTGTCCTGACGCAGTTCACGCTCGTCGACTGACCCGTCCCGTCGCCGCGGCCACCACCCTCTCGGCCGCGCCGTCGCACCCGTCCACCCGAACAACCGGACCCATCGGAGGAACCTCTTGGACACCTCGATCGCCTCGTCCCGTCCGCCCGAGAACTTCCACGTGGTCCGCGTCTGGCAGCTCGACTCGATCGACGAGCTCTCGACGTTGCGTACCTCGCTCCACCTCGAGCTCACGGGGCGCCCGCTCGCTCCCGACGGCGCCCTCGCCGAGGTCCCGGAGAAGATCGTCCTCGTCGCGAGCGAGCTCGCGACGCACGCCCTGCGCCACGGGCGCCCGCCGACGACGGTCCAGCTCCTGACCGACGGCGAGGAGTACATCGTCGACGTGATCGACCAGGACACGAGCCGTGCCCCCGTGGTCGCGGCACCGCGCCTGCCGGGCGACGGGGGCTTCGGCCTCGTGCTCGCGCAGCGGATCGCCCTGGACGTGGGTTGGTTCGTCGCGGACGGCAAGCACGTGTGGGCACGCCTCGGAGTCCCCCGTGAGGCGGTCGGACCGCCGGTACCCGTCGCGGCGGTCCCCTGACCGCTCGCTCCCGTCGAGGGCCGGTCTGCGCCGAGGACGGCTGAGGGCCGTCCTCGGCCTCGCCGACGGCCCGACGACGCAGCACCAGCAGCGTCGCGTCGTCCTCCGACGCGGGGTCCCGGGTCTCGCGCAGCACGGCGTCGACGTCGCCCACGTGCTCGGCGAAGGTCCCGGCGAGCCGACGCAGCCCGACCTTGAGCGACTCGTCGCGACGCTCGAAGAGCCCGTCGCTGTAGAGCACGAGGGCCCCGCCGGGCGCGATCGACGTCGTCCCGGCCTCGAACCGCGGCGCGGCGAGCCCGAGCGGCGGCCCGCCCAGCAGCCGACCCCACACCACGCCCTCGCCCGGCACGAGGAAGAAGGGCGGCGGGTGGCCCGCGGTCACGTACTCGACAGAGCCCTCGTCGAGGTCGACGACCGCGACGACGAGGGTCGCGATCTGCCCCGGCATGGTCCATCGCACGGTCTCGGCGAGCTGCTCGACGGCCCCGCGAGCGGTGCCGTCCTGCACGAGCGCGGCGCGCAGCGTGTTGCGGAGCTGCCCCATCGAGGCGGCGGCCTGGAGACCGTGGCCCGTGACGTCCCCGACGACGAGCCCGAGCGCCCCCGAGGGCAGGCGCAGCGCGTCGTACCAGTCCCCGCCGACGAAGCCGCCACCGGCCGGCTCGTACCGCGCGGTGACGGTCCAGCCCGGCGTGTCCGGCAGCGACGCGGGCAGGAGGCTCCGTTGCAGGGCCTCGGCCGCGCGCACGTCGCGGCGCCCGGCCAGGTAGAGGGCCTCGACGAGGTGGCTGCGCAAGGCTCCGGCCGTCTCGACGGCGTCCTCGGCCCAGGGCTCGCTGTGGCCGCGCACGACCTCGCGCCACCGCTCGAACGACTTGCGGGGGCTGAGTCGGACCGTGTCGCCCTCGCTGCTCGCGATGGCCTTGTTGTGGGGGTCGCCGCCCCAGTCGACGCTGCGCAGCACCTCGTCGCGCAGCCAGAGCACGACCTGGCCGTCGTTGAGGTGCACCCCCAGCACGCCTGCGACGTCGGGCAGGTGCTCCGCGAGGTCCGGGGCGGCCACGCGCAGCGACTCGATCGCGACGACCTCGTCGTCCGCGGCCGCGAGCCGGTCCGCGACCCATCCGGCGAGCAGGGCGACCCCGGCGTCGTCGGGCACGCGCCCGAGCGAGGCCCAGCGCCCCTCCGCGACGACCAGAGCACCGTCGGCGCCCACGAGGTCGAGCAGGCGCCGGTCGGCCGTGAGCGCCTCGACGAGCGACGTGTCCTCGTCGCGGCTGCCCGCGACGAGGCCCGCGAGCAGCCGCGCCGACGCGCGCGAGACCGCCAGCCGGTCCTCCTCGCTCTGCGCGACGAGCAGCACCGACAGGGCGGCGCCCAGGAACTCCGCGGCCGCGCGCACCGCGTAGGGCGGGTGGTGCGGCCCCGAGTAGTGGTGGCACGCGATGAGGCCCCAGAGCTTCCCGTCGCGCAGCAGCGAGATCGACATCGACGCACCCACGCCCATGTTCGCGAGGTACTCGAGGTGGATCGGGGAGACGCTGCGCAGCGTCGAGTACGTGAGGTCGAGCGGCTGCCCCGTGGTCGGGAGGTCGGTCGGCACCACGTCGCACGGCACGTAGCCCACGTCGTCGATCAGCCGGATCCAGTTCTTCTCGTACAGCGCGCGGGCCTGGCGCGGGATGTCGGTCGCGGGGTAGTGCAGCCCGTAGAACGAGTTCAGGTCCTCGCGCTTGGCCTCGGCGACGACCTCGCCGTTGTAGTCGGCGTCGAAGCGGTAGATCATCACGCGGTCGAAGCCCGTGAGCCGCCGCACGTGCCGCGCCGCCGTCCCGAACAGCTCGGGCAGCGTCCCGGCCCGGTCGAGGTCCGCGAGCGCCGCACGCACGGCCTGGTAGGTGTTGGGGAAGCTGAGCGGTCGCACGACCGCGGGCTCGAGCTCGATCACGACCACGGGCTCGGCGTCGGCCGGCAGCGGCGGGCGGTGCAGGATCGCGTCGGTCGCGACGTCGTGGGCCGCACCGGTGCGGATCTCGACGGGGTTGTGCGACGCGAGGTCGGTGTGCTGCGCGACGTGCGCGAGGAGCCGGGCGCCGTCGTCGGGTCCCAGGACCTCGGTCAGGGGCGTGCCGAGCACGTCCTCGGTGCCGCGTCCCAGGACCTCGCGCACGGTGGTCGAGCACTGCACCACGTGGCCGTCGGACTCCCGCACCACGAGGAGCGCCCCGCGGGGCTGGATGCGCCCGGGGACGTGGATGGGCTCGCGCGCGCAGTTCTCGAGGTCGATCGCCTCGGCCGGGCTGAGAAGGTCTTCGTCCGTGCTCTGTGCCATGTGCACCCCACCTCCCGCAGGTTCGCGGGCCGTTCATGGCAGCGCGCTGCCGACCAGTCCCGGCGGCTTCCTCACCGGTGACGAGCACGCCCGGCCGGAAGAGCCGGGCGGCCCAGCGTACAACGCCCGAGATCGGCGAGGATGGGGACAGCACCCGTCCAGCGACGACCGTGGGAGGACCCGATGACCGAGGACGACCCCGTGCGCCGGGCCGCGCAGTACCGCGTGGACCGCGAGACGGCACGCGAGACGGCGGAGGCAGCGGCCGACGCGAACGCCCCGCGACCGGCCGACGAGACCGACGACGACGGTCCCGCCCGCCCGCGGCTCCCGCTCGAGAACCGCGGCCAGTGGGTCGACGAGCTGGTCCGCCAGGCCATGGCCCGCGGCGAGTTCGACGACCTGCCGCTCGCGGGCAAGCCCATCCCGGGCCTGGGGGCGCGCTACGACCCCGACTGGTGGCTCAAGAACCTCGTCGAGCGCGAGCAGATCACGGGCATCCTGCCCCCGGCACAGCTGCGGGCCGACGACGCCCGGCTGCGCGACGAGCTCGACCGCCAGTTCTCCGAGGAGTCCGTGCGCGAGGTCCTCGCCGAGTTCAACGCACGCGTGGTCGACGCCCGGCGCCAGCTCCTGGGCGGCCCGCCCGTGGTCACGCCCCTGCGGGACGTCGAGGAGGAGGTCTCGCTCTGGCGCGACCGACGGGCGGCTCGCAGCGCCACGGCGTCGCCCTCGGGCCCGACGACGGCACGCACCTCCCGGGACCGCTCACGCCGGGAGGGCGACGGCCCGGGCGCGACGGGCTCACGGCGGTGGTGGCGCCGTCGGCGGCCGACGGACGATCCGCCGACGACCTGACCCACCCGGCCCCAGCGAGCGCTCCCACGCACCGGCTCCTACCCTCGGGACATGCCCGAACCCACCGCCCCGACCGCCGAGACGAGGGGCTGGGTGCCCGACGTCCTCGACGGGTTCGAGCAGCTCACCCTGCCCCTCGACCCCGACGACGAGGGCGAGGTCGTCGCGACGCTGGTGCGGCGCCGTCGGGCCGCGGGCGGCGACCCGCTCCACGGGGGAGCGCGCCCGACGGGCGTGCGCGACCGCGGGATCGACGTCCTGTACGTGCACGGCTGGTCCGACTACTTCTTCCAGACCGGGCTCGCGGACTTCTGGGAGGGCCAGGGCGCGCGGTTCTTCGCGCTCGACCTGCGCAAGTACGGTCGCAGCCTGCGTCCCGGCCAGACCCCCGGGTTCGTCACGAGCCTCGCGACGTACGACGAGGACATCGAGGCCGCGCTCGCGGCGATGGGCCACGGCGTCCTGACGGCCGACCCCGCGATGCGTGAGCGCGGCCTGGTCCTCATGGGTCACTCCACGGGTGGGCTCACGCTGAGCCTGTGGACCGCGCGCAACCAGGACCGCGTCACCGGGCTCGTCCTGAACAGCCCGTGGCTCGAGTTCCAGGCGCGCGACATCGGGCGCAAGATGCTCGCCCCGGCGATCGCGCTCCAGGCGCGGCTCGACCCGCGCGTCCCCCTGCCCCAGGTCGACCTCGGCTTCTACACGCGCTCGGTGTCCCGGACGCTCGACGGCGAGTGGGACTACGACCTCACGTGGCGGCCCGTCCGCGGGTTCGTCGTGCACGGGGGCTGGCTCAACGCGGTGCTGCACGGGCAGGCCGCGGTCGAGCTGGGGCTCGGGATCACCCTGCCCGTGCTCGTGCTGCTGTCCACGAGCAGCACGCTCGCCCCCCGGTGGACCCCGGAGATGATGCACAGCGACACGGCCCTCGACGTCGTCGGGATCGCGCGACGGTCGACGGACCTCGGACGCCTCGTCGTCCTCGCGCGCATCGAGGGGGCGCTGCACGACGTGGTGCTCTCGGCCGCGCCGGTCCGGGCGGTGGCCTACGAGCAGATCGCGACCTGGGTGCACGGGTACGTGCCCGAGCCGGCTCGCGAGCCGGATCCCGGCTCCGGCGAGGCGGGGCCCGGAGCGACCGGGGTGAGCGGATGGGCACCGGTCCGGTGGGCCCGCTCGGCCGCGGGCTCCGTGGGGTCGAGCGTGCGCGGGTGGGCCGCTCGGGCGCGCAGGACGCGCGGCTCCCGGGCGCGCCGGCCTCAGGCCTGACGGCGCGCGAGCTCTCCCCGCACGAACTCGACCACGCCGTCCGCGGCGGCCTCGACCTGCGCCAGGCAGTCCTCGAAGTCCTCCATGCCGCCGTACCAGGGGTCGTCGATGTCGAGCAGGTGCTCGTCGCGCTCGGCCCGCTCGGGCGCGACGGCCGGGGCGGCCGGGTCGAACGACCGGTACATGCGCACGTTCCCGTCGCCGTGGAGCCGCCGCAGGGCGCGCGCGTGCTGCGACGTCATGGGCAGCACCAGGTCGCGGGACACGACGTCGCTCGGCCGGACCTGGCGGGCGCGGTGGCCGTCGCCCGTGGCGTACCCGTGCTCGGCCAGGACGCGCCTCGCCCGGCGGTCCACCGGGTTGCCGTGCTCCTCCGCGCTGATGCCCGTCGAGTCCACGACCACGCGCCCGCCCAGCCCCGCGGCCTCGAAGCGGTCGCGCAGCACGATCTCCGCCATGGGCGAGCGGCAGATGTTGCCCGTGCAGACCGTCATCACGCGGTACGGGCCGTGGCCGGGGTCGGGGGTCGGGTCGTGGGTCGGGTCGTGGTGAGTGGTCACGAGACCAGTCTGCCCGAGCCGCACGCCCGCCCCCAGGCAGTTCCCGCGCGCCCGGCCTACCGTGGACGCATGACCATCAGGACGGGTTCGGGGATCGTCGCGGTGACCGGCGCGAGCGGGCAGCTCGGATCGAAGCTCGCGCTGAGGCTCGCCGCCGAAGGGGCCGCGCAGCGTCTCGTCGTGCGGGACGCGTCCAGGACACCACGCCTGCCCGACGGCGAGCCCCTGCCCGACTCCGAGGTCGCGGTCACCGCCGGGTACACCGACACCGAACGCATGGTCCGCGCCTTCCGGGGCACCCGCTCGGTCTTCCTCGTCTCGGCGCGCGAGTCGCCCGACCGGGTCGCCCAGCACCGGGCGGCCGTGGACGCGGCCGTCGCCGGAGGCGTCGAGCGCATCGTCTACGTGTCGTTCGTGGGAGCCGCCCCCGAGGCCACGTTCACGTTCGCGCGCGACCACTGGCACACCGAGGAGTACATCAAGGCCACAGGTCTGAAGTACACGTTCCTGCGCGACAACCTGTACCACCAGGGCCTCGTCCACATGGTCGGGGACGACGGCGTGATCCGCGGACCGGGCGGCGACGGGCGGCTCGCCTCGGTCTCGCACGACGACATCGCCGACGTCGCGACCGCGATCCTCCTCGACGAGCGCCCCCACGCGCACGACGGGAAGACGTACGACGTGACCGGCCCCCAGGCGTCGAGCCTCGCCGAGATCGCGAGCGTGCTCTCCGGCGTCACGGGCCGCAGCATCACCTACCACCCGGAGACGGTCGAGGAGGCGTACGCGTCGCGCGCGGTCTACGCCGCGCCGCCGTTCGAGGTCGACGGCTGGGTCTCGTCCTACACCGCGATCGCGGCGGGCGAGCTGGCCGGGGTGAGCGACGTCGTCGAACGCTTCGCCGGACGGCCCGCGCAGAGCTTCGCCGCGTGGCTCGACGACTACCCCGAGGAGTGGGACCGCCTGCTCCCCGCCTGACCGCACAGCCAGGGGCCGCGCACCACCGCGCCCCCGATCTCGAAGGAGCGCCCATGAGCACGCAGTCGGACGAGACGGGCCGGACACCGCCCGCGCGCTCCGCGCAGAGCCCCGCGCCCCCGGACCACCGGTGGGCCGGGCTGTTCGTCCTCGCCACGGCGCTGTCGATGATCGTGCTCGACGGGACGATCGTGGGCGTCGCGCTGCCGACGATCATCGAGGACCTGCACCTCGACCTGGGCGACGCACAGTGGGTCAACGCGTCGTACTCGGTCGTGTTCGCGGCGCTCCTGCTCACCGCGGGCCGCCTGGGTGACCGTCTGGGACGGCGGAACATGCTGCTCGGCGGCGTCGTGGTCTTCCTCGCCGGAAGCCTCCTCGCGTCGCAGGCCGACGACGCCGGGACCCTGATCGTGGCGCGCCTGATCCAGGGCGTCGGCGGGGCTTTCGTCCTGCCCGCGACCCTGTCGACGGTCAACGCGACGTTCCGCGGCAAGGACCGCGCGGTCGCGTTCGGGATCTGGGGGGCCGTGATCTCGGGGATGGCCGCGGTCGGCCCGCTCCTCGGCGGGTGGCTCACGACGTCGTTCACGTGGCCGTGGATCTTCCTCGTGAACCTCCCGATCGGGGTCGCGGTCATCGTGGGGGCGTTGCTCGTCGTCCCCGAGACCCGCGCGCACATCACGGTGCCGGGGCTCGACGTCGTCGGGCTGCTCCTGAGCGCGCTCGGGTTCGGCGCGCTCGTCTTCGCACTCATCGAGGGGCAGTCCCTCGGGTGGTGGGCGCCCAAGGCCGAGCTCAAGGTCTTCGGGCTGGTCTGGGGGACCGACGCGCCCGTCTCGCCTGTCCCGGTCGTCGGCGCGATCGGCGTGCTGCTCCTGGTGCTCTTCGCGTTCTGGGAGAACCACCGCGCGCGGATCGCACGCTCTGCCCTGCTGGATCTCACGCTGTTCCGCGTCGCGACGTTCCGCTGGGGCAACCTCACGGCGATGCTCGTCGCGATCGGCGAGTTCGGCCTGATCTTCGTGCTGCCCCTGTACCTGCAGAACATCCTGGGACTCTCGAGCCTGGGCGCCGGCGTGGTGCTCGCGACCATGGCCGCGGGCGCGTTCTTCTCGGGAGCCATGGCCAGGCACCTCGCAGCCGCGATCGGGTCGCCGCGCACGATCGTCCTCGGACTGGTCCTGGAGGTCGTGGGTGTGATCGCGGTCGCGCTCGTCGTGACCCCGACCGTCTCGTCGTGGCTCATCGCGGTCCTGCTCGTGATCTACGGCCTGGGGCTGGGGCTCGCATCCGCACAGCTCACCGGCACGACGCTCGTCGACGTCCCCGAGGAGGAGTCCGGGCAGGCGTCCGCGACCCAGTCCACGTCGCGGCAGCTCGGCTCGGCGCTCGGTACGGCGTTCATCGGGGCTGCGCTCGCGATCGGTCTGTCGACCGCGGTCCCGCCCGCGCTCGAACAGGTCGACGGCGTCCCGGCCGCCGTCGCGTCACAGGTCGCCGACGCGACGGCCCAGTCGGCGGGCGGCACGATCCCGCAGCTGCGCGGCGAGGGCACCCGGAGCCAGTTCGGCGAGAAGACGCCCGACGTCGTCGACGCGCTCTCCGACGGGTTCAGCGACGCCACGCGGATCTCGCTGTACGTGGCCGGGGGCTTCCTGCTCCTGGGCCTGCTGTGCTCGACGAGGGTCGTCGCTGCCTCCCGGCGCGAGGGGGTGGACCAGGGCGAGCGGTCCCACGCCGAGGGTGACGCCGCTGACCGCCGAGGGTGACGTGCTGGGCCGCCGACGGTGACGGGTCTGAACCTGTCGAGAAAAAACTCTGGCGACCCCGCGGACGGCAGGCGTAGCGTCGTCGGTACATGGGAAAGGAGGTGGTCCACGAAGTGAAGAATCTTCGGACACATGAGGTGGTTGCACGCTAGTCGTGCCATCGAGCGACGGACCTTGCGAGGAACCCGCGGCCGACAGGTGACCGTCACGTCACCCACGACCAGCGAGTACCGAGCAACCACCGGAGCCCGCGGGAGTCGCGCCCTTGTCCAGCGCGACAGGTGGAGGAATCCACCGGCCCGCGGGCTTCTTCACGCCTCGGCCGAAGGCGCTCTCTCCGGCTGGACACCCTCGGCGGGCACCGGCGTCGCCCTCGGCGGTCAGAACGGCTTGCGCGCCACCACGAGGAACCGCGGAGCCTCGTCCACGAAGTCGTTGCCCGCCGCGAAGTGCATGTGCAGAGCACGCAGGGGCGCCTCGTAGCGCCCGATCGCCTCGGCCGACAGGCTCGCGATCTCCGGGACCTGCCACGCGATGACCTTGAGGTACCAGAGCAGCGAGCTCAGGTCGTGGAAGTGCCGGGTCCCGACGTGCTCGCGCGCCACGTCGATCACGAAACCGGCATCGGCCAGGTCGGCCACCGCGCCCTCGAGCGTCACGTCGTCCGGGTCCCAGGGGAGCTGTGCACCGAGCGCGGTGTTGACCCGGATCCCGTCGCGGGAGTCGACCTGCTGCGTGATGAACACGCCTCCCGGTTCCAGGACGCGCAGGACCTCGGACGGCTCGAACTCCTCGTGCCGGTCCAGGACCACCGCGAACCGGCCGTCGAGGAACGGCAGCATGAGCCCCTCGCCCTTGCTGCTCCCCACCTGCCGGACGTCGACGCCCAGGGGTTCGAGGCGCCGTCGGGCCACGGGGACGTTCGGCGGCCAGCCCTCCGTCGCGGCCGAACCCTCCGGCAAGGGCGCGAGCGAGCCGAAAGCCTCTCCGCCACCGGTCCCCAGGTCCAGGACGGGGCCGCGGCCGCTGCCCACGAGCTCGCGCGCGAGCACCAGGTAGTCCCAGGGCAGAGGGGCCTCGATGCAGCGGTCGTCGATCGGGGACAGGTCGAAGCCCTCGACCGGTGTCGCCCGCGCCCACTCGACGTGCGCCTCGAAGGGGGCGGCGCGGTCGGGGACGGGCGGGACTCCGGCATCAGACATGCGTCGATTGTCCCCCGCAGGAGAGGGCACCGTCGAAACGGCACGCCCGCCCGGACGACCCGAGCGCGCCCGGGGGAAGGAGGTTCTCGACCCGGCGTCCACCGGCGGGAGCCATCTGGCCACGGACCGGGACGAAGCGGTAGTTTTCGTGCGCGCCGACCCGAAGACCGACACCGCCGGCCCGACCTCGGCGAGGGCTCCGAAGCCCTCGACGAACTCGCTC
>NZ_JACSQE010000001.1:0-31454 GCF_014836745.1 Oerskovia gallyi
GAGACGGGGTGGGAGAGTAGGTCGCCGCCGGACAACCATTCACCAAAGGCCCACCCCTCACGGGGTGGGCCTTTGGCATACCCGGACCACATCGCGCGTCGACCGGCCTCACCCTCGGACACGCCCTGGCGTGCGGCGTCGACGACGGCTCGACCGTTAGCCTGCACGCATGACCGGGATCTACGTCGAGGTGCGCATCGCTGCTCCTCTGGACACGGTCTGGGAGCTCACGCAGGACCCCGTGCAGCACGTCCGCTGGGACGTCCGGTTCTCAGAGATCGTGCCGACCTCACCGACCGACGCCGGGGCCATGCGTTTCATCTATACCCGGCGGGTCCCCTTCCGTACCGTGGCCGGGGACGGCGTGAGCATCGGCGAGACGAGCGGCCGGGACGGTTCGCGCACCTCCGCGCTGCGTTTCGCGACGACGGACCTGTGGTCCCCCATCCGGTCGGGGCGTGGCTACTGGCGCTACGTGCCGGACGGCGACGGCGTCCGTTTCATCACGGGCTACGACTACGCCCCAGGCTGGGGCAGGCTCCTGGACCACGTCGCCCGACCCGTCCTCGGGTGGGCCACCGCGTGGAGCTTCGACCGCCTGCGCGTCTGGGCCGAGCGCGGTGAGTCTCCCGAGAGGTGGCCGCTCGTCAGCGTCCTGTGGTTCTGGCGTCCCGAGCGGCCTCGTGCCGCCCGCTGCCGCCGTGCGCCCGCCCACGGCAGGCGACGGGACGACCACCTGCGCGACGCGCCGTCCGCCCTGGCCTCCCTCCCGGCGCCGAGAGGAGCCCCATGACGTCCATGTTCCAGAGGGCCATGGGCCCTGACTTCGCCCGTCTGCACCCCATGCTGCAGCGCAGGTTCGCGGTCGGGCTCGACAGCGGCGAGGCGTGCACCGGCCGCGGGGTGATGTCGGAGGTCCGGCGCGGTCCCTGGTGGACCGTGCCGTTCCTCCAGCTCGGTCGGCTCCGTAACATCCTGGTCCCCGACACAGGCCTGGACGTGCCGTTCACGATCGAGAACTACCCGTACCGCGACCCGCTCGGCCGGGAGACCGTGACGTTCGTCCGGGAGTACGTGATCCGCGGTCGTCGGCGCCGGTTCGACGCCACCATGGTCCTCGCGGGGGACACGGTGGTCGACTACCTGGGGACGCACCAGCATCTCGCGGTCGACCTCGACCTGCGCGCCGACGACCGGGGTGGCCTGCTCCTCACGTCCGGCGCGCAACGGTTCTACGAAGGCCCCCTGGGGTTCCGGTTCCCTCTGCTGCTGAGCGGCCGCGCCCACCTCCACGAGTGGTACGACGAGACCGACGAGGTGTTCCGGGTCGACCTCGAGGTGACGAACGACCGGTTCGGGTTCCTCTTCGGGTATCGCGGGTCGTTCACGTGCGAGTGGACCTCGGCGCACGACGCGCCCGACCGCCTCAAGCCCCGCCGGCACGAGTCGCGGACCTGACCCGCGGGACCCGCCGCGCGGCGGGCCGGGACGCCCCGGTGAGCGCCGTCGTCGGGCACTAGACTGGCCCCCATGTCCACCATCTCCCGTGATGAGGTCGCGCGCGTCGCCGTGCTGGCCCGCATCGACCTCCGGCCCGAGGAGCTCGACCGCCTCGCCGGCGAGCTCGACGTCATCGTCGATGCGATCGCCCAGGTGAGCGAGGTCGCCACTCCCGACGTCCCCGCCACGAGCCACCCGCTGCCGCTGACCAACGTCTTCCGTGACGACGTCCCCGTGCCGCCCCTGCCCGTCGAGGACGTCCTCGCCGCAGCACCGGCCAGCGAAGACGGACGCTTCAGCGTCCCGCAGATCCTCGGGGAGGAATGATGAGCAACGACCTGACGCGGCTGAGCGCCGCGGACCTCGCCGCGCACCTGGTCTCGGGCGAGGTGAGCAGCGTCGAGGCGACGCAGGCGCACCTCGACCGCATCGGCGACGTCGACCCCGCGGTCCACGCGTTCCTGCACGTGAGCACCGAGGACGCCCTCGCGACCGCTCGTGACGTCGACGCGCGGCGCGCTGCGGGCGAGGACCTGCACCCGCTCGCGGGCGTGCCGATCGCCGTCAAGGACGTCGTCGTCACCAAGGGCCTCCCGACGACGGCCGGTTCCAAGATCCTCGACGGCTGGATCCCTCCGTACGACGCGACGCTCGTCGAGCGCATCCGTGCCGCGGGCCTGCCGATCCTCGGCAAGACGAACATGGACGAGTTCGCCATGGGCTCCTCGACCGAGCACTCGGCCTACGGGAACACGCACAACCCCTGGGACCTCGACCGCATCCCCGGCGGCTCGGGCGGTGGTTCGGCAGCGGCCGTCGCCGCGTACGAGGCCCCCCTCGCGATCGGCACCGACACGGGCGGCTCGATCCGTCAGCCCGGCGCCGTGACCGGCACGGTCGGCGTCAAGCCCACCTACGGCGGCGTCTCCCGCTACGGCCTCATCGCCATGGCGTCCTCGCTCGACCAGGCGGGTCCCGTCACGCGCACCGTCCTCGACTCGGCGCTCCTGCACGAGCTCATCGGCGGCCACGACCCCCGCGACTCGACCTCGATCAACGAGGACCTCCCGCTGCTCGTCGACGCGGCCCGCCAGGGTGCGATCGGCGACCTGCGCGGCCTGCGCGTCGGCGTGGTCTCCGAGCTCTCGGGCGAGGGCTACCAGGAGGGCGTGAGCGCGCGCTTCGCGGAGTCGCTCGACCTGCTGCGCTCGCTCGGCGCCGAGATCATCGAGGTCTCGTGCCCGCACTTCAAGTACGCGCTCGGCGCCTACTACCTGATCATGCCGAGCGAGGCGTCGAGCAACCTCGCCAAGTTCGACGGCATGCGCTTCGGCCTGCGCGTCGAGCCCGAGGACGGCCCCGTCACCGCAGAGCGTGTCATGTCCGCGACCCGCGGCCAGGGCTTCGGGGACGAGGTCAAGCGCCGCATCATCCTGGGCACGTACGCCCTCTCGGCGGGCTACTACGACGCCTACTACGGCAGCGCGCAGAAGGTCCGCACGCTCATCCAGCGGGACTTCGACGCGGCGTTCGCGCAGGCGGACGTCCTGGTCTCCCCGACGGCCCCGACCACGGCCTTCAAGTTCGGCGAGAAGCTCGACGACCCGCTCGCGATGTACCTCAACGACGTCGCGACGATCCCCGCGAACCTCGCGGGCGTCCCCGGCATGTCGCTGCCGAACGGACTCTCGGACGACGGCCTGCCCGTCGGCTTCCAGATCCTCGCGCCGGCCAAGGCCGACGACCGTCTGTACCGCGTGGGTGCCGCCCTCGAGGCCGCCCTGGAGAACACGTGGGGCGGGCCGCTGCTGGCCAAGGCCCCGGAGCTGGAGGTCGCGCGATGAGCGCACACGCAACCGTGGACCTGGTCGACTACGACGAGGCCGTCCGCCGCTACGACCCGGTCATCGGGATCGAGGTGCACGTCGAGCTCGGCACCAAGACCAAGATGTTCTGCGCGGCCGAGGTCGAGTTCGGCGGCGAGCCCAACACGCAGGTGACCCCGGTGAGCCTCGGCCTGCCCGGTGCGCTGCCCGTGGTCAACGGCAAGGCCGTCGAGTACGCGATCAAGATCGGGCTCGCGCTCAACTGTCAGATCGCCGAGTCGTGCCGCTTCGCCCGGAAGAACTACTTCTACCCGGACGTGCCCAAGAACTTCCAGACGTCGCAGTACGACGAGCCCATCGCGTTCGACGGCTACCTCGACGTCGAGCTCGAGGACGGCACGATCTTCCGCGTCGACATCGAGCGCGCGCACATGGAGGAGGACGCCGGCAAGAACACCCACGTGGGTGGCTCGACCGGTCGTATCCATGGCGCCGAGTACTCGCTCGTCGACTACAACCGTGCGGGCATCCCCCTCGTGGAGATCGTCACGCGCCCCATCACGGGCGCGGGCGAGCGCGCCCCGGAGGTCGCTCGCGCGTACGTCCAGACGCTGCGCGACATCTTCCGTGCGCTCGACGTGTCCGAGGCGCGCATGGAGCGCGGCAACGTCCGCGCGGACGTGAACCTGTCGCTGCGCGCGACCCCCGAGTCGCCCCTCGGTACGCGTACCGAGACCAAGAACGTGAACTCGTTCCGCTCGATCGAGCGCGCCGTCCGCTACGAGGTCTCCCGCCAGGCCGCGGTCCTCGACGAGGGCGGCACGGTCATCCAGGAGACGCGCCACTGGCACGAGGACACGTCGATCACGACCGCGGGTCGCGTGAAGTCCGACGCCGAGGACTACCGTTACTTCCCGGAGCCGGACCTGGTCCCGGTCGCCCCGAGCCGTGACTGGGTCGAGCAGATCCGCGCCACGCTGCCCGAGCTGCCCGTGGCCCGCCGCAACCGTCTCCAGGGCGAGTGGGGCTACGCCGACGCCGAGATGCGCGACGTCGTGAACGCGGGCGCGCTCGACCTCATCGAGGCGACCGTCGCGGCCGGTGCGAGCCCCGCGGCCGCGCGCAAGTGGTGGATGGGCGAGCTCGCCCGGTACGCCAAGACGAGCGAGACCGAGCTCGCGGAGATCGCGGTCACGCCCGCGCAGATCGCGCAGCTCCAGGCCCTCGTGGACTCGGGGCGCATCAACGACAAGCTGGCCCGCCAGGTCCTCGAAGGCGTCCTCGCGGGCGAGGGAGACCCGGAGGCGGTCGTGGTCGCACGCGGCCTGGAGGTCGTGTCGGACGACGGCGCGCTCCTCACCGCGATCGACGCAGCCCTCGCGGCGCAGCCCGACATCGTCGAGAAGGTGCGCTCGGGCAACATGGGGCCGATCGGTGCGATCATCGGTGCGGTCATGAAGGCCACCAAGGGCCAGGCTGACGCCGGGCGTGTCCGCGAGCTGGTCATCGAGCGGATCGGCTGATCCGTGCACCCGAGGACGACGGAGGTGGTCGCGTGACGCGCGGACCGGAGCTCTACGGCGAGATGATGCGCCTGCGACCCATCGAGGCTCGCGACGCCGAGCGCATGTGGGAGTCCGTGCAGGACCCGGAGTCGAACCGGCTCACGGGGACCACGGCGGAGTTCACGCGCGAGCAGATCGACCAGTGGGCGGCCACGGTCAGCGACCGTGAGGGCCGCTACGACTGGGCCATCACCTCGGCGGCCCAGCGCGACGGCCAGCTCGTGAGCGACGAGATGATCGGCGAGATCGTCCTCAACGACATCGACGAGCACGCGCTCTCGGCCAACCTCCGCCTGGTCCTGCTCACCAACTACCGCGGGCGCGGGTACGGGCGCGAGGCGATCTTCGAGGTGCTGCGCTTCGCGTTCGACCACCCCGAGGGGCCGCACCTGCACCGGGTGAGCCTCGACGTGCTCAGCATCAACCCGCGGGCGCGCATGCTCTACGAGTCGTTGGGCTTCCGCGAGGAGGGCCGGCTCCGGGACGCGTTCCGGGACGGCGACGGCTGGGCGGACGCGGTCGTCATGAGCATCCTCGAGGACGAGTTCCGCGCGGGGCTCTGAGGAACCTCCTCACCGTCTGTCAGGACGGGCGTGACCTTCGGGTCGCGCCCGTCCTGCCATGTCCAGGCCTCATCCCCGGCCGCGCTCGAAGTCCTCGAGCGACACCTTGCGCTCGACCGCGTGGTCGACGACCCGCTCGGGATACCCGGGCGCGGCACCGGCCAGCTTCCAGGGCTCGTGCACGGCCTTGCCGGCGATGCCGCGCAGCTCGGGGACCCACTCGCGCACGTACGCGCCGTCGGGGTCGAACTTCTGGCCCTGCGTGACGGGGTTGAACATCCGGAAGTAGGGCGCGGCGTCGCGCCCGGTCCCGGCGACCCACTGCCAGTTGAGCTGGTTCTGCGACACGTCGCCGTCGACGAGGTGCGCCATGAAGTGCTCGGCGCCGCGCTGCCAGCGCACGTGCAGGTCCTTGACGAGGAACGACGCGACGATCATGCGCACGCGGTTGTGCATCCACCCGGTGCCGAGCAGCTGGCGCATCCCGGCGTCGACCACGGGGTAGCCCGTGCGCCCCTCGCGCCAGACGTCGAGCAGCGCGTCCTCGGCGGCGCCGGTCACCCACGCGTCCTCGGGGACCACCGTGCGCAGCGACCGCTTCGCGGCGCCCGGGTGGTGGAACAGGACGTCGGCGTGGAACTCGCGCCACGCGAGCTCGGAACGGTAGGTCGTGGCGGCCTCGCCGGGCACCGCACCAGAGCGCACGGCCGAGGCGAGGTCGGCGAGCAGGGTGCGCGGGTGGACCTCGCCCCACTTGAGCGCGGGGGACAGGTACGAGGTCCCGGCGAGGTCCGGGCGGTCGCGGTCCGTCGGGTAGTCCGCGAGGCCGTCGGCCAGGAACGCGTGCCAGCGGTCGAGGGCCGCGGCCTCGCCCGCCTCGGGCAGCCGCGCCCCCGGCTCGGGGGCGTCCGGGAGACCGTCGGACGCGAGCGCGGCCCACGCGACGTCGTCGGGCAGGGGAGCGGGCGCGCGCCACCCGTGCTCGAGCCACGCCGTGCGGAACGGCGTGAAGACCTGGAACGGCGTCCCGCCCTGCGTGCGGACGCGGCCCGGTGCGACCGCGTAGGGCGACCCCGTGCGACGCAGCCGCACGCCGGTGGCTGCGAGCGCCTCCTCGACCTCGTCGTCGCGGCGGCGACCGTAGGGCTCGTAGCTCGCCGCGGCGTGGACGCTCCGGGCGCCGACCTCGGCGCAGACCGCAGGCACGACCGCGCGCGGGTCGCCGTGGCGCACCACGAGCCGACCGCCCGTCGCGGTGTGCAGCGCACGCAGGCTGCGGGCCAGGTACGCCTGCCGCACGGGTCCGGCGCTCGCCCAGAGGACGGGGTCCAGCACGTACAGCCCGACGACGTCGCTCCCCTCCGCGCGCGCCTCGCCCACGGCCTCGCCGAGGGCCGGGTTGTCGGCCAGGCGCAGGTCGCGACGGAACCACAGGACGGTCGGTGCGGGGGAGGGCATCCGCCCACGCTAGCCGGTGTCCCACGGCCCCGCGCAGATGCGTCTCGTCGGGCACCCAGCAGTCGCCGGTGGGCACGGCCGGTGGCAGCATCGATCCATGAGCGGTAACGACGAGAGGCCCGTCCAGCCCGACCTCCCGGATCCCCGGCTCGAGGCCGAGACGGCCGCCGCAGCGGGGCGGATCCCGCGCGACCACGCCTTCTTCGGGCACCCGATCGGGCTGATGACCCTGTTCACCACCGAGCTGTGGGAACGGTTCAGCTACTACGGGATGCGGGCCATCCTCCTCTTCTACCTGACGGACTCCATCGCGAACGGTGGCCTCGCGCTCGACGAGGTCACGGGACTCGCCCTGGTCTCGATCTACGGCACGGGCGTGTACCTGCTGTCGGTCGTCGGCGGCTGGCTCGCGGACCGGGTCATCGGCTCGCGGCGCTCGGTCCTGTACGGCGGCATCGTCATCGCGGCGGGGCACGTCTCCCTGACGATCCCGGGGGCCGGCTTCTCGATGCTGGGCATCGCGCTCGTCGCGCTCGGCACCGGTCTGCTCAAGCCCAACGTGTCGTCCATGGTGGGCGAGCTGTACGCGCGCAACGACCCGCGTCGTGACTCGGCCTTCTCGATCTTCTACATGGGCATCAACCTGGGCTCGCTCGTCTCCCCGATCATCGTCGGGTTCGTGAACCGGCAGTGGGGGTACCACGCGGGCTTCGCGGTCGCTGCGGTCGGTATGGCCATCGCCCTCGTGTTCTTCGTCGCGGGGCGCAAGTACCTGGGCGGCGCGGGCGACTCGGTGCCGAACCCGATCCACCCCGAGGAGTACCCCAAGCTCGTGCGGATCGGGCTCGTCATCCTCGCGGGGCTCGTCGTCGCGACGCTCGTCGCGTGGGCGGTCTCGGGGGCGTTCGGGATCTCGACGTTCATCGACACGCTGTCCTACGTCGCGTTCGCGGCCCCCATCGCCTACTTCATCGTGATGTTCCGCTCGCCCAAGGTCACGGCCCCCGAACGCTCACGCCTCACCGCCTACATCCCGCTGTTCGTCGCCGCGATGCTGTTCTTCATGATCTTCGAGCAGGCGGCCACGACGCTCTCGAGCTTCGCGAAGAACCGCACCGAGCTCTCGTTCTTCGGCGTCCCGATCGAGCCGGCCTTCTTCCAGTCCGTGAACCCGTTCTCGATCGTGGTCCTGGCGCCGGTGTTCGCGTGGATCTGGGTCAAGACCAAGGACCGCCCGCCGACGGCCGTGAAGTTCGCGATGGGCCTGACCCTGGCGGCGCTGTCGTTCGTGTGGCTCGCGGGAGCGTCGGCGATCTTCGCCGACGAGAAGGCGCCCGCGTGGGTGCTCGTGTCCGTGTACGTCATCCAGACGCTCGGCGAGCTGTGCCTGTCGCCCGTGGGGCTCGCCGCGACGACCCTGCTCGCCCCCCGGGCCTTCCGGAGCCAGGCCATGGCGCTGTGGTTCCTCGCGCCGGCCGCGGGGCAGGCCATCACGGCCCAGATCGTGCAGGTGACCGAGGGCGCCTCGGACACCGCGTACTTCGGTGCCGTGGGCGGCATCACCATGGTGTTCGCGCTGATCCTGTTCGCGATCGCCCCGTGGGTCACGCGCCACATCCGCCACGCGGACGAGCAGGAGGAGGCTGCGGCGGTCGCGTGACGCTCGCCCTGCGGCGACGCACGCGCCCCGACGACGCAGCGCGCCCGGGTGCACCGACGCACCCGGGCGCGCTCCGCCGTCGGGCAGGGGCTCAGCGCATCCAGGCCGGCACGCCCACGCGCGCCGCGACCCGGCCCAGGCCGAACGTCTCGCCCGCGCGGGTCGCGGCCACGACGATCACGACGAGAGCCGTCACGACGTGGTCGTCGACGACCGGGTTGTTCGAGCCCGCGGCCACGGGCCACGTCGTGACCCACAGCAGCGCCATGAGGAGCGTGCCCGAGACCGCGGCGATCCGCGTCCCCACACCCAGCAGCAGGGCGAGACCCGTCAGACCCATACCCAGCATGAAGAGCCAGTCGGTGGCCGGGCCCGCCATCTCGACGAAGGGCCCCGAGAGCGGGCCCTCGAGCGAGGACAGGTAGCCCGTGGTCGGCGAGCCGCCGTTGAGCCAGGCCCGCTCGGACGGCGTCGCGTAGCCCAGGCCCAGAGTCTTGTCGAGCACGGGCCACAGGAAGACGAACGAGATCGCGACGCGCAGGACCGCGAGGGCACCGCGCGCGGCGGGGCTCGTCACGACACGCTCGTCCCCGGCGCGTGCTGCGGAGGTGGTCGTCAGGGCGTCGGTGTCGGACGGGTCGGGGTCGGTCGCGGTGGAGCGGGCGCTCCGGTTCGTCGCGGCGGTGGCCTGGCTCATGTGGTCGGGTCTCCCTGGTCGATGGGGCTGTTCCGGTGGGGCGCGGGGCGCCGGAGGCACCGGGGTCGCCGGAGGATGGTGAGGAGGTCTGGCTGCGAGGGCCGCGGTCCGGCACGACCGTCGGAGCGACGGCACGCGACGGCGGGTGGACGGCGTGCGGTGCACTACCGGGGCAGCCCTGCCAACCTCCCACCCGGGTGAAGTCGGCTGCAACCTTTTGGGCAGATTGACGGGTTTTCCCGTATGGGTGGTGCTACGTAGGGGGATCGCACATCCCGGTCCCGGTGGGAGCGCTGCCCCTCCGTGGACCACGAGCCGGACGACCGACGACGTCTCCCCGACGCGGGCGTAGTGTGTCCGGGCGGTCACCTCCCAGGCCGCAGCACCACGTGAAGGAGCTGAACCGCCATGAGTCGCCCCCTGCGCTCTCGGACGTCCACCCACGGCCGCAACATGTCCGGTGCCCGCGCGCTCTGGCGCGCCACCGGCATGGGCTCGGAGGACTTCGGCAAGCCGATCATCGCGATCGCGAACTCGTACACGCAGTTCGTACCCGGCCACGTCCACCTCAAGGACATGGGCGACCTCGTCGCGTCGGCGATCCGCGAGGCCGGCGGCGTCTCCAAGGAGTTCAACACCATCGCGGTCGACGACGGCATCGCGATGGGCCACGCGGGCATGCTCTACTCGCTGCCCAGCCGCGACCTCATCGCCGACTCGGTCGAGTACATGGTCAACGCGCACTGCGCCGACGCGCTCGTGTGCATCTCCAACTGCGACAAGATCACGCCCGGCATGCTCAACGCCGCGCTGCGCCTCAACATCCCGGTCATCTTCGTCTCGGGCGGCCCCATGGAGGCAGGCAAGGCCGTCGTGGCCGACGGCATCGTCAAGACCCCCCTCAACCTCGTCAACGCGATCAACTACGCCGCCGACGACAACGTGAGCGACGCGGCCCTCGCCCAGGTCGAGGAGAACGCCTGCCCGACGTGCGGCTCGTGCTCGGGCATGTTCACCGCCAACTCGATGAACTGCCTGACCGAGGCCCTGGGGCTCTCGCTGCCCGGCAACGGCTCGACGCTCGCGACGCACTCCGCACGCCGTGAGCTGTTCCTCGAGGCCGGCCGCACCATCGTCGACCTCGCGCGCCGCTACTACGACGACGAGGACGACTCGGCCGCGCCGCGCAGCATCGCGACCAAGGCCGCTTTCGCCAACGCCATGACGCTCGACGTCGCCATGGGCGGCTCGACCAACACGGTCCTGCACATCCTCGCCGCCGCCCAGGAGGGCGAGGTCGACTTCGACCTGACCGACATCGAGCGCATCAGCCGCCAGGTCCCGTGCCTGTCCAAGGTCGCGCCCAACCACCCGAGCTTCCACATGGAGGACGTCCACCGCGCGGGCGGCATCCCGGCCCTGCTGGGCGAGCTCGACCGTGCCGGGCTCCTGGACCACGACGTGACCTCGGTGCACACCCCGACCCTGCGCGCGTGGCTCGACGACTGGGACATCCGTGGTGGCCAGGCCACCGAACGGGCCGTCGAGCTGTTCCACGCGGCCCCCGGCGGGGTGCGCACGACGCAGGCGTTCTCCACGTCGAACCGGTGGGAGACCCTCGACACCGACGCCGAGAACGGGTGCATCCGCGACCTCGCGAACGCCTACACGGTCGAGGGTGGCCTGGCCGTGCTGCGCGGCAACCTCGCCGAGGACGGCGCGGTCTTCAAGACCGCGGGCGTCGACCCCGACGTGTTCCACTTCGTCGGCAAGGCGCTGGTCTGCGAGTCGCAGGACGAGGCCGTCGAGAAGATCCTCACCAAGCAGGTCCAGCCCGGCCACGTCGTCGTCGTGCGGTACGAGGGTCCCGCAGGCGGACCCGGGATGCAGGAGATGCTCTACCCGACCTCGTTCATCAAGGGACGCGGCCTCGGCAAGGTGACCGCGCTCATCACCGACGGGCGGTTCTCCGGTGGTTCGAGCGGCATCTCGGTGGGGCACGTGTCTCCCGAGGCCGCGGCCGGCGGCGTGATCGGCCTGGTCGAGGACGGCGACGAGATCGAGATCGACGTCGACACGCGCCTCATCCGCCTCAACGTCGCCGACGAGGTCCTCGCCGAGCGCCGCGCCAAGATGGAGGCGCGCGAGAACCCGTGGCAGCCGGTCGACCGCGACCGCTACGTGTCCCCGGCGCTCCAGGCCTACGCCGCGATGGCGACCTCGGCCGACCGCGGGGCCGTGCGCGACGTGTCGCTCCTCAAGCGGCGCTGACCCGACCCCGGTAGGACGACGGGCCCGCACCCCTGCTGGGTGCGGGCCCGTCGTCGTGCGCGGGGCGGTGCGGGCCGGGGCGGACCCGAGGCGCGCGGTCAGGGCGGGACGCGCGTCAGCACTGTTCCTCGGACTGCTCCGTGACGACCCACGTGGCCCCCGACGGCGCCATGACTGCCGTGCCTTGTGGCCCGCCGCCCCCCCGTGAGGAGATACTCGGGTATGGCCAGCGACGACATCGACATCAAGCCCCGTTCCCGCACGGTGACCGACGGCATCGAGGCCACGGCCTCGCGCGGCATGCTCCGCGCCGTCGGCATGGGAGACGAGGACTGGGTCAAGCCCCAGATCGGCATCGCGAGCTCGTGGAACGAGATCACGCCGTGCAACCTGTCGCTCGACCGGCTCGCGCAGGGAGCCAAGGAAGGTGTGCACGCGGGCGGCGGGTACCCGCTGCAGTTCGGCACCATCTCGGTGTCCGACGGCATCTCGATGGGTCACGAGGGCATGCACTTCTCGCTCGTGTCGCGCGACGTCATCGCGGACTCGGTCGAGACCGTCATGCAGGCCGAGCGTCTCGACGGGTCGGTGCTGCTCGCCGGGTGCGACAAGTCGCTCCCGGGCATGCTCATGGCAGCCGCCCGCCTCGACCTCGCGAGCGTGTTCCTCTACGCGGGCTCGATCATGCCGGGCTGGGTCAAGCTCTCCGACGGCACCGAGAAGGACGTCACGCTCATCGACGCGTTCGAGGCCGTCGGTGCGTGCTCGCGCGGGCTCATGAGCCGGGAGGACCTCGACCGCATCGAGCGCGCGATCTGCCCGGGCGAGGGCGCGTGCGGGGGCATGTACACCGCGAACACCATGGCGTCGGTCGCCGAGGCCATGGGCATGTCGCTCCCCGGCTCAGCCGCCCCGCCCTCGGCGGACCGCCGCCGCGACAACTTCGCGCACCGCTCGGGCGAGGCCGTCGTCGAGCTGCTGCGCCGCGGCATCACGGCGCGCGACATCATGACCAAGAAGGCGTTCGAGAACGCGATCGCGGTCGTCATGGCGTTCGGTGGCTCGACCAACGCGGTGCTCCACCTGCTCGCGATCGCGCACGAGGCCGAGGTCGAGCTGACCCTCGCCGACTTCGACCGGGTCGCCGCGAAGGTCCCGCACCTGGGTGACCTCAAGCCCTTCGGCCGGTACGTCATGAACGACGTCGACCGCATCGGCGGCGTGCCCGTGGTGATGAAGGCGCTGCTCGACGCGGGGCTGATCCACGGCGACGCGCTCACGGTCACGGGACGGACGGTGAGTGAGAACCTCGCGGACCTGGCGCCCCCCGACCCCGACGGCAAGATCCTGCGGGCCCTCGACAACCCCATCCACCGCACGGGAGGCATCACGATCCTCGGTGGCTCGCTCGCGCCCGAGGGAGCCGTGGTCAAGTCGGCCGGCTTCGACTCCGACGTGTTCGAGGGCACGGCCCGCGTGTTCGAGCGCGAGCGTGCGGCGCTCGACGCCCTCGAGGACGGGACCATCACGGACGGCGACGTCGTCGTCATCCGGTACGAGGGGCCCAAGGGAGGGCCGGGCATGCGCGAGATGCTCGCGATCACGGGAGCCATCAAGGGCGCGGGGCTCGGCAAGACCGTGCTGCTCCTGACCGACGGCCGCTTCTCGGGCGGGACGACCGGGCTGTGCGTGGGGCACGTGGCCCCCGAGGCCGTCGACGCCGGGCCCATCGCGTTCGTGCGCGACGGCGACCGTATCCGCCTCGACGTCGCCCGCAAGACGCTCGACCTGCTGGTCGACCCGGCCGAGCTCGATGCCCGCAAGGACGGGTGGGAGCCCCTCGCCCCGACGTTCACGCGGGGAGTGCTCGCCAAGTACGCCAAGCTCGTCCAGTCGGCCTCGCGCGGGGCGATCCTCGAGTAGGGGGCTGCGCGCGGTCGAGCACGGGGTGGGGGCCGTTCTGCCGGTCGGAACGACCACGACCCCGTGCTCGGCACCCGCGGTCGCGAGTGCTGGCGGCGTGGTCCGGGCTGCGGGATAGTGGACGAGGAACGCCCACCGTCCGCGCCGAACCGCACCGGAGCAGCAGCCATGAGCGACGCGATCACCGCCCGACAGTTCCACGACAGCGACGGGGTGGAGGACTGGCGCGTCGTCCTGGGCACCGCGCAGACCCGCTTCCGCACCGGTTCGTTCACGGCCGGGGTCGAGCTCGTCGACGCGATCGGCGAGCTGGCCGAGGGCATGAACCACCACCCCGACGTCGACCTGCGCTACGCGACCGTCACGGTGCGGGTCTCCTCGCACGACGTGGGCGGGCTGAGCCGGCGCGACGTGACCCTGGCCCGCCGGATCTCCCTCGTGGCCAAGGAGCTCGAGCACCCGGCCGAGACCGACGGGCTGCTCGAGGTCGAGATCGCGGTCGACGCCCTCGACCGGCCTGCGGTCCGGCCGTTCTGGCGCGCGGTGCTCGGCTACGCCGAGGCGCCGCCCGAGGACGAGGGCCTGGGCCTCACGGACCCTGCGGGGTACGGCCCGCCGGTCTGGTTCCAGCAGATGGATGCGCCGCGCCCCCAGCGCAACCGCATCCACCTCGACGTCTCCGTCCCGCACGACCAGGCCGAAGCCCGTGTCACGGCGGCCATCGCGGCGGGCGGCCACCTCGTCTCCGACTCCCGGGCACCGGCGTTCTGGGTGCTCGCGGACGTCGAGGGCAACGAGGCCTGCATCTGCACGTGGCAGGCGCGCGACTGAGCCCGTGACCGGCAAGGTCTCACGACCGAGCAACCTGTCGGACGAGGGTGACCCCGAGGCCGCGCTCGTCCCGACACGCTGCGGACCTCAGGCGCGCGCCACGACCAGCGTCCGGTAGCCCGGGATCAGCACCCCGCGCTGCGCGCTGCGCGACACGACCCGCAGCGGTGCGCCGTCGTCCCAGAGCGTGTGCAGGAGCGCACCGATCTCCGCGCGGGCCAGCGCCGCCCCGAGGCACAGGTGACGCCCCGCACCGAACCAGAGCTGACGGCTCTCGCGGACGTAGGGACGGTCGGCACGGAACGGTCCGGCACCGATGTTCGCGCTCCACACGAGCATCATGATGCGCTCGCCCTCGGCGAGGTGGCGACCTGCGACCTCGACGTCGGCCGCGACTCCCCGGCCGATGACCGAGGCGGGGCTTGTGACACGCAGCCCCTCGCGCACGGCGTTCTCGACGGCGTCGGGCTCGCCCGGGGCGCGGACCTCTCCCGCCGCCGTCCGGTCGGCGTCCGCGCGCATCCGGTCCAGCAGGCGGTGCTGCTCGCCCGTGTCGACGAGCAGGGCGGTCGTCCGTGCCATGGCGGAGGCCGAGGTCTCCGTGCCCGCGACCATGAGGAGGCACGCGAGCCCGGTCGTCTCCTCGAGGCCGAGCCCCAGCTCCCGGCAGCGGCCGAGCAGAGTGTCGGCGGGCGCGTCGCGCCAGCCCGCCGGGACGCCTCGGGTGAGCTCGGCGACGATCTCGCGGGCCGCGGCGACCTGGGCGGGGGACAGGTGCGTCGACCCTGCGCTCCCCAGGGCGATCGTCGCGAGACGCTCGCCGGTCTCGAAGACCGCCAGGGCGTCGTCGTCGGCGGGCCAGGTACCTGGCGCCCGCCGAGACCCTCGTGACGGGTCGCCGTCGTCGCTGACGTCCGGCCCCGGCACGCCCAGGAGCGAGATCATCATGCGGCCCACGAGCACTCGCGCCAGGCGGGCGACGTCGACCGTCCCGCCCGCCCGCAGCGCCTCACGGGCCGTGGCGAGAGGACCGGACCACGCGCCCTCGACGAGCTCGGCCGAGCTGCCCTCGGTGAACAGCTCGCGCGACCGCGAGCGCAGGTCGTGGTGCCCCGGGCCGTCGAACAGGTCGAGCACCCAGTCGCCCAGGATCTGCGCCCACAGGTGCCCGACCCCGCCCTCGCCCACGATCGTGAACGACCGGTGGTCGCCCAGGACGGTGCGGGCGACCACGGGGTCGGCCGTGACCCAGCCCAGGCCGGGTACCTTGCGCAGGGGTGGTCCGGGCAGGCGACGCGAGAGATGGCCGCCGAGCAGCACGGCGGCCATGCCGGGGCGGGCGCGGCGCAGGAGGTCCACCTCGTGGCGGGTCGTGGGGAGCACGACGGACAGTCTGGCGCATCCGGCGGCCGGTCGTGGTCGTCCGGGGTCTTCCTGTGGACGAGGACGGACGAGGGCGGACGACGGCGTGAGGACGGACGGGCACCGACTCTCACCCGTGGACAACCTCGGTGGGGCTCGAGTTCGTGGCTACGCTGTCGCGGGTGCCGATCATCGCCCGCCCTCCAGCGCACCCTTCGGGGACCCGCGCGACGCTCGCCCCGGTCCGGGGCCAGGCTCCTGCCGCCGTGATCGCGGGGGTGGGCGTCCACCTGCCCGAGCGCACCGTGCGGGTCGCCGACGCCGAGCGGGACCTGGCCCGCACGAGCGCTCCCGGTGCCGTGCCGCGCCTGCCCATGGTCTCGCGCCTGACCGGGGTCCAGCAGGTCCACGTCCTGCCCGACGACTGGAACGCCTCGGACCTCGCGGCCGCCGCCGCGGCCAAGCTCCTCGCCGCCCAGGGGCTCGACGCCCGGGACGTCGACCTGCTGATCTTCGCCTCGGCCAGCCAGGACATGGTCGAGCCGGCGACGAGCCACATCGTCGCGGCCAGGCTGGGCGTGCGCGCCCCGGTCATGGACGTCAAGAACGCGTGCAACTCGGTCCTCAACGCGATCGAGGTCGCCGAGGCGCTCGTCGCCACGGGCCGGTACGGGACGGTCCTCATCGCGTGCGGCGAGGCGCCGTCGCGCGCGGTCCGGTGGGACGTCCCGGACCGGGCGACGTACCTGCTGTCCGCGCCGGGCTACACCATGTCCGACGCCGGAGCGGCGGTCCTGGTGCGACGCGCCCCCCAGCCGGTGGTCGGCACGAGCGGCGACGGCACGAGCGACGACGCACCCCCGGCGGGAATCCTCGCGAGCGCGTTCGGCGCCGAGTCCACGCACTGGGACGTCGGCATGCTCCCGGGCGGGGGGACGGCCTTCCCCCGGGACCTCGACCGCACGTACTTCGAGATCGACGGGTCGCGGCTGCGCGACGCGTTCCTGGCGCTGGGGCCGGGCGTGATCCTGGAGGCGCTCGACCGCGCGGGACTGACGTGGGACGACGTGGCCCTGGTCGCGGTGCACCAGGTCGCGGTCGCGTACCTGGCGGACGTCCACGAGGCCCTGTGCCTGCCCGAGGGGCGCACGATCGTGACGGTCGCCGAGCACGGGAACGTCGCGTCGGCGACGCTGCCGCTCCAGCTCGCGACCGCGTGGGAGAGCGGTCGCGTGGGGCCGGGGGACGTGGTGCTGCTCGTCGGCCTGGCGGGCGGCATCAGCATCGGTGCCATGGCGGTGCGGCTGTGACCCCGGCGGGCCCCGCAGGGCCGGGTACGGCCCCCGGGCAGCGGACGCCGCCGCCCCCGGTCCGTCTCGCGGTCGTCGTCCCGGCCCTGAACGAGGCGCGCGAGCACGGCATCCTCGCGACGCTGCGTGCGCTGCGGGTCCAGGAGGACCGCGACTTCGACCTGGTCGTGGTGGACAACGGCTCGACCGACGGCACCCCGGACCTCGTGCGGGCGACCGTCGCGGACTGGGACGAGCCGCGCTGGCGGCTCGTGACCGAGGACCAGAAGGGCACGGGCGCCGCGGCGGACACGGGGATGCGCGCGGCGATCGCCGCGGGCGCGACCCACCTCGCGCGCACCGACGCGGACTGCGTGCCCCCGCCGGACTGGACGGTCCGCGTGAAGGAGGCGTTCGCCGTCGGGCACGACCTCGTGGCCGGGCGCATCGTCGCGCGCACCGACGACCTGCCGGTGTCCCGTGTGCGCCAGGCGATCCTGTCGGGGGCCGTGAGCATCGCGAGCACGTTCGGGAGGTTCCGCCCCGGCAACCAGGACCCGTCCTACCTGGGCCCGTACGTCATGGCCCCCGGGTGCAACATGGCGATCACCGCGGACCTGTACGAGCGTGCGGGCGGCTTCCCCCGCACCGCGATCGAGGACCTGCACGAGGACCGCGCCCTGGTCAACGCCGTACGTCGCCTGACGTCGGCCTACGGGGCGCACCCCGAGGTCGTGGTGCGGGCATCGACGCGGCGCGCGCACGCCTGGGGGCTCGTGCGGACCCTGGGCTGGTACGCCGACCACCGCTACAGGCCCGAGGTCGTGGACATCCGATGACGGTCACCCCGCCCCGAGCGCCGCGCGCCCGGCCGCACCCGGCCCCGGGCGGCGACGCCGTGCGCGACGCGCACCGCTGGGAGGAGCGCGTCCAGCGCGGTGCCCACCCGCTCGTCTACCCGGCGTTCCGCGCGCTCGCGCGGCGCGGCCCGGTCGTGCGGGTGCCAGGGCTCGGGGTCGTGGTGAACGACGCCGCGACGGCCCGCGAGGTCCTGCTCGACACCGAGCACTTCTCCAAGGTCGGCCCGGGGGCGCCGTCGGACCTGTGGACGCCCGTGCTGGGGCCGTCGGTCCTGCTCAACATGGAGGGCGAGGACCACGCGACGCTGCGGCGCGCGCTGTCGGGGCTGTTCACCCCGCGCTCGGTCGCGCAGCTCACCGCGACCGAGGCCGGGGCCTCGCTCGGGACGCTGGCCCCCCGCCTGCTCGCGGGCGAGACCGTGGACCTGGTGAGCGAGGTCGGGGCGCTCGCGGGCACGGTCATCTGCCGCATGACGGGGCTGCCCCCCACCGACGCGGCGGTGCGCGACGCCATGGTCGCGGCACAGTCCGTCGTGGGCCTCGTGAGACTGCACCGGCGCAGCCTCACGCCCTCCCAGGTGCGTCACGCCCGCGAGGTGCTCGGGACCTTGAGCGAGCCGGCGCGTGCGGCGTACCGCGACGGCGACCCGACGACGGTCCCGGGGCGCATGCGCGGCCTCGGCCTGAGCGAGCGCGAGGCGCTGGGCGCTGTCGGGGCGTTCGTCATGACGGGCACCGAGACCATCCAGTCGTTCACGCCGCGCCTGGTCGCGCTCGCGGTCGACACCGGATGGGTTGATCGTCTGCTGCTCGCCGGACCCGACGACGCGCTGCGCGGGCGCGTGGTCGAGGAGGCGCTGCGCGTCACGGTCCCGACTCCCGCGATGCTCCGGTCCGTGCGCTCGGCCCACCGCGTGGGGGCTGTCCCGGTGCGGGCGGGGGAGCGGGTGGTCGTCGCGACCGTCACGTGCTGCCGGGCGGGCGGACCGTTCGACCCTGCCCGCGACGCCGACCCGGCGCTGCGCAACCTGTGGTTCGGCGCGGGTCCGCACTTCTGCCTGGGCATGCCGCTCGCGATGGCGCAGGTGGGTGCCGTCCTCGACGCGCTGCACCCGGTCGCGGCCGCGGGGCGCACGTTGCGGGTCGTGGGGCGGGAGGTCGCGCGGGGCGTCCTCATCCCGTCCTACCGGCGCCTGCGGGTCGCGGTCGACCACGGCCGCGGGACGGCCACGCGTCCCGGGCGGGACACGCCATGACCGGCCCGACGACGGAGCACCTGCTCGCGACCATCGGCGGCCACGCACGAGGAGCGCGCGGCGACGAGGTGGCGCTGCGCTGGTGGGCAAGCCCGCCGCGCGGTGCACGCCGGGGCGCGGAGAGCGCGGGCCGCGCGACCCGGGGGGCGGACCGCGAGACGCCCGACCGGGTCCGCGAGGAGGTCACGTACCGCGAGCTGTCCCGCCGCGTCGAGGCCACGGCCGACGCACTGCACCACGAGGGCGTGCGACCGGGGGACCGCGTGCTGTTCTCGGTGCGTCCCCGCCCCGAGGGGATCGTGCTGGTGCTCGCCGTCGTGCGGCTCGGAGCCGTGATCGTGTTCGTCGACCCGGGCTCGACGCCCGAGCTCTTCGCCGCGCGCGTCGCCGCCGCGCGGCCCCGCTGGGCCATGACCGAGTCGTTGCTCTACGCGATCTCGCGCGGTCCGCTGCGGCGCCTGGCCCGCTCGCGCGGCCTCCTGCTGCCCGACTACGCGAGCCTGCCGCTGCGGCACGTCCGGTCCGGCCCGTGGCTGCCCGGGGTGCCTCGTCGGTCGCTGTCGGCTCGCGCGCTCGCCTCGGGGGCCGACGGGGGCGCTGGGCAGACGGTCGGCCCGTCGCCCGTGACGGGTCTGCCGCTCGGCGCCGAGGCGCTCGTGGTCTTCACGTCGGGCACGACGTCGGACCCGAAGGCCGTCGTCCACTCCGCGGGCTCGCTCGGCGCGGGCTGTGCGCTGCTGGGCGGGGCCTTCGAGCTCGCGCCGGGCGACGTCGTGCACACCGACCAGATGCTCCTGGGCATCCCGGCCCTGCTCGCGGGCGGGACCTGGTCCATCCCGCCGGGAACCCCCGCGCAGGACGTCGTGGCGTTCGCCCGGCACGCGGCCGGGCAGGCCGGGACCTACCTCGTGCCGGCGGACCTCACGCTCCTGCTCGACGCCGTCGAGTCCGGCCGGGCTCCCGCGCAGGGCCCGCGGGTCGGGCTCGTCGGAGGCGCGCCCGTGACCCGGTCGATCCTCGACCGTGCCTGCCGGCTGCTGCCCGGCACGCGGTGGATCGGGGTCTACGGCATGACCGAGATCCTGCCCGTCGCGGTGGTCGAGGCGAGCGACAAGCTCGCGCACGCCGGGGACGGCGACCTGGTCGGACGTCCGCTGCCGGGCGTCGAGGCCTGGGTCGACGCGTCGGCCGTGACGGCCGACTCTCTCGATCCCGCCGGCGACGCGCCCACGCCGGGCGGCCCCACGGTCGGCGAGCTCGTCCTGCGCGGGCCGTCCCTCATGACGGGGTACCTCGCCCACCTCGACGGCGGACGGACACCCGTGACCGAGCACCGCACGGGCGACCTCGCGCATCTCGACGACCAGGGTCGGATCGTGCTCGTGGGCCGCACGCGAGACATGATCATCCGCGGGACGGTCAACATCTACCCCGGTCTGTTCGAGCCGCGGCTCGCCGCGCTGCCCGGCGTCGGCGAGGCGGCTCTCGTGGGCGTCCTGCAGGAGGACGGCGACGAGAAGGTCGTGCTCGTCGTCACCTCGGACCACGCCGCCGCACGCGCCGGGACCCTCACGCCGGGGGCGAGCGACGCCGTCGGGCAGGAGGGACCGGGAGCAAGCGACCCGGTCCTGACCGACGACCACCCGCTGCTCGCAGGCGTCCGGTCCGCGCTGCCGGACGTGCTGGACCACGGCGCGCTCCCGGACCTCGTGCTGCACGCCGACCGTCTGCCGCTCGCGGGGCGCAGCCGCAAGCCCGACCGTGCGGCGCTCTCCCGCGCCGCCGCTCGCCACCTCGCGACGACCGGGGCGAGGACCGCATGAGCCGACGGATCGGGGTCACCGGGGCGTCGGGGTTCGTCGGGGGAGCGGTCGCCCGACGCGCGGTGGCCGACGGGCACCGGGTGTGGACCTTCTCGCGCCGCGACGCGCGCGTCCCGGGCGCCGAGCACCGGACGTGGGACCTCGCCGTCGGGCCGCTCGCCGAACCGCCCGCCCTGGACGTCGTCGTGCACGCGGGGGCCGCGGTCTCCGACTGGGCACGCCCCGACGTCGCGTGGGCGACCAACGTCGAGGGCACGCGTGCCGTGCGGGACACGTTCCCGGCGGCGCGGTTCGTGCACGTGTCCTCGGGCAGCGTCTACGACCCGTACTCGCCCACGGTCCGCGGACTCGAGACCGAGGCACCCGTCCAGCGGTACCTCAACGCGTACGGCGCGACCAAGGCCGCCGCCGAGCGGGTCCTCGTCACCGACGCCCGCACGCCCGGGCGCGGACCCGTCGTCGTGCTGCGCCCCCACGCCGTGTACGGCCCGGGGGACACGACGCTCCTGCCGCGCATCGAGGGCGCGATCCGGGGCAGGCGGCTCGTGCTCGTCGGCGACGGGTCGGCGTTGCAGTCCCTCACGCACGTGGACACGCTCGTCGAGGCGGCGCTCGCGGCCGCGACGGTCGACCTCCCGCACGGTCGGCCCCTCGTGGTCAACGTCGCGGACGCCGAGCCCGTGGTCCTGGGCGAGGTCGTCGTCGAGCTCCTGCGCCGCAGGGGGCACGACGGCGTCACGCTCGCCGGGATCCCGGCCCGCCCCGCGTGGGTGCTCGCCGCGTGCGCCGAGGCGTGCGCGCGCGGGGCGCGGCGGCCCGCGCCGCCGCGCCTGACCCGGTACGCGATCAGCCACCTCGCGGCCGAGCGCACCTACGACCTGACGGTGCTGCGCGAGGTCCTGGGGGTCGAGCCCCGCGCGACGTCGCTCGCGGGGGCCGAGGACTGGTGACGTGCGGGCCGGTCGCCCCGTGCCGGGTCAGAGGGCGCCGAGCGCCTGACGGACGGCCTGCGAGAGCGCCTTGCCGTCGACGCGGCCGATCCCGGCCGCGGCGGCCGTGGCCGTCTTCATGACCGTGCCCATGTCCTTCATGGACGAGGCGCCGGTCGAGACGACCGCGGCGGCGACGAGCGCGTCGAGCTCGGCGGGCGTGAGGCTCGCGGGCAGGTACTTCTCGATGAAGTCGGCCTCGTGGGTCTCGTTGTCGGCGCGCTCGGTCGCGCCGGCGTCGGTGTAGATCTGCGCGCTCTCGCGACGCTTCTTGACCTCGGCGGCCAGGACGGTCTGCACCTCGGCGTCGGTCATCTCGCGCGCGGTCGAGCCGGACTTCTCCGCGGTGCGGACGGCGCCGATGACCTGGCGCAGGGTGTTCTTGGCGAACTCGTCGCGGGCCTTCATGGCGGTGGTGAGGTCGGCTGTCATTCGCTCGATCGTGGTGGTCATGGGTCCATGGTGCCTGGTCCCACGGCTCCGGCCCTACTGCATTGCCCGGCAGCACGGGGCAGGGGCTCGGACAGCCCCCGTCCTCGGTGCCCCGCGCACCCGGCCGGACCACCGTCGTCGAGCCGGACGTCCCATTCCCTGAGACGTCCGGCTCGACGCATGACATCGCCGGATCGAGGGCGTAGTGTGCACAACGTGCAGACGATCCTTCTCGTAGTACTTCCTGAGCGCGCCGGCTGAGGCCAAGCAACCAGGTCTCGTCAGCGCGCTCACCCCTCGAAGAGCCCTCACCGGGTACGAGGGGTTTTTTCATGTCACGACCACGACCGTCATGACCACCCCCTCCGGGCACACCCCGCTCCGGAGCCGGTCACCGGACCGCACCACCCCGCGGCAGAACAGCACGGAGAGCACCAGAAGTACCAGCACCACCACGGTGAGCTCGATCCAGCCGGTGGCAGCCAGTCGCCACCGAGAAACAGGAGATACCGATGGTCCAGGGTCCCCACCCGGCCCCGCCGACGCCGAGCGCCCCCGCGCCCGCCGGCGAGGCCGTGGCGCCGAAGCCAGCCCCGTCCCCCGCGAGCCTCGCCGCCCGCCCCGAGAGCCGAGCACGCGCCTCGGTCACCGGCGAGCGCACCCCGAGCCTCGTCGTCGGGCCAGAGGAGGTGACGGGCGCGCAGTCGATCGTCCGCTCGCTCGAGGAAGCCGGTGTGGACGTCGTCTTCGGCATCCCCGGCGGTGCGATCCTGCCGACGTACGACCCGCTCATGGACTCCAAGAAGCTCCGCCACATCCTCGTGCGCCACGAGCAGGGTGGCGGCCACGCGGCCTCGGGCTACGCCCACGCGACCGGTCGCGTCGGCGTGACCATGGCGACGTCCGGCCCCGGCGCGACGAACCTCGTCACGCCCATCGCCGACGCCAACATGGACTCGATCCCGCTCGTGGCCATCACGGGCCAGGTCGGCGCGTCCCTCATCGGGACCGACGCCTTCCAGGAGGCGGACATCGTCGGCATCACCCTGCCGATCACCAAGCACAACTTCCTCGTCACCGACCCCGACGAGATCCCACGCGTCATCGCCGAGGCCTTCCACATCGCCCAGACCGGGCGCCCCGGGCCCGTCCTCGTCGACATCGCCAAGTCCGCGATGCAGGCACGCACCACGTTCTCGTGGCCGCAGGAGCTGCAGCTGCCCGGCTACCACCCGGTGACCAAGCCGCACTCCAAGCAGATCCGCG
Organism: Oerskovia gallyi; assembly: GCF_014836745.1. Classification (NCBI taxonomy): domain Bacteria; kingdom Bacillati; phylum Actinomycetota; class Actinomycetes; order Micrococcales; family Cellulomonadaceae; genus Oerskovia; species Oerskovia gallyi. The sequence goes on from NZ_JACSQE010000001.1 coordinate 23,572, forward strand.
AGGCCGCCCGCCTGCTCGCGACCGCCAAGCGCCCCGTGCTGTACGTGGGGGGCGGCGCGATCCGCGCGAACGCCTCGGCCGAGCTGCGCAAGCTCGTCGACCTGTCGGGCGCTCCCGCCGTGACCACGCTCATGGCCCGCGGTGCGCTGCCGGACTCGCACCCGCAGAACCTCGGCATGCCCGGCATGCACGGCACGGTCCCCGCGGTCGCCGCGCTCCAGAAGGCCGACCTCGTGGTGGCCCTCGGGGCCCGCTTCGACGACCGCGTCACGGGTACGCTCTCGAGCTTCGCGCCGCACGCCACGATCGTGCACGCCGACATCGACCCCGCCGAGATCGGCAAGAACCGCGAGGTCGACGTCCCGATCGTGGGCGACCTGCGCGAGGTCATCTCCGACCTGCTGCCCGAGCTCGAGCGCGAGCACGCCGCCAAGGGGCAGCCGGACCTCGGCGCCTGGTGGCGCCAGATCGACGACTGGCGCGAGACCTACCCCCTCGGCTACTCCGAGCCCGAGGACGGTCACCTCGCCCCGCAGCACGTCATCCAGCGCCTCGGCGAGATCTCCGGCCCCGACTCGATCTACGTCGCGGGCGTCGGCCAGCACCAGATGTGGGCCGCGCAGTTCATCCGCTACGAGCACCCCAAGACGTGGCTCAACTCGGGCGGCCTCGGCACCATGGGCTACTCGATCCCGGCCGCGATGGGCGCCAAGGTCGGCCAGCCCGACAAGACCGTCTGGGCGATCGACGGCGACGGCTGCTTCCAGATGACCAACCAGGAGCTCGCGACCTGCACGATCAACGAGATCCCCATCAAGGTCGCGCTGATCAACAACTCCTCGCTCGGCATGGTCCGCCAGTGGCAGACCCTGTTCTACGAGTCCCGCTACTCCAACACGGACCTGCACACGGGCCGCGGCACGCAGCGCGTGCCGGACTTCGTCAAGCTCGCCGACGCGTACGGGTGCGAGGGCATCCGGGTCGAGTCCAAGAGCGAGGTCGACGCCGCGATCAAGCGCGCCATGGAGATCGACGACCGGCCCGTCGTCGTCGACTTCAACGTGTCGCGCGACGCGATGGTGTGGCCCATGGTCGCCTCGGGCGTGAGCAACGACAACATCCAGTACGCACGCGGCATCTCGCCCGCGTGGGACCGCGAAGACTGAGACCGGGGAGAGCCGCAACCATGTCCCGACACACCCTCTCCGTGCTCGTGGAGAACAAGCCCGGCGTGCTCACGCGCGTCGCGGGCCTGTTCGCCCGCCGCGCGTTCAACATCCACTCGCTCGCCGTGGGGCCCACGGAGCACGAGGAGATCTCGCGCATCACCGTGGTCGTCGACGTCGACCAGAACCCGCTCGAGCAGGTCACCAAGCAGCTCAACAAGCTCGTCAACGTGATCAAGATCGTCGAGCTCGACCAGGCGTCCTCGGTCCAGCGCGAGCTTCTGCTCGTCAAGGTCCGCGCCGACGGCGCGAACCGCACGGGCGTCCTCGAGGTCGTCGAGCTGTTCCGTGCCAAGGTCGTCGACGTCGTCCCCGACGCCGTGACGATCGAGGCCACGGGCACCCCGGAGAAGCTGAGCGCCCTCCTCGGTGCGCTCGACCCCTACGGCGTCCGTGAGATCGTCAAGTCCGGCACCGTGGCCGTCGGCCGTGGCGCCCGCTCCATCACCGACCGGGCGCTCGACCGCGCTCACCGGTCCGCTTGACCCAGTCCATCCCGGTGGACACCCCCACGTCGCCCACCGACGTCGAACTATCGTGTTCGGCATCACCTCAAGAACCCAAGGAGTAACACCGTGGCAGAGCTCTTCTACGACGACGACGCCGACCTCTCGATCATCCAGCAGAAGAAGGTCGCGGTCGTCGGGTACGGCAGCCAGGGGCACGCGCACGCGCAGAACCTCCGCGACTCTGGCGTCCAGGTCGTCATCGCCCTCAAGGAAGGCTCCAAGTCGATCGCCAAGGCGACCGACGAGGGCTTCGAGGTCAAGACCGTCGCCGAGGCCGCCCAGTGGGCCGACCTCATCATGATCCTCGCGCCGGACCAGCACCAGCGCTCGATCTACAACGACGAGATCAAGCCGCACCTGGCCGCCGGCAAGACGCTCGCGTTCGCGCACGGCTTCAACATCCGCTTCGGCTACATCGAGGCCCCCGAGGGCGTCGACGTCATCCTCGTCGCCCCCAAGGCGCCGGGTCACACGGTGCGTCGCGAGTTCGTCGCGGGCCGCGGCATCCCCGACATCATCGCCGTCGAGAAGGACGCTTCGGGCCACGCGTGGGACATCGCGCTCTCGTACGCGAAGGCGATCGGCGGCACGCGCGCCGGCGTCATCAAGACGACGTTCACCGAGGAGACCGAGACGGACCTGTTCGGCGAGCAGGCCGTCCTGTGCGGTGGCGTGTCGCAGCTCGTCCAGTACGGCTTCGAGACCCTGACCGAGGCCGGCTACCAGCCGGAGATCGCCTACTTCGAGGTCCTGCACGAGCTCAAGCTCATCGTGGACCTCATGTGGGAGGGCGGCATCGCCAAGCAGCGCTGGTCGGTGTCCGACACCGCCGAGTACGGCGACTACGTCTCGGGCCCCCGCGTCATCGACCCGCGGGTCAAGGAGAACATGAAGGCCGTCCTCGGGGACATCCAGAACGGCGCGTTCGCGAAGCGCTTCATCGACGACCAGGACGCGGGCGCCCCCGAGTTCAAGGAGCTCCGCGCCAAGGGCGAGGCGCACCCGATCGAGGCCACGGGCCGCGAGCTGCGCGGGATGTTCGCGTGGGCGAAGTCGGGCGACGACGACTACACCGAGGGTTCTGTCGGTCGCTGACCCTCGCCGTTCGGCGGGTGAGTGACTCACCTTCGAGGCGGGCGGCACCTACCGCGCGATCTTCCGTCCGGCCTGGCGGCCTCCCGCCAGACCCGACCACGATCGCGAGGCAGGCGCCGCCCGCCTCTGTGCGTCCGGCTCGCCCGCGCGCTGCTCCGATGCCCGACGGCGTAGCCTCCCCGGGCGCTCGTGTCGCGTCGGGTGGGTGCTGCTGCCGAGGGTGACGGCCGCACCCGCCGACGGTGACCGTGGGGACAGGGTGGAATCGCCGACACCCCGTCGGTCAAAGCACGACAAGACGGGCACTTCGGGGGTCCGTGGTCCACCATGGACGTATGAGCCACCACGACGACCGCGGACCGGACAGCACGAGCGAGGGCACCGAGCGGGTGCCTCAGGCAGCGCCGGGCGTTCCCCCGGTCGAGAACCCCGCCCCGGGCGAGGACGATCCGCGCGGCGAGGAGATCCTCGAGTTCTGGGAGACCGCACGCGTCCGTGCGGGGGAGGGCAAGGTGGGCGTCGTGACCGGCTTCGGGATCTCGGCGACCGTGCCACCGCCCGCGTGGTCCTTCGGGGACAACCCCGCGCTCGCCGACGGACTGCTCGCGGCGGTGCTGTCGGGCGACAAGACCGCGACGTCGTCGTCGCACTGGGAGTACGGCGACGACGTGCCGCTGCCGCAGGTCGGCGAGCTCTCGATCATCCTCGACGGCGACGGGCACCCGCGGGCCCTCATCCGCACGACGTCGGTCGAGGTCGTCCCGTTCGACCAGGTCTCTGCGGACTTCGCGGCGGCCGAGGGTGAGGACGACCGGACGCTCGAGTCCTGGCGCGCCGGTCACAAGAGGTACTTCACACGGGTCCTGGTGGACCACGAGTTCCGCGAGGACATGCCCGTGGTCTGCGAACGGTTCGAGCTGCGGTTCCCGCGCCAGCGGTGAGCCGCGGCGCGGCGCCGTCCGACTCGCCCGGGGGCGGCGTGCCCGGAGCCCCTCACGGGTGAGGTGCTCCGGGGACGGGAGCGACGTCGTCGGGCGCCGTGCTCGACGGCCGAGGGGTGAGCGGTGGTCGCCGTCCCAGGCCGCGACCACCGCCCGTCGGGGCAGTGAGAGGAACTACCCCGAGTGTGTGGGCGCCGGGGCGCCGAGGTGTGCCGCGGCCGCGCGCACCGTCTGGACCGGCACGCCGTGAGTGCCCTGGTCCGTGAGGTGGGTCGAGACGCGGTCGAGCAGGAGGGTGCGCACGTCGGCCGCGACGACCGCCTGTGCGCCGCGCAGGACGGGGTCCGAGGGGGCCAGGGTCGGGACGATCGACGCCACGCCCTGCTCGGTGTCCGTGAGGTGGCTGCGTGTCACGTCGGCGAGGCGTTGACCGCCCGCGATGCACGTCGGGCCGCTGAGCACGACGACGTGGGGTTCGACGACCGCGACGACCGGCTGGACGACAGCGGCGAGGCGGCGTCCGAAGTCCTCGACGAGCGCGACGACCGCGGGGCTGTCCGGGTCGGCGATCATGGCCGCGAGGTAGTCGGTGTAGCCGTCGCCGGGCACGCCGTGCCGCTCGGCGAGCTCCTCGAACCGCCGGCCACCGACGAGGTCCTGGAGGTTGACCGAGTGGTCGTCGTACTCGCGGACGGTCACGGGCACGGGGAGATAGCCGAGCTCACCGGCGGCGCCCGTCGCGCCGTGGTGGAGCCGCCCGTCGATGAGCGTCCCGAGGCCGATGCCTCCGCCGATCCAGAGCAGCGAGAAGCTCGCGTCGTCGCACCGGCCTGCGTCGTGCTCGGCGATCGTCGCGAGGTTGACGTCGTTCTCGATGTGGACGGGGACGCCGAACTCCTCCTCGAGGAGGGATCGGACGGCGAGGCGAGGCCATCCCGGCAGGTCGCCGACGAGCCAGAGGTCTCCGGTCGTCGGGTCGGCCGCGGCCTGCACCCCGACGACGACCGCGCCCACCCGTTCGACGGGAACCCGTGCGTCGGCACAGGCGGCGTCCCACGCCGCGCGGACGTCGCTCACGGCCGTGCGGTCGTCCGAGGTGGGGACCTCGGCGCCGCCGAGGACGGTGCCGTGGGCGTCGACGATGCGGGCCTGCACCCCTCCGGGAAGGACGTCGAGCGCCAGCCCGACGACGACGTCGGTGCGCGCGGCGTACGTGACCGCCTGCGGGCCGCGGGCTCCCTGGACGGCCCCCGTGGGCTCGATGAGACCCGCGGACTCCAGGCGTGCCACGATCTGGGAGGATGTCGGACGGGAGACGCCGGTGAGGTCTCCGATCTGCGACCGGGTCATGGGGCCGGTGTCGAGCAGCAGCTCGAGCGCGGCGCGGTCGTTGATCGTGCGGAGCAACCCGGGGGTCCCCGGGACGTGCGTGCGGGACACGGCGTGGTGGCCTCTCTGCCAGCATCTTAGGAAAGTTTCCTAAGAGTTGCGTACTCTGGCGGATTGCGCAAGTCGACAGGCGCGGCGTGTTCTTTACACCATCGAGCGTCGCGCAGTCGGTCGAGTTTGCCATGGGAGCGCGACCAGGCGAGGCGGCGGCGCTCGATCCGCGGGATCGTGCGATTCTCTCCCTCGGACTCGCTCAAGGCGTGAGATGGGCGTCCCGAGGGCTGGCCCGGGGCGTAGCGTTCGGGGCATGACGCGCAACATCGACTTGGCAGTGGTCGCCGGAGACGGCATCGGTATCGAGGTCGTCGAGCAGGGCCTCGCGGTCCTCGAGGCGGCGCTCTCAGGCTCGGACGTCAAGGTCTCCACGACGCCCTTCGACCTCGGCGCGCGCCGCTGGCACGCGACCGGCGAGACCCTCACCGACGAGGACCTCGCCGCGATCCGCACGCACGACGCGATCCTTCTCGGTGCGATCGGCGACCCGACGGTCCCGTCGGGCGTCCTCGAGCGCGGGCTGCTCCTCAAGCTGCGCTTCGCGCTGGACCACTACGTGAACCTGCGCCCCGGCAAGCTCTACCCCGGTGTGACGTCCCCGCTGGCGGACCCGGGCGAGATCGACTTCGTCGTCGTCCGCGAGGGCACCGAGGGGCCCTACGTCGGCAACGGCGGGGCGCTGCGCGTCGGCACGCCCCACGAGATCGCGACCGAGGTCTCCGTGAACACGGCCTTCGGCGTCGAGCGCGTCGTGCGTGACGCGTTCGCCCGCGCCCAGGCGCGCCCCCGCAAGCACCTGACGCTCGTGCACAAGCACAACGTCCTGGTCCACGCCGGTCACCTGTGGCGCCGCACGGTCGAGGCCGTCAACGCCGAGTTCCCGGACGTCACCACGGACTACCTGCACGTGGACGCCGCCACGATCTTCCTCACGACGAACCCGTCGCGATTCGACGTCATCGTCACCGACAACCTGTTCGGCGACATCCTGACGGACCAGGCCGCCGCGATCACCGGCGGCATCGGCCTCGCGGCCTCGGCCAACATCAACCCCGACCGCACGGCCCCCTCCATGTTCGAGCCGGTGCACGGCTCGGCCCCCGACATCGCGGGCCAGGGCAAGGCGGACCCCACCGCCACGGTCCTGTCCGTCGCCATGCTGCTCGACCACCTCGGCCTCGCCGAGGAGTCGCAGCGCGTCGAGGCCGCGGTCGCCGCGGACCTCGCCGAGCGGGGGACCCGAGTACGGTCGACGGCCGAGGTGGGGCGCGAGCTCGCCGCCCGCGTCGCCGGCTGATCGGTCCTTCCGACCTGCCGTCGCGCCGCCGTCGGGCTCCCGCTCAGGGGCCCGACGGCGGTGCGCACCCTCTGCCGTCCTCACCGCTCCCACGTCCTCGTCGAAGGCCCGGGAGTTCTCGCCCGCCCTGCGGGCGCCGAACGGCGCTCGGTCATGGAAAACTAGGCGAGGAACCCACCCGGGTCGCCAGGTGAAAGGCCCATGACATGACTTCCCCCCTCACAGCGCAGCCCGCTTCCTCGGCCGAGGATCTCGTCGCGCTCTTCGACATCCGCACCTCGGACACCCCGACCTCCCCCGAGGCCAGGGCGGCCGCGATCTCCGCCCCGAAGTTCGGCACCGTGTTCTCGGACCACATGGCCCGGATCAGCTGGAACTCGACCGACGGCTGGATCGACCGCCGCATCGAGAAGTACGGCCCCCTCCAGCTCGACCCCGCGACCGCGGTGCTGCACTACGCCCAGGAGATCTTCGAGGGACTCAAGGCGTACCGGCACCAGGACGGGTCCGTGTGGACGTTCCGGCCGGAGGCCAACGCGGCCCGGTTCGCCCGGTCGGCCCACCGTCTGGCGCTGCCGGCGCTCTCGGTCGACGACTTCATCGGCTCGATCACGGCGCTCGTGCGCACGGACATCGAGTGGGTCCCGAGCGGCGAGGAGGCGAGCCTGTACCTGCGTCCGTTCATGTACGCCTCGGAGTCGTTCCTCGGTGTGCGTGCCTCGCTCGAGGCCGAGTACCTCGTGATCGCCTCGCCCGTGGGCCCGTACTTCTCGGGCGGCGTCAAGCCCGTGTCGATCTGGGTCGACCGCGAGTTCAGCCGCGCCGGTGCCGGTGGCACGGGCGACGCCAAGTGCGGCGGCAACTACGCGTCGAGCCTGCTGCCGCAGACCCTCGCGCAGGAGAAGGGCTTCGAGCAGGTCTGCTTCCTCGACTCGTCGACGGGCACGTTCCTCGAGGAGCTCGGCGGCATGAACGTGTTCGTCGTCAAGGCCGACGGGTCGGTCGAGACGCCCGAGCTCACGGGGTCGATCCTCGAGGGCGTGACGCGTTCGTCGATCATCCAGCTCCTCAACGACCGCGGCCACGAGGTCACGGAGCGGCGCATCCCGCTCGAGGAGCTCCTCGCCGACATCCGGTCCGGCGCGGTGACCGAGGTGTTCGCGTGCGGCACGGCCGCGGTCGTCACGCCGATCGGCCGCCTGGGCGGCTCGAACTTCGACCACACGATCGCCGACGGCGGCGCGGGGGAGCTGACTCTCGCGATCCGCGGTGAGCTCACCGACATCCAGAACGGCCGGGCGGCGGACCGCCACGGCTGGATGACGCGCCTGGCCTGATCCGCCCGTTCACCGACCCTTGAGTGCGGAGCAGC
>NZ_JACSQE010000001.1:31464-122101 GCF_014836745.1 Oerskovia gallyi
GACTCGAGCTGCGACAGCGGCTCCGCATTCAGCGTCTCGGCCTGCTCAGGCCGGTCGGCGCACGATCGTGCGGCCCGCGACTCCCGCGAGCAGCGACCAGACCGCGACCCCGATCAGCAGGTTCACGAGCCCCGACAGCACGGCTGACGTCGTGTCCGTGGTCCACGCGAACGGCAGGGCCGTGATGACGACGATCACGAGCGCCATGATCCAGCCGAAGAACGCCCGTGGGCGCGGGGTCGTGAGGATCAGCACGTGCAGCAGCCCGGCCGCGAGCAGAGCCAGGATCGCGCCGTCGATCGCGAACGCAGCCTGGTGCGAGCCGGTCGAGAAGATGTCCGGCGGGGGGACGAGCGTGAACGAGAAGATCCGTTCGAGGATGATCACGGCGACGAGGCCGATGAGCGCGGCGACCAGGGCCGTGGCGGCGGCCCCGGCCCAGAACCTGCCGACCTCGACCGCGAGGCGTGGGTCTGCGGGATTGACGGGCTCGTGGGGCGCCGGGAAGTCGACGTGCGGGTCGGGCGGCACCGTGGGCGGGATCGCGGGCGGGACCGCCTGGGGGTGGTAGCCGGGGGATCCGGGCGGCGGGACGTTGCCGCGGGGCGGGAAGTTCGGGTCGCTCATGATGCGTCTCCTGTCGTTGCAGGCTGTCGTTCCGGGCGCTCGCTGGGTGGCATGCTCAGTCCGTGGACACCGTTCCATCCTGGCGTCTGCTGTGGCAGCATGTGTCCTGTGACACACCTCGTCTCCCACCTCATTATCGAGTAGCGCGCCCGGCCATCACACCGGACGCGCAAACCTCCCGCACCCTCGGGGGGTTTTTTTGTTGCCTGACACCACCCCCGTCGGGCTTCGAAGCGCCGGGCACGAGCTTCACGAGAGCGACCGCCCGGCGCGTGGGACCGAGGAGGAACCGGTGGTGCGCGGAAGCGTCCCGCCCGATCCACCTAGAGTGGTCTCGCCCAGGCGGCACCGCTGGACCCCGAGATTCTCCCCAGAGAGCGGCACGATGACTTCCCAGGTGAACCCCGTAGCTCCTGCCACAGCGAGCGCATCCTCGACCTTCCACGTCTACGACACGACCCTGCGCGACGGCGCGCAGCAGGAGGGCATGAACCTCTCGGTCGCCGACAAGCTGGCGATCGCCCCGCTCCTGGACGAGCTGGGCGTCGGGTTCATCGAGGGCGGCTGGCCCGGGGCCATCCCCAAGGACACCGACTTCTTCGCGCGCGCCGCGAAGGAGCTCACGCTCAAGAACGCGGTGCTGGCCGCGTTCGGCGCGACCCGCAAGGCCGGGATCAGGGCCGCCGACGACCAGCAGGTCCGGGCGCTCGTCGCATCGCAGGCGCCCGTGGTCACGCTCGTCGCCAAGTCCGACCTCCGCCACGCCGAGCGTGCGCTGCGGACCACGGGCGCCGAGAACCTCGCCATGATCACCGACACCGTCACGTTCCTCGTGGCCGAGGGGCGCCGCGTCGTCCTGGACGCCGAGCACTTCTTCGACGGCTACCGGTTCGACCCCGCCTACTCGCGTGCGGCGGTCGAGGCCGCGTTCGCGGCAGGGGCCGAGGTCGTCGCGCTCTGCGACACCAACGGCGGCATGCTGCCCGAGTGGGTAGGTGAGATCGTCACGGAGCTGCGCGACGCCGTCGGGATCCCGCACGGGCTGCACGCCGGTGCCGGCGACCCGCTGCTCGGGATGCACGCGCACAACGACTCGGGCTGCGCGGTCGCGAACTCGCTCGCGGCCGTGGCCGCGGGCGCCGCGCACGTCCAGGGGACCGTCAACGGCTACGGCGAGCGCACGGGGAACGCCGACCTCATCACGGTCGTCGCGAACCTCGAGCTCAAGCACGGCCGGAGCCTTCTCGTCGACGGCGGCCTGCAGGAGACCACGCGCATCGCGCACGCCATCAGCGAGATCACCAACATCTCCCCGTACGCGCGCCAGCCGTACGTCGGGGCGAGCGCGTTCGCGCACAAGGCCGGGCTGCACGCCTCGGCGATCAAGGTCGACCCGGACCTCTACCAGCACATCGAGCCCACGCTCGTCGGCAACGACATGCGCATGCTCATCTCGGACATGGCGGGCCGCGCCTCGATCGAGCTCAAGGGCCGCGAGATGGGCTTCGACCTGTCGGACCAGGGCGACGTCCTCTCGCGCGTGACGCACCGGGTCAAGGAGGCCGAGGCCCGCGGGTACACCTACGACGCGGCCGACGCCTCGTTCGAGCTGCTGCTGCGCGAGGAGATCGCGGGCGAGCGGCCGCAGTTCTTCCGGGTCGAGAGCTGGCGCACGATCGTCGAACGGGCCGGGGGACGTGGCACCGAGGCGACGGCGGAGGCGACCGTCAAGCTGCACGCCGGTGGCAAGCGCATCGTCAAGACGGGTGAGGGCAACGGGCCCGTGAACGCTCTCGACCATGCGCTGCGGCTCGCGCTGCGGCGCGTGTACCCGGAGATCGAGGCGTTCGAGCTGATCGACTTCAAGGTCCGCATCCTCGACACCGAGCAGGGCACGGACGCCATCACGCGCGTCCTCATCGAGATGACCGACGGGGCGACGTCCTGGTCGACGGTGGGCGTCGGGCCGAACCTCATCGAGGCGGCCTGGGAGGCGCTGACGGACTCCGCGATCTACGGGCTGATCCACGCGGACGTGCAGCCGCGCTGAGCCTGCGCCCCTTCCGCCGGGCGCTGACGTCCCAGAAGGAGCGTGACCTCCGGGTCACGCTCCTTCCGACACGTCGGGGTGCGGGACCCGTCAGGGACGGGTGGCCGCCTCGAGCAGCTCGACGACGTGCACGTAGTCCTGCCCCGTCGCCCGGCTCAGGCCCATCTCGCACGTCCGGTTGCTCGACGCGTACGCGTCCGCACGGCCGTGATCGCGTACGTGGGCCGCGACCTCGGCGGCCTCGGCGCGCGTCGCCGCCGCCGTGAGCTCGGGGTGGAGCATGCCGCGGTCGCCGGCGAACCCGCAGCATCCCGCGTCGAGGGGGAGCACGACGTCGTCGGCCACCGCGCGCGCGACCGCCTCGAGGTCGCCGACGACCCCCAGGTGGATCGACGAGCACGTCGGGTGCAGGACGAGCGAGCCCAGCGTGGTTCCCACGGCCCGGGGGGAGCGACCGCTCGCCTCGAGTGCGGGCAGGACGTCGCTGCGCACGAACGTCACGGCGTCCACGACGTGCAGCCGCTCGAACCGCTCGCGCGCCTCGCCGGCCAGGTGGGACCCGACCCCTTCGAGGCCGTGCGTGCAGCTCGACGCGTCCGAGACGACCGGCAGGCGGCCGCCGTCGGTCGCGGCCCAGAGCGCGTCGAAGGTCCGCTCGGCCATCGCGGCGGCGCCGTCGGTCAGACCCTTGGAGACCCAGGGCGTGCCGCAGCACAGGCCCTCGATCCCCTCAGGGATCGCGACCGTGATCCCGGCGCGCTCGCACAGCGCGAGGAACGCCGGGCCCACGCCGCCCGGGCTGGGAGAGGCCTCGGCGGGGGAGAAGAGCGAGCCCATGCAGGACTGGAAGAAGACGACGGACGCGTCGGTGACGGCCCCGGCCGACGCCACGCGACGCGGTCCAGGCCCGGGCAGGTCCGCCCCGACGAGCGGCACGACGTCCGCACCCAGCACCGAGCGCCCGACCTTCGAGGCCGCGGTCACGAGCGGGGTGGGCAGGTGGTCGACGACGCCGAGCGCCCCGCGCAGGCCCGTGACCGCGCCGCCCCAGTGCTCGGCCGCGACCCGCCCTGCGTGCTGGACGACGGCACCGTGCCGTTGTGCTCGGCGGACCTTCATGACCTTGCCCGTGTCGATCCCGACCGGGCACGCGGTCACGCACAGCGAGTCCACGGCGCACGTGTCGACGGCCGAGTACTCGTAGGCGCGCTCGAGCTCCGCGCGCTCGGACGGGGGAGCCGTGACCATCTCGCGCAGCAGGGCGATGCGCTGGCGCGGGGTCGTCGTGACCGTCCGTGAGGGGCACGCGGGTTCGCAGTAGCCGCACTCGACGCACCGGTCGACGACCTCGGCCAGGTCTCCTGCCGCGGACGTCCCGACGGGCGGCACGAGCTTGAGGTGCGCCAGGTGCGCCTCGTCGTCGTCCGTGAGGAGGACGCCCGGGTTGAGCAGTCCGGTCGGGTCGCACAGCGCCTTGACCTCGCGCATCACGGCGTAGAGGTCGTCCCCGAACTGCCGCCGGACGAACGGCGCCATGATGCGGCCCGTGCCGTGCTCGGCCTTGAGCGAGCCGCCGCGGTCGAGCACCAGGGTCACCATGTCCTCGGTGAAGGCCGCGAACCGGTCGAGCTCGCCGTCGTCGGACAGGCGCGGGGTGATCATGAAGTGCAGGTTGCCGTCCTTGGCGTGCCCGAACGTCACGGCGTCGTCGTAGCCGTGCCGCTCGAAGAGCCCGCCCAGGTCGCCGACCGTCGCGGTGAGGTCGGGGACCGGGACGACCAGGTCCTCCAGCAAGGCCGTGCTGCCCGGCGCGCGGGCGCCGGCCACCGCGGTGTACAGGCCCTTGCGCACACGCCACAGGCGCCCGCGAGCCGCGGGGTCGCGCGTGAGCTCGGCAGGCGTCACGAGGGCGAGGTCGCCGATGACACGGCGCGCGGCCTCCTCGAACGGTTCGAGGCCGTCGGCGGTGGTGGCCTGGTACTCGACGAGCAGGGCCGTCTGGGTCGTCGCGGCCGCGAAGGCCCGCATCGACGCGTCGGCGAGCGGGTCGGCGGCGGCGACGCGGAGCGAGGCCGCGTCGAGGAGCTCGATCGCCCGCGCACCCGAGTCGGTGATGGTCGCCAGGGCGTCGGTCGCGTGCTCGAGCGCGTCGAAGACCAGGAGGGTGGTCGAGGCGGCGGGCAGCAGCGGCACGGTCCGGAAGGTCACGTCCGCCACGAACGCGAGCGTCCCCTCCGACCCGACGACCAGGTGCTCGAGGATCTTGACGGGGGAGTCGTGGTCCACGAACGCGTTGACGCCGTAGCCCATGGTGTTCTTCATGGAGTACTGGTGCGCGATCGTGGCGCGCATCGACGCGCTCGCGCGCACCCGGTCGCGCAGCTCGGCCAGGCCACGGTGCAGCGCGGGCTCGAGGACCCGCAGCCGCTCGTCCGCGTCCGGGGCGCCCGTGTCGAGCACGGTCCCGCTGGGCAGGACCAGGGTCATCGACTCGATCGTGCGGTACGCGGTGTCGACCGTCCCGCAGGCCATGCCCGAGGAGTTGTTGGCGACGACCCCACCGATCGTGCACGCGATCTCGCTCGCCGGGTCGGGGCCGAGCCGCCGCCCGTGACGCAGGAGCCGCCCGTTGACCGAGCGCAGCGTCACGCCGGGCTGGCAGCGCACGCGGGCGCCGTCGTCGAGCACGTCGACGCGCGTGAAGCGCGTGCGCGTGTCGAGGAGCAGGCCCGCGCCCGAGGCCTGTCCCGACAGGCTCGTCCCGCCCGAGCGGAACGTGACCGGGAGCCCCCGGCGACGGGCCTCGGCGAAGGCGGCGACGACGTCGGGCACGTCGTGGGCGCGGGCCACCGCCTCGGGGCGCAGCAGGTAGTGCGAGGCGTCGTGCGCCTGGGCGACCCGGGTCAGGAGGTCGGTCCGGATCTCGAGGGCCCGCGTCGTCGCGGCGGAGACGCTCATGCTCGGGCCTTGCGCTCCCCGTCGAGCCGGTGGGGCTGGACCGCGTCGTAGGTCGCCTTGAGGTTGGCGCTGGTCTGCTCGTACAGGCGCTGGGCGACGCGCACGAACAGGAAGTCGACGACCGCGAGCTGCGCGATGCGGCTCGACAGGGCACCCGAGCGGAACTGCGTCTCGCGCGCCGTGGTACCCAGGACGATGCCGGCCTCCTGCCCCAGGGGGGACTCGGGGAAGTTGGTGATAGCGACGGTCGTCGCGCCGCGCGCCTGCGCGATGGCGAGCGCGTGGTTCGTCTCGACCGTCTGCCCGCTGTGGGAGATCCCGATCGCGACCGCGCCCGGGCGCAGGAGCGCCGCGGACTGGAGCTGGAGGTGCGGGTCCGGCGCGGCGAAGCACACGAGCCCGATGCGCTGCAGCTTCTGCGCGAGGTCCTGCCCGGTGAGCTGGCTCGACCCGACGCCGAACACGTCGACCCTGGGCGCGGCCGCGACCGCCGCGGCGACCTGCTCGAGCGCGCCGAGGTCGAGCATGCGCGCGGTCTCCTCGATCGTCCGCGCCTCGTGGAACGCGATCTTCGCGACGACGTCCTCGGCCGTGTCGGTCTCGTTGATCTCGCCGTGCGCGACGTTCGAGCGCTCGAGCTCCATCTCGCGGCGCGACGTGGCCTGGGCGAGGTCGATCCGGAACTCGGGGTAGCCCGCGTAGCCGATCGCCCGGCAGAACCGCACGACCGTCGCCTGCGAGGCGCCTGCCCGCGCGGCGAGCTCGTTGATCGTGGACCCGACGACGGCGGTCGGGTCCGCGAGCACGGCCTCCGCGATCCGGGCCTCGGCCGGGCGGAGGGTCGGCAGGGCCTGCCGGATGCGGACGAGTCCATCGCCTGTCATGTCGGATCTCCTGTGATCGGTGCGGGGTGGCCGGCGGTGCGGCTGTCGGTTCGGGGGCCAGGGGCGGATGCGGGTTCCGGGGGGTGGCCCGCGAGGCTCAGCCACGGTTCGTGCGCGACGATCGCACCGGTGCTGCCGGGGCCCTCGGCCAGCAGCCGGGCCAGGTGCAGCGCGCCGTCGAGCGGGGTGCCCGCGGAAGGGACGAGCTCGGCGTCGGGACGCAGCGCGGCGAAGCGGCGCGCGAGCGCGCCCGTCAGGGCGGGACCGGCGTTGAGCACCCCGCCCGTGGCCGCGGCGAGCGGCGGCAGCCCGGGAACGAGGGCTGCCGCGAGCGACTCGGCCAGGTGCCGGCCGGCCTCGGTGAGGATCTGCACGGACGCCGGGTCGCCCGCGGCGGCGGCTGCCGCGACGTCGGGAGTGAACGACCCGAGGACCTGGGCGCGATCGGGGCGGGTGTAGAGCTGTGCGGGCCAGGTCGGGGCGGGGCCGAACCGCGTCGTGGCGGCCGCGAGCAGCGGGCGCGAGCCACCCGTGGAGCGCCCGTCGTGCGCGCCGAGCGCCGCCCGCAGCCCGTGCGCGCCGATCCACGACGCCGAGCCGAGGTCGCCGAGGAGGTGTCCCCAGCCGTCGACGCGCCGCCAGGTGCCCGCGAGGTCCGTGCCCAGGGCGATCGTGCCCGTGCCGACCGCGACGACCGCCCCGGCACGGCCGCCGAGCGCTCCGAGGTGGGCGGTCACGGCGTCGGCGGCGACCGCGGTGCGCTCGGCGCCGAGGCTCGCGCGGAGCGCGTCGTGCACGACGGTCGGGTCCGGGACGAGGGTCGCGGGCCGCGGGCGGCCACGCCCGGGGCGACGTCGCTGCCGCCGGGGCCGATCGCGACCGGGCGTCCGGTGAGGCTCGTGCGGTGCGCGTCGGGGCCGACGTCGGCTGCGGTGTCGTCACCGAGCCTGGCCGCGAGGAGGCGGCTGCCGCTCCCGCCGACGTCGATCGCGACGATCCAGCGGGAGGGGCCCGTCGGCGCCGTCCGGGCGTCTGCACGGGCCTCCGGGAGGGCGGGGTCGTGGTCCTGCGCGCTGGTCACGCCTCATTGTGGCATGAAGTTTCACGGTGGCGCCACGGGGCGGAGAAAAGTGCCAACGGGTTCACCCGGCCTCGCGCACGGAGGTCCTGCGGTGCCCTTGGCCGGCCCGTCGACCCGGCCCTCGGCCCTCGGCCGGCGGCCTGCTGCTTGGAGGCTACTCCTCCCTGTGGGCCAGGTCACCAGGTGTCCCGGCGCCCGGGCGACCCGTGGAGCGCCGGGTCGCGCCCCGCGGCACGTACCGTGGAGCCCATGAGAGGCGAGTACAAGGTTCCCGGTGGCAAGCTCGTGGCGGTCGACGTCGAGACCGACGAAGGGAGGCTGTCCCGCGTCGCGCTGAGCGGAGACTTCTTCCTCGAGCCCGACGACGCGCTCGACGACATCAACGCCGCCCTGACCGGGCTGCCCGAGACGTCGACCGTCGCAGACCTGACGCGTGCGATCGAGGCCGTGCTGACCGACGACATCACCATGGTCGGGTTCTCGCCCGAGGCCGTCGCGATCGCCGTGCGTCGCGCGCTCGGTCACGCGACCGGCTGGGACGACCACGTCTTCGAGATCATCCACGAGGGGCCCGAGCAGCCCGCGATGCACCTCGCGCTCGACCAGGTCCTCACCGAGGAGCTCGACGCCGGACGGCGTGGCCCCACGCTGCGCATCTGGGAGTGGGGGGCGCCCGCCGTCATCATCGGGTCCTTCCAGTCGCTCAAGAACGAGGTCGACCCCGAGGGGGCCGCGAAGCACGGCATCACCGTGGTGCGCCGGATCTCGGGCGGCGGGGCGATGTTCGTCGAGCCCGGCAACACCATCACGTACTCGTTGACCGTCCCGGCCTCGCTCGTCGAAGGCCTGAGCTTCGAGCGCTCGTACGCGTTCCTCGACGACTGGGTGCTGGGGGCGCTCGCCGACGTCGGCGTGCACGCCACCTACAAGCCGCTCAACGACATCGCGTCCCCGGCCGGCAAGATCGCGGGCGCCGCGCAGAAGCGCCTGCGCGGGGGAGCGGTGTTGCACCACGTCACCATGGCGTACGACATCGACGCCGACAAGATGCTCGAGGTCCTGCGCATCGGCCGCGAGAAGATGAGCGACAAGGGCACCAAGAGCGCCAACAAGCGCGTCGACCCGGTGCGCTCGCAGACCGGCATGGCGCGCGAGGAGGTCATCGAGGCCTTCAAGGCGCACTTCCGGTCGCGCTACCGCACGGTCGAGGGCGCGGTGACGTCCGACGAGCGCGCGCAGGCCGAGGAGCTCGTGCGCACGAAGTTCGGGACCGAGGAGTGGACCGCGCGCGTGCCGTGACGCGGTAGCCGCCGGGCGGCGGAGGGTGGCGCCGGGTCGCCGAGGTTACCAACAGGTCACAACTTCGCGACCGGCTTCCCTCTGCCCGTGGCTGGCGGTAATCTTCACGAACACCCAACCTGATGTAAGTTTGTTTCAGAGTCGAAGGGCGTCGACGATCCGACGCCCCCACGAACGATCAGGTCCGCAGGGACGAACGGCTGGCCGCGACGCGGCAGCCGACCAGAAAGGAAGTCACGGCATGCAGCGACGCAGCACGGTGGCCGTCACGGGCACCCTCCTCCTGGCGCTCGGCCTCACCGCATGTGGCGGTGGGGACAACGGCGGCGGCGAGGCCACGGGGGACGCAGCCTCCGCCGACCACACCGGCGAGACCCTCACCGTCTGGATCATGGAAGGCACCAACCCCGACGGGGACGCCTTCTTCGACGAGGTCACCACCGCGTTCAAGGAAGAGACGGGCGCCGACCTCCAGATCGAGTTCCAGCCCTGGGCCAGCGCCCACGACAAGTTCACGACCTCCATCGCGGGCAACACCACGCCGGACGTCGCCGAGCTCGGCACCACCTGGACCGGTGAGTTCGCCGACGTCGGCGCGCTGTCCGACCTGACCGACAGGATCAAGGACGCGGGCCTCGAGGAGGACCTCGTGCCCGGTCTCGTCGAGTCTGCGACGCTCGACGGCGCGCAGTACGGCATGCCCTGGTACGCCGGCGTGCGCTCGGTCATCTACCGCAAGGACCTCTTCGAGGCGGCCGGCATCGCGGTCCCGACGACGTGGGCAGAGCTCCAGGCCGCGGCCGAGACGCTCAAGGCCGCCAACCCCGGCCTCATCCCCTTCCCGATCGCCGGTGACTCCCAGTACGGCGCCATGCCCTTCATCTGGGGTGCGGGCGGCGACCTGGCCGTCAAGGACGGCGACACCTGGAAGTCCGAGATCAACTCCGCGGACTCCGTCAAGGGCCTCGAGTTCTACACGGGCCTCGCGACCGACGCGGGTCTGTCGACCGCGGCCGCGACGACCTGGAAGGAGACCGACCTCCTGTCGAACTTCGAGCAGGGCAACGTCGGCATGATGATCTCCGGCAGCTGGACGCCGGGCAAGATCCTCACGGACGTCCCGGACATGGCCGACAAGATCGGCGCGTTCCCCATCCCGGGTGAGACCGACGGCCTGTCGGACTCGTTCCTCGGCGGTTCGCACCTGGGCGTCTTCGCGGCCAGCGAGAAGCAGGACCTCGCGTGGGAGTTCGTCGAGATGATGACGACCGGCAAGTTCGCGCAGGAGTGGGGCAACCAGTCCGGCTACTTCCCCGGCCAGACCTCGCTCCTGGAGAAGGTCATCGAGGAGAACGACCCGCTCGTCGCGCCGTTCGCCCAGCAGATGGTCGAGGCCGGCGCCTCGGTCCCGGTGACGCCGCTCTACGGCCAGATCCAGGGCAAGAAGACGGTCGAGACGATGCTGCAGTCGATCCTCTCGGGCAGCGCCACGGTGCAGGAGGCCGCCGACACCGCGGCCGCCGACATGAACGAGACCTTCGGGTCCTGACGAGCCCATGGCAGATCTGCACTCGGTTCCCGGCGCGTCGGCCGACCAGCTGACGCGCCGGGCTCCGGCCCCGGCCCCTTCCTCCAGCCCGCGCCGCAGCGCCGGCCGACGTGGCATGCACGGTGTGCTCGGCCACAAGTCGCCGCTGCGCCCGTGGCTGCTCCTGGCCCCCGCGCTCGGCGTCCTCGGCGTCCTGCTCCTGTGGCCTCTGGCACGCGTCGTGATGATCTCGCTGCAGGACTACGGCCTGCGGCAGATCGCCTCGGGCGAGTCGAACTACATCGGTTTCGACAACTACGCCGCGATCTTCGGCGACTCGTTCCTGTGGACCGTCGTCCTGCCCAACACGATCGGCTTCGCGGTCGCGTGCGTCGTCCTCACGGTGGTCCTGGGCACGGCCGTCGCGCTGTTCCTCAACAACCTCGGCACGTTCTGGCGCACCATCTGCTCGACGGCCATCATGGTCGCCTGGGCGGTACCCGCCATCACCGGCACGTACGTGTGGATCTGGATCTTCGACCCCCTCAACGGTCTGGTCTCCTCCGTGCTCGACTCGGTCGGTCTCATCGACCCGGCGACCACGAACTGGTTCACCGAGCGCCTGAGCTTCTACGCGATCGCGACCCTCAACGTCGTGCACCACGGGTTCCCCTTCGTGGCGATCACGGTCCTCGCGGGCCTGCTGACGATCCCCAAGGAGCTGCACGAGGCCGCGATGATGGACGGCGCCACGCCCTGGCGCCGGTTCTGGACCATCACCGCACCGATCCTGCGCCCCGTCTTCGCGGTCGTCACGATCCTGTCGACCATCTGGGACTTCAAGGTCTTCACGCAGATCTACCTGATGCCCGGCGGCAACGGCGGCAACAAGGAGGTCTTCAACCTCGGCGTGTGGTCGTACATCCAGTCCTTCGCGCAGGGCAAGTACGGGATGGGCTCGGCGATCGCCGTGCTGCTCACCCTGATCCTGCTCGGGATCACCGTCGTGTACATGCGCACCCTGTTCAAGGAGGAGGAGCTGTGAGCGCCCTGACCGGTACCCCGTCCAGCACCCCGCCCACGGCCGACCGCGCGGGTCGCACGGGTCGCACGGCGGCCGCATCGATCGACGGAAACGCCCCGCGCCCCCCGCAGGTCCTGCGGGTCAAGGCACGCAAGCGCCCGCTGCCCACCGCGGGCAAGGTCGTGGGCATCGTCGCGCTGCTCGCCTTCGCGCTGTTCCCGGCGTACTGGATGTTCTCCTCGGCGATCGACCCCGAGGCCGCGACCCGTGGCGCACGGCTCCTGCCCGCAGGCGTCACGTGGGACAACTTCGTGACCGTGATCGACGACGGAGGGTTCGGCAACTACCTGCGCAACTCGATCGTCGTCGCGATCGGCGCGGTCGTGTTCTCGTCGGTGCTCGCGCTGCTCGCGGCCGTCGCGGTGAGCCGGTTCAGGTTCCGCTTCCGCAAGTCGATCCTCGTGCTCGTCCTCATGGTGCAGATGGTGCCCCTCGAGGCGCTCGTCATCCCGCTGTTCCTCCAGATGCGCACCCTCGGCATGCTCAACTCGCTCCTGGGTCTGACGATCGTCTACATCGCCTTCTCGCTGTCGTTCGCGATCTGGATGCTGCGCGGGTTCGTCGCGGCGGTCCCGGTCGAGCTCGAGGAGGCCGCGTACCTCGACGGCGCCTCGTGGGGCCGCATGTTCTGGAAGATCCTGCTGCCGCTCGTCGCCCCCGGCGTCGTCGCCACGAGCGTCTTCTCGTTCATCACCGCCTGGAACGAGTTCATCTTCGCCCTGACCTTCCTCCAGCAGTCGGCCAAGTACACCGTGCCGATCGGCCTGCAGAAGTTCTTCGGCGAGAACACGACCGACTGGGGCGCCGTCATGGCCGCCTCGACCCTCATCACGCTGCCCGTGATCGTCTTCTTCGTCCTCGTGCAGCGCAACCTGTCCTCCGGCCTGACCGCTGGGTCGGTGAAGGGATGACCACCGTGCACCACGACGCGCTGCGCGCCGTCAACGGCGTCCTGCTCCCCGGTTTCACGGGGACCGACGCCCCGGGCTGGCTCCTCGAGGCCTGCGAGGAGGGGCTCGCGGGAGTCATCTACTTCGCGTACAACACGCCCGACGTCGCCACGACCGCCCGGCTCTCGGCCCACCTCCACGAGGTGTCGCCCGACCTGCTGATCGCGATCGACGAGGAGGGCGGGGACGTCAGCCGGCTCGAGGCCGCGACCGGGTCGAGCATCCCGGGGGCGGCGGCCCTCGGGACGATCGACGACGAGGACCTGACCGAGCGGGTCGCGCTCGCGCTCGGGCGGCTGCTCGCCGCGACCGGCGTCGACCTCGACCTCGCGCCCGTGCTCGACGTCAACTCCCGGACGGAGAACCCCGTCGTGGGCGTCCGTGCGTTCGGCGCGACGCCTGCGCTCGCGTCCCGGCACGGCGCCGCGTTCGTCCAGGGACTGCACCGCGCGGGAGTCGGGGCGTGCGGCAAGCACTTCCCGGGGCACGGCGCGACCGACGTGGACTCGCACCTGTCGCTGCCCGTGGTCGACGACTCGCTCGCCACGATCCGTGAGCGCGACCTGCCGCCGTTCGTGCGGGCCTTCGAGCCCGACGTCGACCTCGACTCGATCATGACCGCGCACCTGCTGGTGCCCGCGATCGGTCCTCGACCCGTGTCGCTCGAGCCCGCTGCCGCCCTCGTGGCGCGCGAGCTCGGCTTCGACGGCCCCATCATCACCGACGCCCTCGACATGGGCGCGGTCACGGGCGGCGACGGGATCGGCGAGGTCGCGGTCCAGGCGATCGAGGGCGGCGCGGACCTGCTGTGCCTGGGCACGACGGTCGGTCGCGACGACGAGGCGCTGTTCCGTCAGGCGCAGACCGCGCTCCTCGCCGCGGTCGAGGAGGGCAGGGTCACGGTCGAGCGCCTCCGTGAGTCCGCAGCCCGCACCGCACGCACGGTCCGCCGGGTGCGCGAGCTCCAGGCTGCTGCCGGCACGACCTGCGGTCCCGTGGAGGCGACGGCCGCGCTCGAGGCGCTCGCCGTCGTCGGGCAGGAGGCCGCCGAGCGTGCCGTGCACGTCCACGGTCCCGCCACGCACCTCGACCCGTCCGGCCCCGCGCCCGAGGTCGTCGACCTGCGCCAGCGGTTCGACCACGCCGCCGGGCGCACCGCCCAGCACGTCCAGACCGCGATCCTCGGGGCCTTCCCTGACACGACCCTCCACGCCTTCTCCGACCAGGCCGGGTGGGAGGACGCGCTCGCCGCGGTCTCGGCACGGCAGGCGGACGGCCCGACCCGCCCGCTGGTCGTCGTCACGCGCGAGCCCGTCCCGGGCAGCCGCGAGGCAGGCATGCTCGACGCCCTGCGCGCCGCCCGGCCCGACCTCGTCGCGGTCCACACCGGCTTCCCCGACGCCGTCCCCGCCTGGTTCGGGGACCAGACCACCGTGGTCGTCGCCTGCGGCACCGGACGCGCGAACGCGCGCGCCGCCGTCGGGCAGCTGACCGCGCTCACCTCGGAGGTGACCCGATGATCGTCCTCGGCCTGTCCTCCGGCACGTCGGTCGACGCGATCGACGCGGCCGCCGCCGACTTCCACCTCGGCCCCGACGGGGTCCTGCGCATGCGCCCCCTCGGGCACACCGAGTACGAGTGGCCCGCCGCGCTGCGCGAACGCATCCTCAAGGCGCTGCCGCCCGCCGCCGTCGACATGGGCGAGGTCACGCAGCTCGACACGCTCATCGGGCAGGAGTTCGGCCGCGCCGGACGCCAGGCCATCGACGACGTCGCCGGTGGCGACGTCGACCTCGTCGCCTCGCACGGGCAGACGCTCTACCACTGGGTCGTCGGCGCCCGCGCGCACGGCAGCCTCCAGCTCGGCAACGCCGCCTGGATCGCCGAGCGCACCAAGCGACCCGTCATCAGCGACTTCCGCGTCGCCGACATCGCCGCAGGCGGCCAGGGCGCGCCCCTCGTGAGCGTCCTCGACGCCCTGTGGCTCGGCCGCGACCCGCAGTCGCCCGACGGCGCGCCGGCCGGGCTGAGCGCAGCGCTCAACATCGGCGGGATCGCGAACGTCACCCTCGTCGGCGAGGTCGAGGCGCCCGTGACCGGGTGGGACACCGGACCCGGCAACTGCCTCATCGACCTGGCGGCCCGCGAGCTCACGGGCGAACCGTTCGACCGCGACGGCGCCCTGGGCGCCGCCGGGACCGTCGACCAGGCCGCGCTGCGCGCCCTGCTCGACGACCCCTACTTCGCGGCCAAGGCCCCCAAGTCGACCGGCCGCGAGCTGTTCGACGCGACCTACGTGCCGCGCAAGCTCGCGTCCGTGCGCCCCGACCTCACAGGCCCCGACCTCGTCGCGACCCTCACCGAGCTCACCGCGGTCACCATCGCGGAAGGGCTGCTCACCGTGGCCCAGTCGATCCCCACCGACCGACGCAGCGCAGGCGACACCGCCTCGGCACCCCAGCGCGAGGTGCGTCGCGTCGTCGTCTCGGGCGGCGGCGCGCACAACCCGACGCTGCTCGCGCGGCTCCGCGCCTACCTGCCAGGCGGCTGCGAGCTCCTCACGGCCGACCAGCTCGGGATGCCCATCGACGCCAAGGAGGCGTACCTCTTCGCGCTCCTCGGCTTCCTGTCGGCGCACGGGGTCGCCGGCACCGCCAAGGGAGTCCAGCGCCGCCGCTCGACCGGGGCGCGCCGCGCCGCGGTCCTCGGCTCGCTCACCCCACCCACCCCGCTCGTCTGGCCCGCGTTCACCGGGCCCATCCGCCGGCTCGTGCTGGCCAACACCCCGTTCGGGCTCGCCCCGATGCCGAAGGGAACACACCGATGACCGACACCCGCCCCGCCAGCCGCGCGGAACTCTCGGCCGGGCAGGCCTCCGCCGCCGAGGACTGGCAGGAGGTGCTCCGTCTCGCGTCGCCGACCGAGGAGCGCAACCCGCGCACCACGGACATCGACCTGCTGCCCACGGCGGAGGTCGTGCGCCGCATCACCGACGAGGACGCGGGAGTCGCCGACGCCGTGCGCGCCCAGTCGGACCACATCACCGCGGCCGTCGACCTGGCGGTGGCGGCGCTGCGCGGCGGGGGCAAGGTCCACTACTTCGGGTCCGGCACGTCAGGACGCCTCGGCGTCCTCGACGCGGTCGAGCTCCTGCCCACCTACGGCGTGGGGGACGAGTGGTTCGAGGCGCACCTTGCCGGTGGGGCCGGCGCCATGATGCTCGCGGTCGAGGGAGCCGAGGACGACGTCGAGCTCGGACGGCGCGACGCCGACGAGGTCCGGGCCGGGGACCTGGTCGTGGGCCTCGCGGCCAGCGGCCGCACCCCCTACGTGGGCGGCGCGTTCGACGTCGCCGCCGAGCGAGGCGCCGCGACCGTGCTCGTGAGCGCCAACCCCCAGGCACGCCTGGCCTCGCGCGTCGACGTCGCGATCCTCCTCGACACGGGCCCCGAGGTCGTCACGGGCTCGACCCGCATGAAGGCCGCCACCGCGCAGAAGCTCGTGCTCAACACCTTCTCGACCGCGACCATGATCCGGCTCGGCAAGACGTACTCGAACCTCATGATCGACGTCCGCCCGACCAACCAGAAGCTCCGCGCCCGCATCGTGCGCATGCTCGTGCAGGCCACGGGCCTCGACACCGACGAGTGCGAGCAGGTCCTCGCACGGGCGGGCGGCGAGATCCACGTCGCGCTCGTGATGCTGCTCGCGGGCGTCGGCGTCGACGAGGCCCGCGAGGCGTTGCGCGGGGCCGGGGCGCCCGGCGTGCGTCGCGCGCTCGAGCTGCTGGGGGCCTGAGCGCGCGGTGGGCCGAGCGTCGCGGGCCACCGCGCGGCGTCCCTACCGGTCGCTCGTGCCGGCGCCCGAAACAGGCGCCGTCGGAGCGGGCAGCGCCGCTGCGACCAGCGACTGCAGCTCGGCCACGATCCTGTCGGCGGGTGAGACGCCGAGCTCGATAGAGACGATGTCGGCGCGCACACGAGACACCCGTACGACCGCCCCGGCGTCGCCCAGCGCGAACGTGTTGATCTGGACACGTACGAGCTGGCTGGCCCGGTCCGTGAGGTAACCGAAGGTCGAGGTGATCAACGACGACCCCCGCTGGCCGACGGCCGAGTACTCGCCGATCGGACTCACCTGGAACCCCTCCCGAGCCACGGTCGCGTAGGCGATGTCCCGGGCCGTGACGGGGTGGGCGGAGGTCGGGATGTCGAGAGGGAGAAGCATCGTGCTCCGTTCGTGGGGTCGCGTGCCCCGTCGCGGGCGAAAGGGCCGGGCTCGAGCACGACGAGTATGGCGGCCCGCCACCTTCCGCCGCCGCGGTGCCCGACGGGCGGGCAGGCGCGCCTCAGCCGACCGGGGGGCGCGCCCCGAACACCGCGGTCCCCACGCGCACGATCGTCGCTCCCTCGGCGATCGCCGCCTCGAGGTCTCCGCTCATACCCATCGACAGCTCGCGCGCCTCTCCCGTCCCCGGGGCGCCGCTCGCGAGCACCTCGTCACGTATCCGGCGCAGCCGCTCGAACCCGGCGCGCACCAGCGCGGTGTCGGGAGAGTTCGCCCCGATCGTCATGAACCCCGTGAGGCGAAGACCCTCCAGGGCGGCGACCTGACGGGAGAGGAGCGCGGCGTCGTCGGGCCCCACCCCCGCCTTGGACTCCTCTCCCGACACGTTGACCTGGACCATGACGTCGAGCGTGCGGCCCTCGCGCGCGCAGCGGCTCGCGAGCGCCTCCGCGAGCGCGAGCGAGTCGATCGACTCGACACCCGTGGCCGTCGCGAGGACCTGGTTGACCTTGTTGCGCTGCAGGTGCCCGATCATGTGGACCCGCACCGAGCCGTCCGCGACCAGGTCGGCGAGGTCGGGTGCCTTGGCGACGAGCTCCTGGACGCGGTTCTCGCCGATCAGCGTCGCGCCCGCGGCGACGACCGCGCGCACCGCCGCGGGGCCTTGCGTCTTGGTCGCCACGAGCAGCTGCACCTCGTCGGGTGCCCGGCCGGCGGCGAGCGCCGCCGCGTCGATGCGGGCGTGGACCGCGGCGTAGCGGTCGGCGACGGTGCGGAGCGTGTCGAGGGGGGCGTCGTGGGGGGAAGGCACGGGAGCAGTCTAGTTTCGGGGCCCGTCGCCCGGGCCGCGGCGTCCCGTGCCCGACGGCGTCCCGCACCAGCGGCGCACGGCCGGCCGGCGGGGGACCGGGTTGGGCTGCGGCGTCGACCGTGGGGGAGAATCGGGGCATGAACACGATCCTGAACGTCATCTGGCTGATCTTCGCGGGCCTGTGGCTCGCGATCGGGTACGTCGTGGCGGGGATCGTCTGCTGCGTCCTGATCGTCACCATCCCGTTCGGGATCGCGAGCTTCCGCATCGCGGGCTACGCGCTGTGGCCCTTCGGGCGCACGGTCGTCGACAAGCCCACGGCCGGGGCGTTCTCCACGATCGGCAACGTGATCTGGGTGATCGTCGCGGGGATCTGGCTCGCGATCGGGCACGTGGTCACCTCGATCCCGCTGTTCGTCTCGATCATCGGCATCCCGCTGGGCATCGCGAACCTCAAGATGATCCCGATCTCGCTGCTGCCGCTCGGCAAGCAGATCGTGCCGACGAACGCGCGCTTCGGCGCCTGACGCGTCAGGATCGGGTGGGGGCCGCCGAGGGCGACCCTGACGGATGCCGAGGGTGGCCGCAACCGACGCCGACGGTGACCGCACGTGACGACGACAGGGGAGCCATGCGCGACGGGATCCGGGACGTGGGCCCGCGTCTGGGGCTGAGCCTGCGACGGACCTGGTGGCGCGTCCGGGACTACGCCTGCGTGCTGCGCTGGCAGGCGACCGGTCTCGTGTCCCGGGTGGGTCCCGACGACCTCCGCCACCCCGACCGGCCTGTCGGGCCACCCGTCGTCCTCGTGCCCGGGGTGTACGAGTCCTGGCACTTCCTCCTGCCGCTGGCCACCCTGCTGCACGACCACGGGGTCGCAGTCCACGTCCTCCCAGAGCTCCGGGACAACCGGCGCCCCGTCGCGGACGGAGCCGTCCTCCTCGCGCGGTACCTCCGGGAGCAGGACCTGCACGACGTCGTCGTCGTCGCGCACAGCAAGGGCGGGCTCATCGGCAAGCTCGCCATGGTGCGCGAGAGCCCGGGCCGGATCGCGTCGATGATCGCGATCAACACGCCGTTCGCGGGCTCCGTCTACGCGCGCTGGTTCGTCGCGCCGGCCGTCCGGGCGTTCATCCCGAGCGACGCGACGATCGTGGCCCTGGCGGCCGAGCGCGCCGTCAACGCACGCATCACCTCGGTGCACAGCCGCTGGGACCCGCACATCCCCGCCGGCAGCACGCTCGACGGCGCGCACGACGTCGTCCTCGACACCCCCGGGCACTTCCGGCCGCTCGCCGACCCACGACTCCACGCGCTCCTGGTCGAGCAGATCGTCGGGCCGCGTCCGACCTGACGTCCTGATGTCCTGGCTGCCGACGTCGACGTCGACGTGCCGACGGTGTCAGCCTGGCTAGCTGCGCGGCAGCTGCAGGACGCGCGTCAGGCCGGGGGAGTCCGGGTCGTCGACGATCTCCACCCCGTCGAGCCACGACCCGATCACGTGCGCGAGCTCGCCGGGATGGCTGAAGTTGATCGCGTGCGCGGCGCCCTCGATGAGGGCGACCGTGGTCAGGTCCCCCGCCAGTCGGCCGACCTCCCGGACCCGTGCAGGTGGTGGCATGAGCGGGTCTCTGCTCCCGACGACGGCGAGCGTCGGCACCGTCGAGGTGATGATGCGCTCCAGCGAGGGGAAGCGGGTGAGCTCGCTGAACAGGTTGAACGTGTTGACGGGCCCGAACCGCAGGTAGTCCGGGACCGCGAGCCGTGCCATCCTCGGGCTCTCGCGGGGACCGTCGAGCGCGAGCTGGCCGACGGCGCGTGCGAGCCCCTGGTTGTGGCGGCCCCCGGCGGGCGACACGAGCACCATACGGTCCACCCGTTCCGGCGCGCTGTGCGCGATCTCGAGGCTGACCGGGCAGCCCATCGAGTTGCCCACCAGCACGACCTTCTCGAGTCCCAGGGCGTCGAAGATGCGGATCAGGGCGTGCGCGAGCCCAGGGATGCCGAGGGTGTAGTCCCACCGTTCGCTCCGGCCGTGCCCCGGCAGGTCGGGGACGAGGTTCGTGGCCCGTGCGGCCAAGGCCTCGGCCGTGGGCAGGAGGGACGAGCCGGAGATCCCGAAGCCGTGCACGTGGACGATCGGCAGGGCGTCGGGGACCTCGGGACTGCGCCGGTAGAACACGCGGTGCCCGTCGATCTCCGCCGTGTCCTCGGTCCATCCGGCGGTGTTCGCGGCCATGAGCCGATCGTGGCACTGCGGGTCCGGTGGGGCCACCGGTGCGGTGATGCTGCTGGTCGTCACCAGGGTGGTCGAGGGGTGGTGGCGAGTCGGGACGCCCACTCCCGCCGTCGTCGAAGAGCGCCATCACGCGGAACGCGCCGCGAGCCGGGGAGGCGCGAACTCTTCGCGACGACCGCGCCACCCCGTCTCGGTCGACACTCAGACCTAGCGTGCGGTGAAGAATGCAGGGTCACCCCAGCCCGTGGTCACGGTCCAGAGGCCGGGTGCGCCGGCCGGCACGGCGACGCACGCGTTCCCCTCCGCGACCCCGCCCGCGTAGAGCTCGCCCACGTCCTGGATGTTGTTCGGGATCACCCCGCAGTAGCCCTCGTAGGTGACCGAGTCGTCGCCGACGAACTTCACCGAGAGGTCGAGCCAGGGCGTCCCGGACGTCGCGCCCTGGTAGGTGGCGGTGAGGGGGACGATCCAGTACTCCAGTCCTGCCTCGGGAGGTGAGTTGAACTGGTTCTCCGCACTGATCTCTCCCCACGCCTCGCGTGGCGCGCCCACGACGATCGACCAGTCCTCGTTCGCGACAGCGGTCCCGACGGGGTGGGGGTTGGCGCGGGTGCCGGCCTCGGCAACGGGCGACTCCGGCGGAGCGGCGGGTTCGACAGGAGCGGCACCGGCGTCCGGCGTGGTCGTCGAGGGCTGCTGGGCGGCGGTCTCGCCGGACGCGGTGAGGTCGTCCGAGCTCAGGCTGCAGCCCGTCAGCCCGACGGCGAGACCGAGGGCTGCGGCGGTGAGGGCCAGGCGGCGACGTCGCGAGGCGGGCACGACGGAGGGGCGGTTCGGCAGGGACACGAGTGAGATGGAGCGGTCGACGGTGTTCATGTGATGTCCTTCGTGGAGGTCCGGCGGCGTTCGGCCGCCGAGCGGTCTTGCCTGGCCGGACGGCAGCAGGTCAGAAGCGCGGGAGGCGCCACAGGTGGTCGCTCGTGCGACCGTCGATAGTCGTAGAGAGCGTGCGGCGCCCGTGGTGATCGGTCCGGGCGACGACGTCGGCCTGGTGATGGTTGCGCTCGTCGAAGGTCCGGAAACGTTCGCCGGACCGGATGCGGCGGTGAACTGCGATGACGCTCGTCGCTGTCGTCGGGCCCGTGGTCGTCACCGAGTGGAGGACGGCGACGAGGTGCTCGACCTGCGTTCCCACGTCGCATACGCCGGTGCCGGTGCCGGTGCCGGTGCCGGTGCCCGTGCCGGTGCCGTTGGCGTCGGGCTCGAGCGGCGTGGTGCGAATCGCACGGATGAACGGCATGCGCGGTCAGAAGCGAGGGAGGTTCAGGAGGTTGTTGGTCTCCCGATCGTCAGCGACGGTGGCGAGGTAGCGGGTCCCCGCCGGCGAGACCTTGGCGACGACGTCGGCCTGGGTCTGCTGGGGGCTGAGAGACCGAAACGTGTGCCCTTCGGTGATCCAGGCATGTACCTGTTCACGAGTGGTCGTCGTGAGGGAACCGGTCGGCGTGGTGGACCACCCGACGTGGGTGATGTGCTGGTTCGAGGTGCCGGGGTGGGCGACGTAGACGGAGCGGATGTAGTTCATGATCGTTCCTCTCGTGGTTGGCGGTGATCGATTGAGAGGATCGTGGCGGAGCTGGGCACCCGGCAGCCACGGGCTACGTGATAAGGCTGCTTATCACTGGACAGCATTCCGGGAAGGGAATTCGCGCTACTGTCCTCCCAGCGAGCTCACCCGACGAGCTCGACCACCTACCGGGCTTGCTGAAGGGAGCCGTCGTGCCGTCCGTCCTCGACTCCCTCACGCTGTCCTTGCCGGACGTCGCCGAGCTGGCGCACGTGCAGCGCCCCGTGGTCTCCATGTGGCGCCGGCGGTACGCGAACGCGGCCTTGCCGTTCCCGGAGGCGGTCGTGACCCGCCGCGACCAGCAGCGGTTCCGGGCCTCCGAGGTGACGGCGTGGATCGAGCGCAGCGGACTCGGCCGAAATCCCTCGTTCGCGGCCGACGTCGCGATGCGGGCCGCGCTGGACGAGGTCCCCGGCCTCGATGCGGACGTGGCGCTCGACGGCCTAACGTCGCTG
The DNA here is from genome assembly GCF_014836745.1 of Oerskovia gallyi. Taxonomy (NCBI): domain Bacteria; kingdom Bacillati; phylum Actinomycetota; class Actinomycetes; order Micrococcales; family Cellulomonadaceae; genus Oerskovia; species Oerskovia gallyi. Next base: position 53,345 of record NZ_JACSQE010000001.1, read on the forward strand.
CTCTACCTCAAGGCGCAGACGGGCGAGCTCCTCGGCGCGCTCAGCCGTGCGGAGGTGCTCGACCTCGCGGACGAGGTGGACCCCGACGACCACCTGGCGTACTCGGAGATCGAGGCGCTGGGCGACCGGCTGGGTGTGCTGTGCGAGCTGGCCGACACGGCGGCCGACGCCGCCTACACACCGGCGGGCGCCCTGGAAGCCATCCTGCTCGACCGGCACCGGGCCGGACGCAGGACGCTCACCGAGTCGGCAGCATCGGCTGGAGCCCTCGACGTCGTGGGCCGGATCGTCCTGGCGCTCACGTCCGGGCGCGGGCCGCTCACGCTCGCCAACCCTCATGCCGACTGCGGCGACCTGCTGGTGGCAGCAGCCCGGGCAGGGAGCGACGCGAGCGGTGACCACGACGCCCCGGCCTGCGCCGTACCCGACGTGCGCACGGATCCCGCGACCCGGCTCGCGCGCCGGCGCCTCGGAGTTCTCGGGGCCCGCGTGCTGGACCTCGACGCCGACGACGCCGTGGGCCACGCCGTCTCGCCCGGCGCGACGATCGTGGCGCAGCTTCCGCCCGTCGGCAGCACCCCGTGGTCCGACGACGAGGTCCTGCGCGCGGTCGAGACCCTCGCCGTGCAGCGCGAGCCCGGTCGGTTCGCCGTCGTGCTGGGGCCCGCGGGCGCGCTCGTGGGAGCGGTCGACGGCGAGGCTGAGAAACTCCGGTCCAGCCTGCTGCGCAACGACCAGGTGCGGAGCGTCGTCGAGCTCCCGGCGGGGCTCCTGCCGGGGCGGTCGCGTGAGCGGCTGGCGATCTGGGTCCTGGGCGACCCGCCCGCCGACGTCGGGCTCGCCGAGCAGTGGACGACCGTCTCGGACCTCGTGGGCGAGCGCGTCACCGGGGGAGCGCTCGACGAGGATGTGGTCGACGACCTCGTGACCGACGTCGTCGCCGCCCAAGGGACTCGCAGGGACGTCCAGGGGCACGCCTTCCGCTTCACACGTTTCGCCTACACCTCCTCGCTCGTCGCCTCACGGAGCGACCTCTCGGTGGACTTCCGGCGGCTCCGGGCGGGGCTGCGCGACGACGGCGGCCGTGCGGCCGTGCGTGCGCACGAGCTCGCCACGGGGCTCGGGCTCGCGGGGGCCGAGGCCGTCGTCCCCGGTCCGGGGCGAGACCCGCGCCGCGAGACGCTCCGGTCGGTCGAGGCTCGCGGTGGCGTGCGCAGGATCTCCGGGAACCGGCTGGCCCCGCACGTCGTCGGCGCGATCGGCGAGGTGCCGGTCGTCGGTCCTGCTGAGCTGACCGGTGACGTGATCCTCGGCGAGCGGCGCATGGACCGGCTCACGTTCTCGGCGCTCCCCGCCGCCCGGTACACCGAGCCGGGCGACGTGATCTTCTGTACCGCGCCGTACCCGGCCGCGATGGTCGACCACGTCGGACTGTCCGTGGTGGAGTTCCCGGCGCAGGTGCTGCGCATCGACCGGGCACTAGCCCCCGGCCTCGTCCCGCACGTGCTCGCGGAGGACATCACGTCCCAACGCGCCACCGCCAAGCGGTGGCGCACGTATGAGGTGCGCGAGGTTCCCGAGGACCAGGTGAGCGCTCTCGAGGAGCTGCTCGCCGCCGTCGGGCAGCGCGAAGCCCTGGTGCTCGACGAGGCCCGACGCCTCGCCGAGCTCCGCACGACCCTGACCCGGGGCGTCGCAGACGCCCTCATCCAGCTCCGAACGGTGGACAATGCCTGACGACGCCCCGACCCTGTTCGACGTCCCCACGACCCCGAAGAAAGCAGGACCAGTGCCTCCCCGCACCAAGGCAGCAGCCACGAGCAAGGCGGCTCTCTCAGCTCCTTCGTCAATGAAGGAGCTCAAGGACACGCTGTGGAAGGCCGCGGACAAGCTCCGCGGCTCGATGGACGCCTCGCAGTACAAGGACGTGATCCTGGGGCTCGTGTTCCTCAAGTACGTCTCGGACGCATTCGAGGAGCGTCGCGGCGAGATTCTCGCGGAGCTCGCCGCCGACGGCCTGAGCGAGGAGCAGAGCCAGCAGTTCCTCGAGGACATCGACGAGTACACGAGCCGCGGGGTCTTCTGGATCCCCCTCCAGGCGCGCTGGGGCTACCTCGCGGAGAACGCGAAGGGCCGGCCGGCGGCCATGGGCGAGCCGTTCGCGCCGATCGGGCAGCTGATCGACGACGCCATGGACCACATCATGGGGTCCAACCCGTCGCTCGCGGCCACGCTGCCGCGCATCTTCAACCGCGACAACGTGGACCAGCGACGCCTGGGCGAGCTGCTCGACCTGTTCAACTCGACCCGCTTCACGGGTCAGGGCGCGTCCAAGGCGCGCGACCTGCTGGGCGAGGTGTACGAGTACTTCCTGGAGAAGTTCGCGCGCGCCGAGGGCAAGCGCGGCGGCGAGTTCTACACGCCCGCCGGCGTGGTGCGGGTTCTCGTGGAGGTCCTCGAGCCGTACAGCGGGCGCGTGTACGACCCGGCGTGCGGGTCGGGTGGCATGTTCGTGCAGGCCGAGAAGTTCATCGAGAAGCACGGCGGCAGCCCGCAGGAGATCTCGGTCTACGGCCAGGAGCTCAACGAGCGCACGTGGCGCCTCGCGAAGATGAATCTCGCGATCCACGGCCTCACGGGCAACCTGGGGCCCCGCTGGGGGGACACGTTCGCGCGCGACCAGCACGCGGACACCCAGATGGACTATGTCATGTCCAACCCGCCGTTCAACATCAAGGACTGGTCGCGCTCGGAGTCGGACCCGCGCTGGCGCTTCGGTGTCCCGCCCGTGGGCAATGCGAACTACGCGTGGATCCAGCACATCCTCTCCAAGCTGACGCCCACCGGCTCCGCGGCCGTGGTCATGGCCAACGGGTCCATGTCGTCCAACTCGGGCGGCGAGGGCGAGATCCGCGCGCAGATCGTCGAGGCCGACCTCGTGAGCTGCATGGTCGCGCTGCCGACCCAGCTCTTCCGCTCCACGGGCATCCCCGTGTGCGTCTGGTTCTTCGCCAAGGACAAGACGGCGGGCGCTCGCGGATCGGTCGACCGCACCGGACAGGTGCTGTTCATCGACGCCCGCAACCTCGGGTACATGGTCGACCGCGCCGAGCGTGCGCTGTCCGACGAGGACATCGCCAAGATCGCGGGCACCTACCACGCGTGGCGCGGCACGCCCTCTGCGGTTGCTGCGGGAGCGGCGTACGACGACGAGCTGGGCTTCGCCCGCTCCGTGAGCCTGGCCGAGATCAAGGACGCGGGATACGCGCTCACGCCCGGACGCTACGTCGGTGCAGCCGAGGTCGAGGACGACGGCGAGCCCATCGAGGACAAGATCGCGCGGCTGACGGGCGAGCTGTTCGAGCAGTTCGAGGAGTCGGCGCGGCTCGAGGCCGTGGTGCGGGAGCAGCTGGGGAGGATCGGTGGTTGAGATTGCATTCGGCGAACTGTTCTCGATTCCGCTCAGGAACGGTGTGAGTTATTCTTCGGCGCGGCGCGGGTCGGGTGTTCCAATGGTGAACATGAAGGAGATGTTTGCGCTCGATCGAATTGGCGAGGGCGATTTTGAGTTGGCTCCTCTTAATGACCGCGAGATGGAGACCTGTCTTCTGGTTGAAGGGGATTTGCTCTTTGCTCGCCAGTCCCTGACGTTCGAAGGTGCCGGAAAATGCTCCCTTGTTCTAGGTTCATCGCATGATCGAACCTGGGAGAGTCATCTGATTCGAGTTCGTCTAGACGAGGAGCTCGCGTTATCGTCGTACTACTTCTACTACTTCCGATCTCCCGCAGGGCGTCGCAATATGGAGAGCATTGTTAACCAGGTGGCGGCTGCAGGCATACGAGGGTCTGATCTTGCTCGACTGATTGTGCCGTTGCCGGGTCTTGAGGTTCAGCAAGGAGTTGCCGAGGTGCTGGGTGCGCTCGACGACAAGATTGCGGCCAACACCAAGCTCGCCTCCACGGCCGAGGATCTCGCTCAGGCAATCTATCGCGAGGCGACGCTTGGTGTGAAGATGGTTCCAATGAGTTCACGTTTGGTGCCAGTGCTGGGAGGGACCCCTGCGCGTTCGACCATTGGATTCTGGGGCGGTGACAATCTCTGGATCTCTGCGCGTGATGTCACGGGCGCAGGGCAGTCGGTGATTCTTGACACTGAGGAGAAGATCACAGATCTTGCGATCGCTTCGACCAAGGCGAAGCCGCTGCCTGCCGGTTCGGTCATTCTGACGGCCCGCGGCACCGTCGGTGCGGTCGCGCGGCTGGCGGAGTCGGCGTCCTTCAACCAGTCGTGCTACGGGTTCGTGCCTGGGGCGTTGCCTGCTTCGGTCTTGTACTTTGCCATTCGGGCGGCAACTGACCACGCGAAGGCGCTAGCGCATGGTTCAGTTTTCGACACCATCACGATGAAGACGTTTGATCACCTTTCCGTCCCGGGGCTCGACGCTGACTCGCTCGACGTCCTTGAGGGGGCGATCCGGGGGCTACTCGACGTCGTCGACGCCTCTCAGAAGGAGAACCGCACCCTCGTCGCCACCCGCGACACCCTGCTCCCGCAGCTCATGTCCGGCAAGCTCCGTGTCAAGGATGCCGAGCGCGCCGTCTCCGAGGTCGCCTGACCGCGATCCGCGATGCCGGCGAGGTTCGGCCGCTCAAGATCCTGCCGAGATGCGGCTACCGGGGGTCGTAGCGCCTGATCAGCCCCCGTTGGCCGCATCTCGATCACCGCTCATCTCGACCGACCCCCCCGGAGGCGGCGATGTCGTGGTCGCCCGATCTCCCCTGCCCGCCGCACCCTTCACCCGACAGCAGGAAGTCATGAACCATCACGCCGGCATCACTGACGTGGCGCCCGAGGCAAGTCCCGCCCCCCGCCGGGCCCGATCCCCGAACGGGCCCGGCGCCGTCGGGCCGGAAGCGCTGGCTGCTGCTGGTCGTCGCCCTCCTGGTCGTCGCCCTCGGACTCCTCGGAGGACCCGCCGTGGCGGTCGCCCTGCTCGCGAGCCTCGTCTGGTTCGTGGTGAGCGCTGTCCTCTTCGGCCGACACCTGGACTACCCTCGCCCACGCCGGCCGCATCGCACGGTCGCGAAGCTGGGGCGCGTCCGGCGCGAGCCTCCGCGGCAGATCCCGCTGCTCTCGCGGGTGTGCGTGATCTGTGGCCGGCCGCTGACCAACGGCGAGAGCATGCGAGCCCGGGTCGGCTCGACGTGCATCAAGCGCTACGGTCCGCGCTATGCGTTCCAGGTGAACCCGGACCACGAGGTTTGGACCCTCGAGATCGTTCGCGCGCGGGCCGATCAGGCGGAACGCCAGGCTCGTCTCAACGTCGAGTTCGATCGCGCGACCGCCGCGTACCCAGGACTCGTCGCGGCCTGGGAAGCCGAGAGAGCATCGGAGACCGGGCGCCTCCGACGGGATGCCCGTCGGCGAGCGGCCCCGATGCTCGTCTCCTCGATCGCGGCATGCGTGGCCCCGGTCGCCGCCGTTGCCTTCAGCTGACCCACCACCGGATCGTCGTGTACCGAGAGGACCTGCCATGATCACGTTCCCGCCCATCGTCACCGTCCCGTGGAGGTCCTCCGCGGGACCTGTGCTCGAGGTGGCTTGAGATGCCCCGGGACTCGGTCGTCGACGCCGCAGCATGGCGCCTCCCCGCTGAAGTCGCGCGACGCGTCCCCGGGGGCGCCGTCATCGAGGAAGCGGGCGCCGCAAGAGCGCTCACCGTGAGATCTGGAACCCGTCCGGCAGCGGAGGGTGGCCAGTCGCTGGGCGGCAGCTCCGTGGTGTCGATCGCGCGAGAGGGGCGTCGCGAGGCGCGCACGCACGGTTCGGCCGGGACGGTCCTCGGCCACGAGGCATGGGGGAACCTGGCAGGGAGGGCGGAGGTCGTCCGACTGGCGGCGCTGATCGTCGGCGTGACCACCGGGAAGGCTGCTCCGAGTCATGCACTGCCCACCACCGCCAACACCCTTGTAGCCCGCCTGATAGCGCTCGGTGCGGCGCGGCACGCCCTCACGGACGAGGTCGTGCGGGTGCTTGACATGAGAGGTGACGGTGGGCCCGACTGGCTGTCGCGCCGCGACGACCTGTTGCTGGAGCCCGGGATGGAGTCGGATCGCCCCATCTGGGGGATCGTCGTCGACGGGGCGGTGGTGAGCGCCCTGTACGAGGGTTGGCTCCTGACGCCAGCCGGCGAGACGATCAACCTCTTCGCGAGGTATCGGGCGGGGGCGAGCCTGTCAGATCTGCTCGGGCTGACGATGACTTCGGGACTTGTCGTGGCACGCCCGCCGGGGGTCGTAGATCTCCCCCCGCTGCCGTTCGATCGCACAGCCTGGCTCCCAGCCATCTACTCGTACGAGATGTACTGGCGGACCGCGGCGCTCCACACCGACCTGGTCCATGCGATCGGGGAGCTCGTGCACAACGCGCGTCAGGGGGACCTTCCACCGAGCGTCGGAGTCGACACGCTCCGCGCGATGCTCTTCTACGTCGAGCGGGCTGCACACCAGTTCGGCGAGTGGCGAGATCTTGACCACCGTGCGGCGGCACTGATTGCCGAGCGTCTTCACGCGACGACGACCGGTCGCGTGCGCAGGCTCGCACAAACTTTCGATCGGTCCTGACGAGCAAACGGCTTGACCTTTCCCCTCCTCTCCTGACACCGAACGCCACACCCTCGGACGGGCTGCAGATACCGAAGCCGGGCTGGCTACCCGCTGCCGCGATCCATCTGATCATCCCCTTATCGCGACACTCGTCGCGTCCCCACCCCTGCGCCACAGAGACTGAGCACGGGGTCGAGCCCCTGAACTCCGTTCCACCGTGATCCCAGGAGAAGCCATGACTGACCAGCCCACTGTGCCCAGGCCCGCCGAACTCGCTTTCGGCGAGCCCGCTGCCGACGCTCCGCCGCCCCCGTCGCCGACGCCCAGGCCTGGGCGGCGTCGACGGGAGAGGGGAGCCGCGCCGTCGGGCCGGGGAAGCGACCCGCATGGGTGCTGCCCGTCGTGACGGGAGTGATCGGACTCGTCGTCGGTGCCGGCGGCGTGGCCGCGATCGGCGCGGGGCAGGACGCGGCACAGGAACGCGAGGTGGCAGCGGAAGCGCATGCCGCTCAGGTCTCGGCCGAGACAGCGCACGCAGCTCGCGCGGAGACCCTGACCAAGGCAGTGGGCCTGTGCGGCCAGGCCGGGAGCCAGTGGTTCCTCGTGGCCGACGAAGGACTGTCCTTGACCTTCGACAACAAGGGCAAGGAGGACTACCTCGGCGGAGCAGACTTCCAGGACATCGAATGCGTGCTGGACGTCTTGGAGATGCCTGCCGCCGTCCTCTCCCACATGGGGCAGACGACGTCCATGGACGGGCGCCAGGAGGAGAGCTGGGACGGCATCACGGTCGCCTGGTCCTACCACCCGGACCGCGGGATGGACGGGGTCGTGACGGTGGAGGGGGCGGAGTGATGAGCAACCAGAAGAGCAAGGGCGGCGCCAAGAGCGTGACCGCGAGCGAGGCCCCGCGCAAGGCGGACGCCGAGCAGGCGCTGCGCCGGGAGATGTTCTCCTTCGCCCCCGAGATCCTGGGTATGGCGGCGCCGCTGCCACGGAGGGTGGACGGCAGTGAGCGTGTCGTGCCGAGGACGGACCGATGATGGGTGTTGCGTATCCGCAACAGTAATCTTAGGGTGGGGGCATGGACCTTGCTGAGCGCGTCAATACTCTCCGCCAGGTGAACGGCCTGTCCGTCCGTGACCTTGCGGGGCTCGCAGGTGTCAGCCCGTCGACGATCAGCCGCATCGAGGCGCGCAAGATGGATCCGAGCTTCGACCTCGCCACCACCATCCTGCAGGTCATGGGCATGGACATCGGCGCAGTGGAGACCACCGACGTCGAGGCACTGCGTGCCGCACGGTTCGCCTTGGGGCAGGACGTCGACCTGACCTCCGGTGCGCGGGAGTGGATCGCGCGCTGGTCCCGCATCCGCATCATCGGCCCCGACGGGCGGGCCGCCGTCGGTCGTGAACCGGACGTCGCCTTCCGCGCCGCACGCCTGGCCCGCCTCGCCAACAGGCCTGGCGGTGCTGACTTCGCGCTGGCTGGCCTGGCCGTCGACCTTGCCCAGGCGCTCGGCCGGGCGGGAGCGCCGTACGCGCTCACCGGCGACGCCGCCGCCGACCTGCTCGGCGCGCACGCCACCCAGGCCTGGCCCGTGCTCTACGTCGAGGACGTCCAGCGGGCGCAGGAAGCCCTCGGGCTGATACCGCTCGCCGACGGCGCGCGCGGTCGGCGGATCACCCTCGTCCCCTTCGATGGTCTCAGTGAACTCGGTGCTCGGACGGTGGGTGGCATCACTGTCGCTGCGACCGCACAGGTCGCTATCGACTGCTACGGCGGCCCCGGCCGGATGCCGGACCAGGCAGACCTGCTGCTGGGCCTGCGCGGGTGACGGATCGAGGCGATGGCGGGATCCCTGGTACCGCGAACGAGTGGAGTCGACGCGCTCTGATCAACGCCGTGCGATCGCTCCATCAGCACCGGGCTGGACTGACCGTCGTCGGCGCGCACGCCGTGATCCTTCGCACCCAGGACCTAACGATCGAACCGTCTGCAACCGCAGACGCGGACTTCTCCGTCACGCCTGAGCTCGTGGCCGACACGAGCATCGAAGTGACACTCGTGGGGGAAAGGTACGAGCTGCGGGCCGCTCAAGGATTGCCACCTTCTCGCCCGGGCCAATGGGGGCGTGGGCGGATCATCCAGCCCGACGGGTCCACCTCGTGGACCGAGACGGTCGACCTGCTTGCCGTGCGCGCAATCGCAGGGAACGTGGGCAAGCGCACGCGCGGTGTGCCGGCTCTCTCGCTCGTGCACGGCAAGATGTCGGTCGGGAACGCCGAAGGGGTGGAGCTGTGCTCCTACGACCGGTCCCCCCTGCTCGTCACCGATCTCACCGACCCGTCGGACAGTCTGGAAGTCAACGTCGCAGGATATGGAGCACTGCTGATCGCGAAGGCGTACAAGATCTCTGAACGGCTCGACGGCAACCCCGCCCGCTTGCGCGCCAAGGACTCGGGAGACGTCTGGCGGCTGTTGGAGGCCTGCGACCTCGACCAGGTCCAGGGCGTGCTCGACGAGCACTCCGACCATCCGACGATCGGTCCTGCCGTACAGAAGGGCATCGGCCATCTCCGTCGCGTGATCGCCAGCCCTGTCGTCGTGCAGATGGCGGCGGAGACATACGCCTTCGACCTGACGGTCGACGAGATCGGCGCGACCTTCCACCGAGCAGGATCCATTCTCGGCGATTGATCGCGCGGCGCGTTCCCGCCTCGGCGCCGATATAGCCCTTATCACTTCACCCACCGCGCCCCGCCACGAGACCACCAAGAATGATCCATGGCGCCGATAGGCTCCGGACCAGCACTCCCGTACCAGCGCCGCACCGCAGCGGACGCACCGACCGACGGAGGATCCATGAAGCTCACCGAGGACGCCTGGGAGCAGATAGCCCTCTATGACCTGGGCGAGCTCTACTGGAACGTCCGACACGGAAAGGAGATCGCGCCCGGGGCGAGCGCCGTCGTCGGGCCGGACGGGCAGACCGTCCCCGAGCGTGAGTCGTGGGACGAGCTCCTCATCCCCACACGTCTACGCACCTCGCTGCGGGCTCTCAACCCGGACGTGCCCGGTGAGTTCCTCGACCAGGCGCTCGCCGCGATCGTCGCCCCGACGTCGAACGACGCGATCGCCGAGAACAAGCGCATCCACGACTTCCTGACGCAGGGCTTCCGGGGCATCTCCTACGTCGACGGTGACGGGATCGAGCAGCACCCGACGATCCGCCTCGTGAGCAGCGACCCCTACGAGAACGACTGGCTCGCGGCGAATCAGGTCACGGTCGTACGCGGCGATGTCGAACGGCGCTTCGACATCGTCCTGTACCTCAACGGGATGCCCGTGAGCGTGATCGAGCTCAAGAACGCGGGTACCCGCGCCGCGGACCTCGCCGCAGCGCACGCCCAGGTCTCGACGTACGTGCGCGAGCTCCCGCTGGTCTTCCGTTTCGCGGTCCTGACTGTCATCTCGGACGGCATCACCGCGCGTTACGGCACGCCCTTCACACCCTTCAACCACTTCTCGCCCTGGAACGTCGACGAGGACGGCCGTCCCGTCGACGTGACCGGTCGGCCCGAGGGAGCTCCCGACGACACGGAGCCGGCCACAGCCCTCGAGCTGACCCTCCACGGGCTGTTCGACCAGCTGCGTTTCCTCCAGCTCCTGCACGGGTACGTCGCGTTCGACGCGGGGAGCGAGGGACTGAGCAAGCGCGTCGCCAAGCCCCATCAGTACTTCGCGGTCTCCAAGGCGATCGAGAAGACCATCACCGCGGTCGCGTCCGACGGCAAGGCGGGCGTCGTCTGGCACACCCAGGGCTCGGGCAAGTCCATGGAGATGGAGCTCTACACCAACCAGGTCATGCGCCACCCCCGGCTGCGCAACCCCACCGTCGTGGTGGTGACCGACCGCACCGAGCTCGACGGCCAGCTCTACGAGACCTTCCGGCGCAGCCAGCTGCTGCCCGAGGAACCCCGCCAGATCCGCCGCCGCGAGGAGCTGCGCTCCGAGCTCGCCGGTCGCGTGACCGGCGGCATCTACTTCACGACGCTGCAGAAGTTCGGCCTCTCGCCCGCCGAGAAGCAGGCGGGCACCAAGCACCCCCTGCTGTCCGACCGGCGCAACATCGTCGTCGTCGTCGACGAGGCTCACCGCAGCCACTACGACGACCTCGACGGCTACGCGTGGCACCTCAAGAACGCCCTCCCGCACGCCACGCTCATCGCGTTCACCGGGACGCCCATCAGCACCGCCGAGCGCGACACCCGTGACGTCTTCGGCGAGGACATCGACGTCTACGACCTCTCCCGCGCGGTGCGCGACGGCGCCACCGTCCCCGTGTACTTCGACTCGCGCCTCGTGAAGGTCGACTTCGTCGACGGCGCCGACGAGGTCGCGATCGACGCGGCCGCCGACGAGATGACCACGGGGCTCGACGACGCCGAGCGTCGTCGCATCGAGTCGAGCGTCGCGGTCGTCAACGCGATCTACGGTGCCCCGGCCCGACTGGAGGCGCTCGCGGTCGACCTCGTGGCGCACTGGGAAGGGCGCCGGGCCGCGATGTTCGAGTCGCTCGGCCGTGCGGGTCACGAACGCACCCCGGGCAAGGCGCTGGTCGTCGGCGCGACCCGCGAGATCTGCGCGCGGCTCTACACCGAGATCGTCGCCCTGCGCCCCGACTGGCACTCCGACGACCTGGCCACCGGAAAGATCAAGGTCGTCTACTCGGGGACGCCGTCGGACCGCGCGCCCATCAGTGATCACGTGCGGCGTGACAGCGAGAACGCGGCCGTCAAGCAGCGGCTCAAGGACCCCGACGACGAGCTCGAGATCGTGATCGTCAAGGACATGATGCTGACGGGGTTCGATTCCCCGCCCCTGCACACCCTCTACCTCGACCGGCCCATCAAGGGCGCGCTGCTCATGCAGACGCTTGCCCGCGTCAACCGCACGTTCCGCGGCAAGACCGCAGGCCTGCTGGTCGCCTATGCCCCTGTCGCGGAGAACCTTGCCGCCGCACTGCGCGAGTACTCGCCCCAGGACCAGAAGACTCGCCCCCTCGGACGTCAGGTCGAGGAGGCCGTCGCACTGGCCGAGCTGCTCGTGTCCCAGGTGCGTGCGACGCTCTCCGGGTTCGACTGGCGCTCGCGGCTCGAGCAATCCGGCGACCGCGCATACGTCCTGGCCGTCTACGCAACCGTGAACCACCTGCGTGACCCCGGCACGATCGGCAATCGTCCGCAGGACGTCGAGGACGGGAGCGACACCCTCGGAGCGAGCTTCCGCCGCCAGGCGGGCCAGCTGCACAGGGCCTGGGCCCTGGCCGGGGGAGCGGACCACCTCTCCGACATCGCTGACGACGTGCGGTTCTTCGAGGAGGTGCGCATCTGGATGGGAAAGTTCGACGCCGAGGACCGGCAGGCGCGCGGTGAGGCGATCCCTGACGACGTCCAGCGCATGCTGAACCAGCTCGTCGCCGAGAGCGTCGACTCGGGCGAGGTGCTCGACATCTACCAGGCGGCCGGCATGGAGTCGCCGCGCATCGACGAGATCGATACGTCGTTCCTCGCGACGGCCACGCATGCCGAGAACCCGCACCTCGCGATCGAGGCGCTGCGCAAGGTGATCCAGGAGGAGTCGCGCGCCGCGACCCGCAACAACCTGGTGCGCCAGCGCGCCTTCTCCGACCGGCTCAACGAGCTCATGACGCGGTACACCAACTCCAACCTCACGTCCGCCGAGGTGATCGCAGCCCTCATCGAGATGGCGCACGAGGTCTCGGCCGAAGGCGGGCGTGGCGCTCTCTTCTCGCCGCCGCTCAACAGTGACGAGCTCGCGTTCTACGACGCAGTCGCGACGAACGAGTCGGCGGTCGAGGTCCAGGGGGACGGTGTCCTCGCTGACATCGCCCGTGAGCTCCTCGCGGTCCTGCGACGCGACGTGCGCACCGACTGGACCGTGCGCGAGGACGTGCGCGCCAAGCTGCGCTCCTCGATCAAGCGGCTCCTCGTCAAGCACGGCTACCCGCCGGACAAGCAGCCCGGAGCGATCAAGCTCGTCATGGAACAGATGGAGTCGATGGCCCCGCGCTACGCGGAGCGCGAGGAGGGGGCGGCGTGATCGAGCTCGTGTCGGAGAAGGTCTGGGAGTCGCTGCGCACGGTGACGTGGCCCGGGCCGGTGCGTGCCGCGATCGCCTACGTGGGACGTGAGGCTCCGGAGCTGCTACCTCTGGGGGCGGGGGACACGCTGGTGCTCGACGGGTCCGACGAGTCGCTCGCCGGTGGTACCACGAACCCCGCAGCGCTCCAGGTGCTGTTCGACCGTGGTGTGATCCTGGTGTCGGTCGCCCGGCTGCACGCCAAGTTGATCGTCGCCGGGTCCGAGGCGGCCGGTGAGCGCAAGACCCTTGTCGGATCGGCCAACGCCTCCGAGCGCTCGCGCACGGCGCTGCGTGAGGCGTCGCTCCTGACCGATGACGTCGAGGTCGCCGCGCAGGCGGACCTCCAGATCGACGAGTGGTCCGGGGATCCGGAAGCGGAGTGGGTGGACCAGGAGTGGATCGAGCGCGCGACGACGATCTACAGGCCGCGCAGCGTCCCACCGCCTCCGCGTCCGGCCGGACTCCCGCGTGAGTCGCACCGGCGTCTGTGGATCGCGCCATGGACGGCTGACGACTCCCCCGCGTCACCGGCCGAGGAGGCGGCGATCGAGCACTTCGCGTCGCGCTTCACCGACCTGAGCGTCGAGAGCTATCGGCTGAGCGAAGGGGACGTCTTCGTGCGGCCTGGCGACGAGCTGCTGCTCTTCGCGGTCAAGGACGGTCAGGAGGAGCCGCACGGAAACCGCCGGTCATGGCCGGTCTCCCGAGTGGTGCGGGTCGTGAACGAGGTGGGCGATCCCGCTCACGCGGCGATCTGTGTCGGCCCCTTCGAAGGCCCCTCGATGACGTACTCCGAGGTCCGCAGAGTGGTGCACGCCGAGGGTGAGGAGTTCTATGCTTCGGGGCCGCTGACGACCCGTGCTGCCGAGACCGTACGGCGAGCCCTCGCGGAGACCGCGCGTCGTGCAGCCGAGGTGGAGGTCGACGCCCTTCGGGAGCGGCCGATCAGCTGTCCTCGGTGCGAGGCAAGGTTGCGTCTCGTCCTTCGAGGAATGCCCCCTGGCCCTCCGGACCCCGACGTCTACGTGCTGGGTGGCTGCGTGGTCGGGCCGGGGTCGCAACCTACTCACGCCTGCTCCGCTTGCGGGTGGGAAGGGACTCGCCGCGACTGGGATCCCGATCACGTGCGGGGGATCGCGTCGCTCGACGAGCTGTTCGCTGTGCTCGAGGCAGCCGACCTGGAGTCTCTCGCGGACAGGGTCACGGACGACCTCGACCACGAGCCGGTCGGTCTCGACGTGCACGAGGACTCCGACGGCAGCGCGATCGGGGTCGAGGTGATCCTCGGTGGTACCAGCGTCCTCCTCGAGTTCCCCTTCAGCAACGTCGACTTCTGGGACACCTGGGACGGCCTGCACAACAGCTGGCAGCTGCGGACGGACGAGCAGGAGCGCGAGCTCGACGAGGCGTGAACCGGCGGAGCGCACCCTGGCAAGGAGATCCGCCCGGGTGCGCTCCGTCGTCGGACTGAAGGGCCTAGGAGCGGGCCCTTCAGTCCGTGAGCCCCAGCGCAGCCACGACCTCTTGCTCCCCCACGGCCTCGGGCACGACGATCGCGTCCCGCAGCGTCGACTTCTGCTGCAGCAACCGGTCCAGGTTGAGGTCGAACGACGTCGTGTCCGGGTGGAGGGCCATCGGGAGGTAGACGTGGACGGGCCGGGTCTGACCGATCCGGTAGATGCGGTCCGTGGCCTGTGCCTCCTTGGCAGGGTTCCAGTGCCGTTCCAGGTGGATCGCGTGGTTGGCCCCGACGATCGTCAGCCCCACCCCGACCGCGAGCGGCGACATGATGATGACGTTGAATCCCGGGATCTGCTCGAACTCCCCGATGATCCCCTTGCGTGTCGCCCCGCCACCGACCGCCGCAGTGTCCCCGTTGACGACACGGACCCGCAGCCGGTAGCGCTCCTGCAACCACAGGGCGAGGCGAGCCTGGACCTTCTTGTTGATGACGAACACGATGACCTTCTCGTCCACCGCCCGCACCTCGTCGATGACCTGGACCGCCGCGAGCATGCGCGCGGACAGGGCGAGGTCAGCGGGATCGCTCGACAGAGGCGCGTCCCCCGACGCCGACGGGTGGAGACTCACGCCACGCAGGGCCTGGACGGTCGCGAGCGCCGCCCCGCGGACCCCCGGGCCGTGGCGCCGGTAGCCCTCGAGCACCGCGTCGTACGCATCGCGCTGAGGAACGGGCATGACGACGCCGAGTTCTGGGCGGGCGACCTGGGCGGGCCCGCCCTCGGGGCCGTAGACCGTCTTAGGAGGCAGGTCCTTGAGGTGGTCCTCCTTGATCCGCCGCAGCATGAACGGGCCCACGAGCTCACGCAGCTCCTGCCCGATCCGGGACTTCTCCTCGCTCGGAGCCTTCTCCATCCGCGAGACCCACTGCGTGCGGAACTCGGCCCAGGAGCCGAGGAGTCCCGGCTGGGCGGCGTCCATGAGGCACCAGAAGTCGAGCATCTTGTTCTCGACCGGAGTTCCCGTGGCCAACAGCATGAAACGCGCCTTGAGCGCCTTCGCAGCCCGGGTACGCAACGCGTCAGGGTTCTTGATGGTCTGGGCCTCGTCGAACACGACCGCACCCCAGTCGACCTGAGCCAGCGAGAGCTGGTACGAGGCGAGCGTCTCGTACGTCGCGAGCACCAGCCGGCCCGGCATGTCGAGGCGACTCCTGCCGTGCTCCGGACCGATCTTCAGCGAGAAGCGGATCGCGTCGGCACGCAGCATGCCGCGGTCGTCGAGGTTCACGACGCTCGCCGTGGTCTCCTTACCGCGCCCCAGCTCCTGGAAGGCCGTGATGCCCTTGCCCTGGAGCACTACGACGTCCTCGAACGGGTTCGTCGCGAAGGTCGCGTCGATCTCCGCCTGCCAGTTCTCGATCAGCGAGACCGGGAGGACCGCGAGCGTCGGGCGCACCGTCCCGCCACGTGCGCGCTGCGCCTCGAGGAACTCTCGCAGCGCGACGAGCGTCATGTAGGTCTTGCCCAGGCCCATGTCGTCCGCGAGGATCGCGCCCTGGACGCGCGAAGGGTCGCCGTCGGGCTTGAGGAGAGACGCGGTCATGAGCCGCACCATCCACTCGATACCCTCGCGCTGGTGCGGGTACGGCGAGCGCAGGAGGCTCGCGTAGTCGACCGGACGAGCAGGAGGTGTGCTCGACGCGGAGGCCCGGAGCGCTTCGCCCACGTCCTGGACGTCCGCGACGTGGACACCGACCTGAACCGTCCGAGGGGTCGCCGGGTCCTCAAGGTCGGTCCGTTCGGCGTCGTCGCCCGGTTCAGAGATCAGTGTCTCGTCGAGGAGGCGATCACGTGCCGTGGCGAGCTCGCTGTCGACCGTGGACCTGTCGCTGATGTCGACCAGCTGGTCACCGACCGCGATGACGGATCGCCCCTGGTCCTGCGCGGCGCGCACGTCCTGCTCGACCGTGTCCAGCTGAGGGAGGGTGGCGATGAGCCCCGCGAGGATGCTCGCCGGCTGCACGCCGTCCGACTCCCCGAACCACGAGATTCCCGACTCGCTCGCGTCGGCGAAGGTCTGCGGGACGATGATGCCCACGCCTGCGACGCGCACCCCGAAGTTCAGCTCGACGTCGACGAGCTCGTGGTCGAAGAACTGACCCGGCGCCGTGAGGAAGTCCCGTGCCCTCTCTGCCGGGATGCGGGGCGTGGCCAGCACGTCCCGCACGCCTGCGAGGCGCTGCTCGTCGAGGAGGACCAGCTGCTCGTCGACGCGCAGGACGCCGGCCCGGCGGTCGCCCTCGATCTGGTGCCACCTGCTCGCCAAACGATCCGGGTCGACGTCGGGCCCCAGGTCGGGAGAGATGTGCAACGAGCCGTCGCGCTGCTCGTCGACCAGGAGCCCGACCCGGTCCGGGACAGTGGTGGACCAGCTCGTGAGGTGTCCCAGCGGAAGCGGGAAGGGCTCGTCGCGGTCCGGGTCGTCGGGCAGGGAGATCCTGGCGGCCTGGAGCTCGGCGACGAGACGGACGTTGTTCGCCTCGGTGCGGTCCTCGAAGGCCAGTGCCTCGTGGTGCTCGACGGCGCAGATCACCTTGAGCGCGCGGGGCGAGAGTCGGTAGCGGGTCGCCGTACCGATCGTCAGCACCGGACCGTCGCGGCGGCACGGCTCCAGGTGGCTCCCGATGCGGGCCCGGAGCGTGACCGAGAACGACCGAGACGTCGTGTTGCCACGCACCTCCGGTTCGAGGGTTCCGGGCAGGCGCCGCGGGAGACCGAGGACCTCGGCTTCGTCGTCGCCCAGACGGGCCACGTCGGCCGAGCGCATCGCGAAGCCGTTGGGCAAGGGGTAGGCCGCGCCCTGCTCGGCGAGCATCTCGAGGACCAGGTGCTGTTCCTGGGCGGACCGCTGCCCTTCGCCCCGGCGCAGCAGCGCGAGGTCCGCGGGCGTCGTGACGAAGTTGGCGCCGTCGGAGTCGTACGACACGGCGAAGAGCCGCATGGGTGACCCAGCGTCATCAGGGCGCATGCGCCGGGCTCGCAGGATGTCACGCAGGCCCATGTCAGCTCCTCAGGGGGGTCGCGCCTCGGACAGGAAGTCCGAAACGGTGCTTGAGCGTCAAGTAGTCCTCGGGGGTCAGCAGGCGCTGGGGGTCGACCGGCGCGCCGAGGGTCTCGATCAGGAACTTCAGGGCAGCGTGCTGCCACGTCGTGGCGTAGTGGGTGATACCGACGTGAGCACGCCGACCGGCAGGGTGCTGTTGGGCGTGGAGCTCGGGGATGTCCTTGATGAGTTCGTCCGGCGAGTAGTTCCGCCGCGACCGGTCGAGCAGCCGGGCGACGGGGCGACCCGCGTAGACCCAGAGCTTGAAGCTGTGGGAGCCCTCGACGATGTGGAAGTCCCCGCAGTCGAGAAAGACGATGGCGGTGTCCGACCGTTGAGTGAGGTGGGTGGCATCCGTCCGTCGCGCGCCGAGCTGGCGCTTGACCGACACGCTGGCACCGCTGCCGAGGAAGATGCGAGACTCGCGCACCAAGCCACTCTCGTAGAGCCCCCACAGGAAGGTCTTGCGGGCGGGGAACATGCGTTGCAGGTCAGCGTTCCGGGTGATCAGTCCGTGGTTCTCCACTGCCGTGAGGAAGAGCCGCAGGTCCTCGACGCTCATCCAGCGGACAGCCTTGTCGCGGGCAGCCTGCGGCAGCGGTTCCCACCATCTGTGCCACAGCGCCTGTCGTTGGAGTCGTGGGTCCCCACCGATCTTCACGATCGCGTCGAGCCACTCGTTGCACGGCGCGACGTCTGGCTTGTCCGTCATGGCGACCAGGATCTGGTGCCCGAAGTAGGTGCCACCGGCGCCCAGGGACTCCACGACGGTCTTCGACGTGAGCTCCGCCAGGAAGCCGAGCCCTTCGGCGCGCGTGTGGTCGGCCGCCCTGATCGTCTCGAGGAAGAGGGCTTCACGGACGCGGATGCCGTACCGGCCGTTGACGTGCCCGTTGATACCGATGACGCGCAGCCAGTCCCCGAGCGCCGTCTCTGTGGCGCGCAGCCCCTGCGCGACGGCTCGCGGTGCCTCGATATCGAGGAGGAACTCGGAGTTGTACCGGAAGGCGTCGACGATGTCGCGGCTCGCGGGTGGGTTCGGCGGTGGTGGTGGTGGCGGGACGGGAGTCCCTCCGTGGGGTGGAGGCGGTGGTGGCAGTGCCGGCGCGCGAGTCCTGCGGACCGGGACCTGCGTCACGGCTCGTTCCACGGCCGTGCTCGTGGCCTCGAACAGCCCCGGGGACCAGGAGTCGAGGCGGTCGAAGTGGGTCAGGAACATCGAGGCGAGAGCCGCGACGAGCAGCCGGGAGGGACGAGGGGTCTGTGAGTCGACGAGCAGCGACACGACGGCTGGGGTCATCGACGCGCGGGCACGTTCACGGTCCTCCGACCAGACCGTCACGACGGCGCGTGCGAAGCGTCGCTCGGGAAGACGTGCGGAGAGCAGATCGATCCGCCCGGAGTCGATCAGTCGGCGGACCTCGGCGAGCAGCAGGTCGAACTGTAGGCCCGTACCGGCACGGGCCGTGAGGCGCTGGGCACGGCTCGTAAGCCGGTCCCACGAGTCGAAGGACCCGACGGGCCATCCAGGAAGGAACAGCTCGGGCCTGGTCCCCATGTCAGGGCACCTGGCCGGTCGCGTCGGCATTCTCGAGGATCTCCGCGAGATTCTCCGCCGTCGGACGGACCACCGTGAACCGCACGTCGATGCGGCGGTTCGCCGCACGGTCGATGTCCGTCTCCTGAACGTTCGTCGCGGGTCGCGTCTCGCCGTAGCCAGAGACGGAGAACAGGGGGCTACCGTCCGTTCGGCGCAGGTCGTCGAGGCCTCCGTCGTCGGGCAAGGAGGTCTCCCACAGACGCCACAGCGAGATGGCGCGGAACGTCGAGAGCCCCCAGTTGCCGGTGCCCTCGAGCCCGTCGAACGACTGGTTGTCGGTGTGTCCCTCGACGAACACCGTGTCGAGGTAGCGGAAGCGCTCGTCGTGGCGCAGGGAGTCGTCGATCGCGGCCCCGATCGCGAGGGCGACGTCCCGGTGCTCGGGCCGGATCTCGAACGAGGCCGAGTCGAAGCCCAGGAGCGCTGTCGGGATGCTCAGGACGGAGTTGTCCTGGCTGACGATGACGTCGATGCCCTGCGCCTGGAGCGTCGAGGCCACCTCGACCAGCACGTCCGATCTGACCTCCTCGGCGTGCTGCAGTGAGGTGATCTGGTCCGAGAACAGGCTGCGTTGCTCCTGTGCCGTCCTCTGCTCGGCGGCCAGGGCCTCCTGCTTCTCCGTGAGCTGGAGGACCAGCGCGACCACGGCCAGGATGAAGACGGCCAGGAGAGCCGTCATGAGGTCCGAGAAGGAGATCCAGTACGGGTTCTCCGCCTCTTCACGAGAGCGAGCTCTTCCCCGCGTCCTGCGCACCGATCTTCACCCCCATCTCGTCGATGACCTCGGAGAGTGCGTTGGTCGCTTCGAGCATCTGCGAGGAGAACGTGTGCGTGTGCTTGTTCCAGTCGCTCATCCGCTCGGAGGTCTGGTGGTGGACCTGGTCCGAGTACTGGTCGAGCCAGTCCTTGAGCGAGGCGGAGTGATTGTCGACCTGCGACTTGAGGCTGATCAGGAAGGCCTCTTGGTGTGCGCGCATCGTGTCGAAGGTGGACCCTGCGGCCCGAGCCGCCTGACTGAGCCGCTCGGTCGCGTCGAGAGAGGCTGCGTTGACCTCCCCGAGAGCGGCCGTGTGCCTCTCCAGGGCTGCTGCTGCTCGGGCATGGGCGTCGGCCGTTCCCTCGAGTGCCTGGGCGCCTGCATTCAGTGACGACTCGAACCGCGCGCTCGTCTGCGTGAAGGTCTGGGCAGTGCCCTGCAGGGTGGTCGACGAGGCGTCGAGAGATGTGGTCGCGGCCCCCATCTTCGTGGCGGCGGAGTCGAGCCCCAAGGTTATCGCCGTGAGCGAGCCATCGAGCAGGCGAGCCTGGCGTGCCGTGAGCTCGGACAGCTCGGTGAGCTGCGCGCGGAAAGCCTCGGCTTGCTCTGACGTGGCCGACGACTGCGCGGCTGCGCTCTCCTTCAACAGGACGATCGCGCCGCCGACCTTGTCCGAGACCGAGCTGAGCGCCGAGTCCAGCGTCGCCGACGCCGCGTCGAGCTGTTCGGCCTGGCGGGCGCCTAGTGACTCGAACGCGTCCGAGAGTCCCGCCACGGAGCTGTCGACCCGTTGGGCAACCGCGGCCACCGTGGCGTCGAGCGTCGAGGAGGCGGCTCCCAGCTGTTCGGCCTGGCGTGTCCCGATCGACTGGAAGGCGTCGGCGAACCTGTCGACGAGCTTCTCGAAGACCTCAGCGGACTGGGTCGCGGTGTTCTCGGCGAGGGAGGCCATGGAAGGAGCCATCGAGGTCTCGATGGCGCGGATCAACGCGTCCTGCATCTCTTGAGAGATGCCCGAAACTGCTTCCTGGAGCTGGGAGCCGATCTTCTCGTGCAGTGTGTTGAGGGCGATCGCGGAGTCGTCGGTGTGCTTCTCGACCTGCAGCAGTGATCGCTCAGGGGAGTGCAGGACGAAGAGCTCGTCGATACTCGTCTGGAACGCTGCGGCCTGGGCGGCGACGCGACGTTCGGCGACCTTCTCCCAGATGTTGACGACGAGGCTGGCCAGGACGCCCCAGACGGAGGCGGTGAAACCAAGGCCTGCCCCCTTGATCAGACCTTCGATACCGACCCGCATTTCCTCGACGGTAGCGCTCTCGCCGAGATTGAGGCTGTTCAGGCCGGTCGCCAGGCCGATGAACGTGCCGAGGAGCCCGAGGGCCGTCAGGACCGCTGGGGCGGCAGTGAGGAGCCGGTTGCTCACGAGCCGAGGCGCGATGCGGTCGGCGCTGAAGTAGTGGTCGGCCTCGACCGTGTTCAGGAGGGTGTCATGGCCCCGGGCACGGTCGTGGTGCTCGACGAGAGTCTCGTCGAACTCGCGCCAGAGCTCGCCCACTACCTTGGGCGTCCCCGTCGCGGACTTCCTGAGCAGCTCGCTGCGCTGGTTGAGGAGATTCTCCGAGGAGACGCCGTCGAGCTGGTCACGCAGCGCGGCGAGGGCTCTCTTGGCGGCTCGGTACTCCTTGATCGTGTAGAAGATGGCCCAGAGTGCGATCCCGACGATCATCAGAAAGAAGATGACGACGATCAGAGCATGGGTGTCGCCTCGCAAGGCGTTCGGGAAGTTGGGAACGAGGTTCCAGAGGGACTTGAGGATGCCGTCGTCGGACATCGGTGTGGTACTGCCTTTCGCACGGATGGGTGCCTCGAACACGACATCGTCAAGAGGCTCGCCGAATGTTCCCATGTGCGTACGAATCGTAGGGAATCCGTCCGGGTGAATTCACCCGCTCTCATGGTGCGTCACGTGCTGGCGGCCGGGGCGCCGGTGCAACCGCGTCGTCAGAACCTGACCGGCCGCCACCACGGCGCTCTCCTGGGGACCGGAGGGGCCTCGATCGCAGGCTGGGCCGACGTAGGGTGTCCTCGGTCCGCTCGTACCGATCACCGGAGGCAGCATGCACGTCGACACCACGAGCCTGCCCGCATGAGCGACGTCCGCCTGGGCCGGTGCGAGCAGTGCGGCGGCGACGTGCAGTGGCTGCCGTGCTACGACGGCCGCCGTCGGGCCTTCGCGCTGGACGAGGTCCGCAGCGTGCACGCGGGGGACGAGGTGCGCTGGTTCCTGACGTCGAACCGGGGGGCGGTGCCGGGTACGCAGCTCGCGTACAGGCCGACCATGCCGTTCCGGGTCCGGCACGTGTGCCAGCGCCAGCCCCTGGGGTACGGCACGGGGGGCGAGGACGGTATCGACAAGGCCAAGGCGTTGCGCTCGGCGCCGCAGGTGCGCGAGTTCCAGGTCCGTCCGCCGTACCGGTTCGGGTACCGCTGGGAGTCGGAGTGGGGGCACATCGTGCACCCGGACAGGGGTCTGTGCGGCGCCAAGGTGATCGGCGAGATGACGCCGCGCGAGGCCGCGCGCCTGCCGACCATGCCCATGTGCAAGGAGTGCGTCGTGCGGTACCGTCGCCGCCACCCGCAGGACCAGGTCCGCCGCCCGGTCGAGCCGTCCTGAGGCGCCGAACCGTTCCCGACGAACCCGCCAGTCCCGACGAAGGAGCCCCGTGCCGCCCTACGACCTCGATCACCGGCTCGTCGTCGGTGTCTCCTCGAGCGCCTTGTTCGACCTGTCCGACTCGCAGCGCGTCTTCGACGAGCAGGGGATCGACGCGTACCGCGGGTACCAGGACGAGCACCTGGACCGGACGCTGCGCCCCGGGGTCGCGTTCGAGTTCGTCCAGCGCCTCCTGAGCCTCAACGACCTGTCGCCCAGCGCGCAGGACCCGCTCGTCGAGGTCTTCGTCCTGTCGAAGAACGACCCGACGACGGGCCTGCGCGTCATGAGCTCGGTCGCGGCGCACGGGTTGCCGATCAGCCGGTCGATCTTCACGCAGGGCCTCGCGCCGTACGCGTACATCCCGGCGCTCAACATCTCGCTCTTCCTGTCGGGGGACGCGCGCGACGTCCGGACGGCGACCCTGCTGGGTCACCCGGCCGGGCAGGTCCTGGGGAGCGCCGCCGTCGGGCACGTCGCCGCAGCGGGCCCGACGGCGGAGCGCACGTCCGGTGTGCCCGTCGCCTCGGGTGAGAGCCCGGGCGAGGACTCGGACGGCGCGGCCGACGACGGCGCCCTGCGCGTGGCCTTCGACTTCGACGGCGTGCTCGCCGACGACAGCGCCGAGCGCATCTTCCAGTCGGACGGTCTCGAGCAGTTCCACCGGTACGAGAGCGCGCGCAAGGTCACCGAGCACCACGCGGGGCCGATCCTGCCCTTCCTGCGGGCGCTGAGCACGATCCAGCGCCGCGAGGAGGAGCGGGTGGTCGAGGACCCGACGTACCGCCCCCGGGTGCGCGTCTCGATCGTCACGGCGCGCAGCGCGCCCTCGCACGAGCGGGCCGTGAACACGCTGCGCTCGTGGGGCGTCACGGTCAACGACGCGTTCTTCATGGGCGGCGCCGACAAGGGGCGCGTGCTGCGGGTCCTGCGCCCGCACATCTTCTTCGACGACCAGCGCGGGCACCTCGACCCGGTGGCGCGCGAGGTCGCGAGCGTCCTGGTGCCGTACGGCGTGACGAACGAGGAGGTGCCGGTGGCGGCCGTTCCGGTCGAGCGGGGCCCCGACGGCGGAGCTCCCGCGCCCGCGCCGGCCCCGGTTCCTGCCCCGGCCGGCTGAGGCGGGTCGCCGTGCCGTTCGTCGCGCCGCTGCCCGGGGACCGGGACCGTTGGGGCCCGGCCGCGACGGTCGACCTGCGCCAGCTGCCGGTGTCCGGTCGGTGGAAGGTCTGGTTCGAGGTCCTCACCCCGTTCGGGTACACCTCTCGTCCCGCCGACGAGCAGAGCCGGACCGGCCCTGTGTGGCGCAGGGCGTCGATCGAGCAGACCGTCCCGGCGGGCCTCGTGACCGACCTCGCGTCGGTGCCCATGCCGCTGTGGGGCGTGATCGCGAGCTACGGGCGTCAGACGCTGCCCGCGATCCTGCACGATGCGACGTCGCGGGCGCTCGCGGACTCCGACGTACCGCCGAGCGGTCGGCGGGCCGCGCGACGCGATGCCGACCGTCTCTTCCGGGAGACCCTGCGCGAGACCGGCACGGGCCCGGTCCGGCGGTGGCTCATGTGGGCTGCGGTCCGGATCTTCGGGAGCCTGCCGGTCGCGGTCGTGTTCCTGCTCGCGGTCGTCGCCGGGCTCGTCGCGCTCGGCCTGGTGGTCGCGGGCGCGCTGACCGGGGGGACGGCCGGGCCCTGGCTCGTGGGTGCACTGGTCGTGACCGCGGTCGCGCTGGTCGTGCTGCTCGCCCAGGCGACGTGGGCCGGGGTCGAGAGTCGCCAGGGCCGTGCCGAGCGCTGGGTGCCTGCGGCGGTCGGCAGCATGCTCGGCGCGGTCGGGACCGGTCTCGTCGCGTTGCCGCTCCTGCTCCCGCTGATCGTGCTCACGTTCGTGACCGAGCTCGTCGTGGGGTTGGGGGAGGGCGGCCGTGCGGGTGTCCGGGCGCAGGACGCCCCGGCCGGCGGGCGCCGCATAGACGAAACCCCGACCGTGCGCATCACGTACCCGTCAGGCGAACCCGGAGCGCGAGAACGGGGTTGAGGTCGTCATCCCCTCGATGACGACCTCAACCCCGTTCTCGGCACCGGCCGGCCAGCCAGCCAGACAGCCAGCCGATGCCGGGCTGCGAGAGGTGGTCAGCCTGCTCGCGGCCCGTCCACGGGCGACCCGACCAGGAACTGCGAGTACGCCCCGATGGTCAGGAACGTCGGGAAGTCCTCGGCGAGGGCGACGGCGCGGAACACGTGCGCGGCGTCGTCGACCCGGTTGCCCTCGCCGCGCGGCAGGTCGTCGACGACCTCGGCGAGCAGCGCCTCGACGCGGGCCCGCGTGATGGGCACGCCGTTGTCGGTGCGCGTCCCGGACGCGATCCACTGCCACACCTGCGAGCGGGAGATCTCGGCCGTCGCGGCGTCCTCCATGAGGTGGTCGATCGCCGCGGCGCCCACGCCGCGCAGCCACGACTCGATGTACCGGACGCCGACCGAGACGTTGGACCGCAGCCCGGCCGCGGTGACCGTCGCGCCCGCACGGCGCACCGACCCGATGTCGAGCAGCTCGTGCTGCCCCACGCTCACGTCGTCGCGCAGGCGCGAGACCTGGTGCGGCCGGTCGCCCAGCACGGCGTCGAACTCGGCGCGCGCCGCGGGGATGAGGTCGGGGTGCGCGACCCAGGTGCCGTCGAACCCGTCGCCGGCCTCGCGACGCTTGTCCGCACGCACCTGCTCGAACGCCTTCTCGGTCACGTCCGGGCGGCGGCGGTCGGGGATGAACGCGCTCATGCCGCCGATCGCGTGCGCCCCGCGCCGGTGGCACGTCGCGACGAGGAGCTCGGTGTAGGCCCGCATGAACGGGGCGGTCATGGGCACCTGCGAGCGGTCGGGCAGGACGTACTGGTCGCCGCGCGTGCGGAACGACTTGATGACGGAGAACAGGTAGTCCCAGCGGCCCGCGTTGAGCCCCGCGCAGTGGTCGCGCAGCTCGTGCAGGATCTCCTCCATCTCGAACGCGGCGGGCAGGGTCTCGACGAGCACGGTCGCGCGGATCGTGCCCTGCTCGATCCCCAGGTACTCCTGCGCGAACACGAACACGTCGTTCCAGACGCGCGCCTCGCGGTAGCCCTCGAGCTTGGGCAGGTAGAAGTACGGTCCGCGGCCGCGCTCGACGAGCTCGCGCGCGTTGTGGAAGAAGTACAGCCCGAAGTCCACGAGCGACGCCGACGCCGAGACCGCCACGCCCGCGCGGTCGACGTAGCGCAGGTGCTTCTCGATGAGGTGCCAGCCGCGGGGCCGGAACACGATGGTCGGCAGGTCGGTCAGCTCGGTCGAGCGCAGCGCGTACTCCTTGCCCTCGGGAGAGGTGAACGCGAGCGTGCCGCGGATCGCGTCGTGGAGCGCGAGCTGGCCCTCGATCACGTTGCGCCACGTGGGCGACGACGCGTCCTCCTGGTCGGCGAGCCACACCTTGGCGCCCGAGTTGAGGGCGTTGATCGCCATCTTCGGGTCGGTGGGTCCGGTGATCTCGACGCGGCGGTCCTCGAGCCCGGGGGCGCCGTGCGAGCCGGCGACCTGCCACGACGGGTCGTCGCGCACGGGCCGGGTCGCGGCGCGGAAGTCGGGGTCGATCCCGTCGGCCACGTCCTGGCGGCGCTGCTGGCGGTCCATGAGCAGCCCGTGGCGGGCGGCCAGGAAGCGGTCGTGCAGCGCGGTGAGGAAGTCGAGGGCGCCCGGGGTCAGGATCTCGCGGTAGCGCTCGCCGAGGGGCCCGGTGACGTCCAGGGTGCCCGACGGCGTCGCGCGGGTAGGGCTGTCGACTCGCCCGTCGTGGTGGCCCGGCTGGGGGCCGGGGTGCTGACCGGACGAGGTGCGTGACGTCGTCGGGCCGGAGGAGTGGGTGCTGAGCGTGCTGGCGGTGCTGGGCATGGCTGGCTCCGATGGTCTGTGCCGCGAGGCGGAGGGGAGTCGTCGGGGTAGAGGGAGCCCTCTACCCCGACGCGGGACCTCCACCTCGGCGAGGCGGGGCGGGGCTTAGTGGAACTGGGCGGTCTCGGTGGACCCGGCGAGCGCGAGGGTGGCGCTGTCGGGGTTGAGAGCCGTGGCGACGCGGTCGAAGTAGCCGGTGCCGACCTCCCGCTGGTGGCGGGTGGCCGTGTAGCCGTCGGACTCGGAGGCGAACTCGGCCTCCTGGAGCTCGACGTAGGCGCTCATCGCGCGGTCGTTGTAGCCGCGGGCGAGCTCGAACATGGAGTGGGACACGGCGTGGAAGCCGGCCAGGGTGATGAACTGGAACGCGTAGCCCATCGCGGCGAGCTCCTTCTGGAAGCTCGCGATCTGGGCGTCGTCGAGGTGCTTCTTCCAGTTGAACGACGGCGAGCAGTTGTACGCGAGCTTCTTGTCGGGGTACTGCGCGTGGACGACCTCGGCGAACCGGCGGGCCAGCTCGAGGTCGGGCTCTCCCGTCTCGACCCAGATGAGGTCGGCGTAGGGGGCGTAGGCCAGGCCGCGCGAGATGACCGTGTCGATGCCAGGACGCGTCCGGTAGAAGCCCTCGGCCGTGCGCTCGCCCGTGAGGAACTCCTGGTCGCGCGGGTCGACGTCGGATGTGATGAGGTCGGCGGCGAGCGCGTCGGTGCGGGCGATGATGACGGTCGGGACCCCGGCGACGTCCGCGGCGAGGCGGGCCGCGTTGAGGGTGCGGATGTGCTGCGCGGTCGGGACGAGGACCTTGCCGCCCAGGTGGCCGCACTTCTTCTCGGACGCGAGCTGGTCCTCCCAGTGCACGCCTGCGGCCCCTGCCTCGATCATCGAGTGCATGAGCTCGTAGGCGTTGAGGGGACCGCCGAAGCCGGCCTCGGCGTCGGCGACGATGGGGGCGATCCAGTCGCGCTCGGGCGTCTGCCCGGCGGGCGATCCGGACCGCTCTGAGGTCTCGATCTGGTCGGCGCGCAGCAGCGCGTTGTTGATGCGGCGCACGACGGCCGGCACCGAGTTCGCGGGGTAGAGCGACTGGTCGGGGTACGTCTGGCCCGACAGGTTGGCGTCGGCCGCGACCTGCCAGCCCGACAGGTAGATGGCCTTGAGGCCCGCGCGGACCTGCTGCACGGCCTGGTTGCCGGTCATGGCGCCGAGCGCGGCGACCCACTCCTCGGTGTGGATGAGGTCCCACAGCTTCTCGGCGCCGCGGCGGGCCAGGGTCCGCTCCTCGCGCACCGAGCCGCGCAGGGCGACGACGTCCTCGGCCGTGTAGTCGCGCTGCACGTCGGACCAGCGGGGGTCGGTCGCCCAGGACAGGGCGAGGTCGGCGGCGGTCTGGCGCTGGTCGCCGGGCCGTGAAGGTGCGTGCCCGGTGGCGTGGCCGGACGGTGCGACGGAGGCCGTGACGTCCTCGGTCCGGGAGGTCGCGGACGCCCGGGGCGTGGCGTACTCGTTCTCGGAGCGGCGGCTGATGATGGGCGGGGTGGTCACGGGGTGCCTCCAGAGCTTCGTTGCGTGCGGTGGTACTCGTTCCGGCTCGCCGCCCGGATGAGCGGTGGCCGTGGAACGACCTTCCTTCGCCGCGCAAGGGGTCCACAAGGACTTCTTCGGCAGAAGAAATGCACTTCTTCTGTTGTGCGCAAGGAGTGGCGTGTGTCACCCTCAGTCATGGCATCTGACGCGCAGTCAGCACAGAAGTTCCTCGGACACCACGGCGGGGCGCCGCCGGGCGCCGCGATGCCCGTCGAGGACGAGGCCGACGCCCTGACGATCGGCCGTCGCGTCCGGCACCTGCGGACCGAGCGGGGCATGACCCTCGACGAGCTCGGGGCCGCGATCGGCCGGGCGCCCTCGCAGGTCTCCGTGATCGAGAACGGGCGCCGCGAGCCCAAGTTCTCCCAGCTCCAGGCCATCGCCCGGGCGCTCGGCGCGAGCGTCGAGGACCTGCTCTCGGCCGAGCCGCCCACGCGCCGCGCAGCCCTTGAGATCGAGCTCGAACGTGCCCAGCGCGGCCCGCTGTTCGCCTCGCTCGGGCTCGGCGCGGTGCGGGTCGGCAAGTCGCTCCCGAGCGACGCCCTCGAGGCGATCGTCGGCCTCCAGCGCGAGCTCGAGCGCCTGCACACCGAGCGGGCCGCGACCCCCGAGGAGGCCCGCCGCGCGAACACCGAGCTCCGCGCGACCATGCGCGCCCAGGACAACCACTTCCCCGAGCTCGAGACGACCGCGCGCGAGCTGCTCGACGGCGTCGGGCACGCGCGCGGTCCCATGTCGCAGCGCGTGGCCGCTGACCTCGCGACGCACCTGGGGTTCTCGCTGCACTACGTGCACGACCTGCCGCACTCGACCCGCTCGGTCATCGACCTGCGGCACCACCGCGTGTACCTGCCGAGCACGGGCACGCGCGCGTCGAGCGACCCGCGCTCGGCCCTGCTCCAGGCGCTCGCGTCGCACGTGCTGGGCCACCACGAGCCGCGCGACTACGGCGAGTTCCTGCGCCAGCGCGTCGAGGCCAACTACCTGTCGGCCGCGCTCCTGCTGCCCGAGCGCGACGCCGTCAAGCTCCTCAAGGAGGCCAAGGACGCACGCGAGATCTCGGTCGAGGACCTCCGCGACGCGTTCTCGGTGTCGTACGAGACCGCGGCCCACCGGTTCACGAACCTCGCCACGACCCACCTCGGCGTGCCCGTGCACTTCATGAAGATCCACGAGTCGGGGATCATCCACAAGGCGTACGAGAACGACGGCGTGCGCTTCCCCGCGGACCCCCTCGGGGCCGTCGAGGGGCAGTACGTGTGCCGCAACTGGACCGCGCGCACGGTGTTCGCGGTCGAGGACCGGCTGAGCCCGTTCAGCCAGTACACCGACACCCCGACGGGCACCTACTGGTGCACCTCGCGGGTCCAGGACTCCGACGACGGCCAGTTCTCGGTGAGCGTGGGCGTGCCGTTCGGGCACGTCAAGTGGTTCCGCGGGCGCGAGACGACCGAGCGCACGGTCTCGCGCTGCCCCGACGAGTCGTGCTGCCGTCGCCCGCCCGCAGCCCTGACCGAGCGCTGGGCGGACCGGTCGTGGCCGAGCGCGCGCCCGCACGCGAGCATGCTCGCCGCGATGCCGGTCGGGGCGTTCCCGGGCGTGGACCAGACCGAGGTGTTCCGCTTCCTGGAGTCTCACGCCCCGGCGCTGCGCTAGCGGTCAGTTCCCAGGCGGGGGAAGACCGGTGTCGGGTGGCCCACGCGGTCAGGTCCGGAGGCCTCGGCGACCTGCGGGGAGCCGAGCTGCTCGCGCAGGCGCGCGGCGCCGTCGGGCACGAACGGCGAGAGCTCGACCGCGACGACCCGGCACGCCTCGACGAGCCGTGCGAGGACCTGGTCGAGGCGCCCGCCCGCGTCCTGGTTCCCGGTGCGCTCGCGGGCCGCGAGCTCCCATGGCTTCTCCGCGTTGACGTACCGGTTGGCCGCGTCGACGACGCGCCGGACGGCCCTGGTCGCGGCTCGCAGGTCGGCGTCGGCGAGGGCCGCGTCCACGGCCGTCCCCACCTGCCCGACGGCGGCGCTCAGCTCGTCGGGGTCCGTCGCCCGGGCGCGCGGGATCGCGGGCACGGCGCCGCCGCGGAACCGGTGCACGAGCGTGAGCGTGCGGTTGACCAGGTTCCCCACGCCGTGCGCGAGCTCGTCGTCGTGCCGCGCGACGAGTCGCTCGGTCGTGAACTCGGCGTCGCCCAGGAGCGGGACCTCGCGCGCGAACCACCACCGCAGGGCGTCGGTGCCGAACACGTCCACGAGCCTGACGGGGTGCACCGCGGTGCCCGCCGACTTGGCGAGCTTGGCGCCACCGGCCGTGACGTAGTCGTGCACGTGGATCGTGGTGGGCAGCGGCTCGCCCGCCGAGAGCAGGAGCCCGAGCCAGTAGACCGCGTGGAAGCGCGTGATGCCCTTGCCGATCACGTGCACGCGCTCGTCGCCGCCGGACCACCAGGTGCGGTAGTCGTCCGCTGCTCCCGGGACGGCGGGGTCCGTACCGTAGCCCAGTGCCGTGACGTAGTTGGTCAGCGCGTCCCACCACACGTAGACGACCTGCGACGGGTCCCCGGGGACCGGGATGCCCCAGCCGTCCGAGCGGGTCGCGGGACGCGAGACGCTGAAGTCCTCGAGCCCCGCGTCGAGGAACGCGAGCACCTCGTTGCGCTTGGCGGCCGGGTTGATGCGCACGCGCCCCGACGTGATCACCTCGCGGATCGCGTCGGTGTGGCGCGACAGCCGGAAGAACCAGTTCTCCTCGACCACCCGCTCGGGCAGCGGCAGGTGCTCGGGGCAGCGGCCCGACGCGTCGAGCTCGTCGGGGGAGTAGAACTGCTCGCAGCCCGCGCAGTACAGGCCCTCGTAGGAACGCCGGTAGAAGTCCCCCGCCTCGGCGCAGCGCCGCCACAGCGCCTCGACGCCGGGGCGGTGCCGGGGGTCGGTCGACGTCGACAGGAAGTCGTCCGTGGACAGGGACAGCGCCGGGCGCAGCGCGCGGAAGTCCTCGACGTGCTCGGCGACGAACGCCCCGACCTCGCGATCCGCCGCGCGGGCGGCGCTGACGTTCTTGAGGGCGTGGTCGTCGGTGCCCGTGAGGAAGCGGGTCGGGCGTCCGCGCAGGCGGGCGTGCCGGGCCAGGACGTCGGTCTGGACGAGCTCGAGCGCGTGGCCGAGGTGCGGGTCGCCGTTGACGTAGGGGATGGCGGTCGTGACGTAGAAGGTGGGCCGGGCGGGCGCGCCGGCTGGGGAGGTCTGGGCGGTCATGGCGGGAGTCCTCTCGGGGACGACGGGCACCCTCGACGGGTGCGGTGGCGCCTCGACCGCACCAGGCCCGGACACACGAAAGGCCTCGCTGCGGCGAGGCCTTGGGTGGTGGAGCGCGTCAGCGCATCACGAAGGGCCCCGGGTGGGGCGCATCATGACGGTCGACGAGCTGCTCATGCGTCGACCCTAGCAGCGGCGGAGGACGGGCCCGCAACCCGGTGAACCCGGACTCCGGCAGGTGCTCCTGCCGCCGTCGAGCGTCGGCACCGGGCGGGGCGAGCGCGTGCGAGCCGTCCCGGGCCGTGCCTACGGTGGCGGGTCCGCAGGCTCCGGACGCCACGAGCGACCGGAGGCGCCACCGGACCGACCACCGACACCCCGACCGAAGGGATCACCCATGAGCGCGCGACGAACCCCCGACCAGGAGCCCCCGGCGGACGTGAGCCCCACGGGCGTGCCCGCCGACCAGAAGGACCCGGACCCCCGCGCCCAGCAGGGCGACCGGCTGACGACGGCCCAGGGGCTGCGGGTCCACGACACCGACCATTCGCTCAAGGCCGGACCGCGCGGCCCGGTCCTGCTCGAGGACCACCACCTGCGCGAGAAGATCACGCACTTCGACCACGAGCGGATCCCGGAGCGGGTCGTGCACGCGCGGGGCGCGGCCGCCCACGGTGTCTTCACCTCGTACGGCAACGCGTCCGCGATCACCAAGGCGGGCTTCCTGTCGCAGGAGGGCAAGGAGACCGAGGTCTTCGTCCGCTTCTCGACCGTCGCGGGGTCGAGGGGCTCGGCGGACACCGTGCGCGACGTCCGGGGCTTCTCGACCAAGTTCTACACCGACGAGGGTGTGTACGACCTGGTCGGCAACGTGATCCCGGTGTTCTTCGTCCAGGACGCGATCAAGTTCCCGGACCTGATTCATGCGGTCAAGCCGCACCCGGACCGTGAGATCCCGCAGGCGCAGAGCGCGCACGACACGTTCTGGGACTTCGTGTCCCGGCACACCGAGGCCCAGCACACGACCATGTGGGTCATGTCGCCGCGGGGGCTCGCGGCGTCCTACCGGACGACCGAGGGGTTCGGCGTCCACACCTTCCGCATGGAGAACGCAGCGGGCGAGACCTCGCTGGTCAAGCTCCACTGGAAGCCCGTGGCGGGCGTGCACAACATGGTCTGGGAGGAGGCGCAGCTCGCGGCGGGCTTCGACCCCGACTTCCACCGTCGTGACCTGGCCGACGCGATCGAGGCGGGCGCGTTCCCCGAGTGGGAGCTGGGGCTGCAGGTCATGCCGGACACCCCGGACGAGATGTTCATGGGCATCGACCTCCTCGACCCGACGAAGATCGTGCCCGAGGAGCTGTGCCCGGTGCAGAAGGTGGGCCGGCTGCGGCTCACGGCGAACCCGTCGAACTACTTCGCCGAGACCGAGCAGGTGGCGTTCCACCCGGGCCACCTGGTGCCCGGGATCCAGATCACGAACGACCCTCTGCTCCAGGGGCGCCTGTTCTCCTACCTGGACACGCAGCTCAGCCGCCTGGGCGGACCGAACTTCGCGCAGCTCCCGATCAACCGCCCGCACGCCCCGGTCGACGACATGCTGCGCGACGGGATGCACCAGACGGCGGTGCACGAGGGGTTGGGGACGTACCAGCCGAACACGATGGCGGACGGCCTCCCGGCCGTGTGTCCCGTGAGCGACCCGGGCGTCTACGTGACGCTGCCGACCCCGGTGTCGGGCGAGAAGGTCCGGGAGAACCCGGTGTCGTTCGCCGACCACTTCACGCAGCCCCGGATGTTCTGGAACTCGCTCACGCCCATCGAGCAGACCCAGACCGTGGCGGCCTACACCTTCGAGCTCGGCAAGTGCCAGGACGAGCAGGTGCGCGTGCACCAGCTGCGCGCCCTGGCGAAGATCGACGCCGACCTGGTCGCGCGTGTCGCGGCGGGCCTGGGCCTGCCGGTCCCCGAGGGCGAGCCCGGCGACGGTCGTGACGGCGCGGGAGAAGGGCCGGGGGCGGGGGAGTCCGACGGCATCACGCGGTCTGCCGCGATCTCGGAGGTCAGCGACGTCCCCGGCCCGATCGCGGGGAGGAACGTCGGCGTGTTCGTCGGCGAGGACCTGGTCGACGGCCTTCGTGCGGTCCGGGAGCGGATCGGCGCCGAGCAGGCGCTCGTCAAGGTCGTCGCCGCACGCGGTGGCGTGGTGGGCTCGGGGGCCGACGAGCAGAAGGTCGACCGCACCGCGGCGACCGTCCGCTCGATCGAGCTCGACGCGGTCGTGGTCGCGGACGGCATGGCCGGGTCTGCGCTCGGGACCCACCCGCGGACGCGGACCGTGCTGGAGGAGGCCTTCCGCCACGGCAAGGCGATCGCGGCCTGGGGCGACGGCGTCGACGTCCTGGTCGCGGCCGGGATCGACACCGAGGCCGAAGGAGTTCTCACGGCCGACGAGCTGTCGGACGGCCTGCTCGACGACCTCGTCGACGCCGTCGGCCTGCACCGTGCGTGGGGCCGGCTCTCGGCGTTGGACGCCGCGGGCACCCAGGCCTGGTAGCCGTCCCGCTCGTCCGCCCGACGGCGGGGCGCGCCTTCACGCGGAAGGTGCGCCCCGCCGTCGGGCAGCAGGGAGGGCGGCTCAGCCCGTCGAGCTCGACGCCGCGGGCTGCTTGGTGAGCATCTGTTCCTTGAGCCGTGCGGTGTCGGCCTCGTCCCAGCCGCCGGGCGCGTTGAGCGCCGACCAGCCGTCGGCGTACTCGAGGTAGTACACGTGCCCGTGACCTGCGGGGATGTCGGAGGCAGCCGCGACGAACAGGTCGCCCGTGAGCTGCCAGAACGTGACGAAGGGTCGCCACTGCACGGCGTCGAGCACGTCGGGGCCGCGGGGCTCGCGCATCCAGTCGGGCTCGGACCACAGGGTCGTGGGCGACCACCACGTGACGCCGTCGGACGCGTGCTGGACGTAGACGACGCGCGGGGTCTCCCACGTGCCGGGCACGGACCAGACGTTCGCGGCGCTCGAGACCTCGGTGCCCCAGCGGATCTGACGCCCGTCCCCGTACACGGGCGAGTACTCGAGCGAGCCCGGGTCGCGGTTCGTCGTGAAGTACGTCCAGTTGGGCGTGAAGTTGGGCGTGCCCACGAACATGGCGCCGTCGGTGCGGGTCGTCATGTCCTGGAGGCCGCTGAACGCGCCCTGCGCGCCGAACGAGCCGAGCGAGATCCCGAACGCCATGAGCTTCGGCCGCGAGTCCTCGGGCTGCTGCGACCAGGCCTCGTACACGGCCTCGTAGAGGGCCTTGCCCGCGTCCGGCGGGGTGCTGCGGTCACCCACGAAGCTGATCCAGCTCGGCAGGTAGGAGTACTGCATCGAGGCGATCGCGGTGTCGCCGCCGTGCATGAGCTCGAGCGAGTTGCTCATGCCCGGGTCCACCCAGCCCGTTCCCGTCGTGGTGGCGACGACCAGGACGGACCGGTCCCACGCGTTCGTGCGGTCGAGCTCGTCGACCACGCGCTGCGCGGTCGCGTCGAGGTCTCCCGCAGGGTCGAGACCCGCATAGACGCGGATCGGCACCTGGACGTCCGCCGGGTCGACCACGTCTCCACCTGCTGCGAACTCGGTGAGCTCGGCCTGGGTCGGGCCGAGCGCCACGAAGCGTCGTCCCTCGGCGCCGAGCGACTCCCACGACGAGCCGGACTCCGCCGAGCCCGACCGCTCGGGCTCGGTGGGCGGGGAGAGCTTGGGGTCGATCTGCTCGTTGGCGCTCGCGTAGACGTTGTTGAGCATGTGCAGCACGCCGGCCCAGATCACGCCGTTGAACAGCAGGACCACGACGACCGCGACGATCACGCCGCTGAGGAAGCGCGCGACCGGCTTCGGCATGATGTTGTCGACGAGCAGGCTCACCCACTGGGCGACGCGACGCAGCGCTCGGCCGAGCTGCAGGACGGCGATCGCGATGAGCAGGGCCACGAACACGGTCGCGACGTCGTTGGCGGGTGCCTGCTCGGGCATGCCGAACAGGGCGCGCAGCTCGTGCTGCCACCGGGCCCCCAGGACGAGGAAGAGGGGCACCAGGACGAGTGTCGCGGCGCCGAGCACCCACCACGCGATGCGGCTCACGCGTGGGCTCCAGCGGATCCGCAGCCCGACCTTGAGGGCGAACCACTCGACGAACGCCCCGATCCCGTACCCGCCGACCATGCTCATGCCCGTGATGAGCGCCTGGTAGTACCAGGCACGGGGGATGAGCGAGGGCGTGAGCGAGTAGCAGAAGAACAGGAGGGCGAGGACGAGGCCGGTCGTCGAGAAGCGGCGCGCGTAGTGCTGGAGCCATGCCCACGCTCGACGGCGCAGCGGTGGGCGCGCCGGTCGGTCACCGTTTCGGGGCGCGTCCGCACGGGTCACCGTGTCGGGGGTCTCCGGCGCGGCCTGCGCTCCGCGTCGGGGCAGGTGCTCCGCAGCCGTCGCGGTCCCGGTGGTCGGGGCGGTCTCTGACTGGCGCGGGGCGTCTGGCGTCACGGGTGCGATCGTACGGGGCTGGCAGGATCGCGCCACCGAGAGCGCGGTGGGTCGCTCGTGACGCTCAGGGCAGGTAGCCCCCGATGAACGCGTCGACCCACGCCTGCTTGTCCGCTCCCGAGCAGTCGCTCGTGTAGTTGACCCAGGACGCGCCGAAGCGGATCGCGACGCAGTCCGCGACCTTCTCGCTCGCGTTGGAGCCGTAGGCGCCCGCGAGCAGACCGTCGATCTGCGACCACGACAAGCCGTGCGCGGCCATGAGGCGCCCCTGGTAGATGTGGGCCATCTCGTGCCGGATGACGTCCTTCGTCTTGGCCGGTTGCCCGGCCAGGCGCGAGGCGTTGACGAGGATCGTCGAGGTGTTGCCCTTCCACACGCCACCGAGGTGGCCGGACAGGCCCGGGTCGTCCCACGAGAGGGAGACGCCGCCGTTGCCGGGGAGGCTGCGCAGGGTCGATTCGCCGACCTCCTGGATCGACTGCGCGGGGGCCGCCTGCGACGGCGAGGAGGTGGCAGCCTGCGGGGCTGCGGCCGCCTTGTCCGCGGCCGCTCGGTCTGCTGCTGCCTTCTCGGAGGCGGCCCGCTCGGCGGCGGCCTGTTCCGCAGCGGCCTGCTCTGCTGCCGCTTGTTCTGCGGCCGCCTGCTCCGCTGCGGCCTGCTCTGCGGCGGCCTGTTCCGCTGCCGCCTGCTCGGCGGCCGCCTTCTGCGCCGCGGCAGCCCGTGACTGCTCGAACTCGTAGCTCGCGGTCGCCAGACGCACCTGGGCGTCGAGGCCCTCGGCATGCTCGACGGCGTTGCGAAGACGCGCGAGGCCCCGGGCGAGGAGGGGGCTCGGCGTACGAGCGGTGCTCTCGGCCTGCACGCCGACCTCGTCGATCGCGCGGAGCAGCGCGCTGCGCAGACCCTCGTCGACCTTTCCCGCGGCCCGTTCGACCGTGCGGGTCGCGCGCTCGACGAACCGGGCCGCCTTCTCCTGGGCGCTCGCGCGCTCGGTGTCGCCGGTCGCGGCGGCCGAGGCGCCGGCCACGGGGTTCGGTGCGTCGCCGGGGATCGCGGCCGTCCCGCTCGCCAGGGCCGCGACGAGCGCTACGCCGAGGAGCCGGGTCCCGACGGTCCGCCGACCTCGGGGGCGCCGGACGTCAGGCGGTGTCTCGCACCGGCACCGGTTCTCGTCGCACCCGGCTACGCAGGTGCGGTCGTCGGTCGAGGTCAGAGAGTCGCGCATGCTCTCTCAATGCAGTTGCCCCGGGCGTCAGCAGGTCTCCGCCGGGCGGGTGCCGGTGCAGAGCTGCCGGGTCAACGCTCGTCGTCCGCGGCGTCGCCGATGTACGTCGAGATCCCGTCGGGCAGGCCGTCCTCGTTCATGTCGTCGGAGCGCTTGCGCCGGGCGTCCCAGCGCAGCGCGGCGGCCGCGAGGAGCGCCGAGGCGACCGAGGCGAGGAGCACCGCGGCCTTGGCCGACTCGGTGTGCTCGGAGTCGGGGAAGGACAGCTCGGCGATGAGCAGCGAGACCGTGAAGCCGATGCCCGCGAGCAGGCCCACGGGCAGCAGGTCGCGGACGCCGATGCCGGGCGCGAGGCGCAGCGGCGTGAGCTTCGTGACGAGCGCCGTGACGCCCAGGACGCCGATCCCCTTGCCGACCACGAGCCCGACGATGATGCCGATCGCGACCGGCTGGCCGATCATCTCGCCGACCCCGCCGCCGTCGACGAGCGAGACACCTGCGGCGAAGAACGCGAAGATCGGCAGCGCGATCCCTGCGGAGATCGGCCTGATGCGGTGCTCGTACTGGTGGGTCCGGGAGGTCTTCTCGCCGTGGATCGCGAGGGCGGGGACCATGAAGCCGAGCAGGACGCCCGCGACGGTCGCGTGGATGCCGGACGCGTGGACGAGCGCCCACACGACGAGGGCGAGCGGCAGCAGGAGCCACCAGTGCGTGCGGCGGCGGCGCACGAGGAACGCGAACAGCGCGACGCCCACGAGGGCGAGGCCGAGCGGCGCCCAGTGCAGGGTCTCGGTGTAGAAGACGGCGATGACGACGATCGCGAGCAGGTCGTCGACCACGGCGAGCGTCAGCAGGAAGGTGCGGATCGCCGTCGGTAGGCCGCGGCCGAAGACCGCGAGGACCGCGAGCGCGAACGCGATGTCGGTCGCGGTCGGGATGGCCCAGCCGTGCACGGCGTCCGCACCGCCGCCCCACAGGGCGACCGTGACGTAGAGGATCGCGGGCACGACCATGCCACCCACGGCCGCGAGCATGGGCACCCCGGCCTCGCGCGGGTTGCGCAGCGATCCGGCGACGAACTCCTGCTTGAGCTCGACGCCCACGACGAAGAAGAAGATCGCGAGCAGGCCGTCGGCGGCCCACGTCGACAGCGACAGGTCCAGGTGCAACGCCTCGGGACCGACCGTGAAGGCCGCGAGGTCGAAGTACGCCGCGCGCCAGGGCGAGTTGGCCCACAGCAGCGCGAGGATCGCGGCACCGATGAGGAGCGCACCGCCCGTGGTCTCCCGGGTGACCCAGCGCTTCCAGCGGCGCCCGGCGCTCGGCCGCTGGGTCGTCACGAGGGGCAGGGCGCCCGACGGCGTCGCTCCCGTGGGGAGGGCCGGGTCTCCCCGGGGGGTCTCGTCCGGGGTGGGGGTGTGCTGCTCGTGCGTGCTCACAGGTCTCCTGTGGTTGAGGGGTCGTCGACGTCACGCCGACCAGACTTCCCGGCACACCAGCCTGCCATCCTACCGGGCGGTCGGCCCGGCAGGCGGAGCCCTGGGTCG
Organism: Oerskovia gallyi; assembly: GCF_014836745.1. Taxonomy (NCBI): domain Bacteria; kingdom Bacillati; phylum Actinomycetota; class Actinomycetes; order Micrococcales; family Cellulomonadaceae; genus Oerskovia; species Oerskovia gallyi. Next base: position 91,795 of record NZ_JACSQE010000001.1, read on the forward strand.
GCGGCCCGCCGGAAGGAGGACCTCGACGGGCCGGAAGTCCGCCGAAAGGGGGATGTCTCGGGCACTCGGTGCACGCGAGCATGACGGGGTGCACGAGAAGATCCACGAATCCTTGACCACGGACGCCGGCTCCCACGACCCCACGGAGACGGTCGTCGGGGCCTCCTCCGGCGAGACCCGTTTCCTCCGGCTCGTCCTGCCGGTCCTCGGCGCTGCGGCTGGCGTCGGCCTGCGCTGGCTCGCCGCCTGGATGGCGGGCCTGCCGTGGGTCCCGTGGCAGGGACTGGCTCGCTCCGTCGACGCCCTGGCCGACGTGTGGGGCGCATGGACCCTCGTGGGCCTCGGTGCCGCGGGCGCGGTCGTCGGGGCGTGCTTCGCGCAGCACCTGGTGGAGAACATGGGCCGGATCGCGGTCACGGTCACGGGGGCGGGGTTCAAGAACAAGGACACGCTCGAGACGGTCGGCCGCACCGAGGTGACCGACGTGTTCGTCGAGGGTGCGGTGATCGTGCTGCTGCGTGGTGGCAGCGAGCTCCACCGGTGGCCTGCGGACCTGCCGACCCGGCACGTCGCGGCGGCGTTCACGGGCCACGGCTGGCCCTGGCGTGAGGGCGGGGACCCCTTCCGTGCCGCGTACCGCCGCTGGGAGACCGGCGACGAGACGCTGCCCGCCGGGGCGGACGCGCTGCTCCGTGCGCGGGCGGGGCTCCTCGAGGCCGGCAAGGAGGCGCACGCCCGGGACGTGCGGGAGGATCTCGCCGCGATCGGCGTCGTCGTGCGCGACGAGGGCGCCGTCCAGCACTGGCGCCTCGTGGCCGACGGTGTCGGGGCCGGGGCGATCGGCGTCGGGCGTCGCGCCTGAGAGCCGCGGTCAGCCCGTCTCGTCCACGAGCGCGGCCAGCCTGGTCACGGTGTTCCAGTTCCTCGCCGTGCCCCACACGCCGAGGGTCCTGAGCAGGACGGCGGGCGTGAGCTTCGACGTGCCGACCCCGCCCTGGAACCACGTGTAGCTCACGGGGCCAGACCATGCCATGTGCGTGATGCCGTAGCGGGCGGGGTCGAAGGCCTCGATCCGGTCGGGAGCGGGCGCGTGCGGATGGAACGTCAGGAGCAGGTGGGACGGGTCCTCGCGCGCGGCGTCGTCGAACGGGTTCGCGGCGATCGCGGCCGCCAGGTCCGCGCCGGTCAGCGTGAGCACGTCGACGTCCAGGCCCAGGCGGTCGGCGAGGCCGCTGCGCACGAGGCGGGTGACGTCGTCGGGCCCCGTGGCGCCGGACGCCCCCCCCGCCCCCACGACCAGGTTCCCGCTCGCGAGGAGCGTGCGTGCCCCCGCGAAGCCGGCGTCCTGCGCGATCTCGCGCAGGTCCGCCGACGGGACCTTGCGGCCGCCGCCCACGTTGACGCCGCGCAGCAGCACCGCGAACCCTGACGTCACGGCTCAGCCCAGCAGGTTGCGTGCGGAGCCGGGCATCGCCGGAGCGGTCGACGTGACGGGCACCGGGGGGCGCACCACGCAGCGGAACCCGATGTGGCTCGTCGCCGTGTCGACCGCCTGGGGCGAGCGGGCCGCGGGCCGGTAGCGCAGGCAGTACTCCGGGGCGCACAGGTGCGAGCCGCCCTTGAGGGCCTTGCGGGGGATCGTCGAGCCGGGCTCGGCGCTCGCGGCGGCGCGCGGGTCGACGTCGGGTGTGCCAGGCCTGCCGACCGAGCCGGCGGGGGAGTGCGCGGCCGCCGCGTCGTGCTGCGCACCCCGTGCCTGCCCGGCGCTCGGCGAGCAGCACGCGGGCATCTCGACCGTGAGCGCGGACCTGGCCGCCTCGACCTCGGCCGCGGACCGGGCCTCGGCCGCATGGTTCGGGGTGTAGAACGACGTGGTCCACTCCCAGACGTTGCCGATCATGTCGACCAGGCCGAAGCCGTTCGCCGGGAACGCCCCGACGGGGCTCGTCCCGACCCATCCCGCCGCTCCCGTGTTGCGGTACGGGAACGACCCCTGCCAGTGGTTGGCGAGCAGCTCGCCGTCGGGCCGGTACTCGTCGCCCCACGCGAACCGCGCACCGTCGAGCCCTCCCCGGGCCGCGTACTCCCACTCGACCTCGCTCGGCAGCGACCGACCGGCCCACGCCGCGTACGCCTGAGCGTCCTCGAACGACACCTGCACGACGGGGTGGTCCTCGCGGCCCTCGGTCGAGCTGCCGGGGCCGTGCGGGGCGCTCCATCGGGCACCCGGCTGCCAGCGCCACCACTGCCGCCAGTCCGAGAGGTTCACCGGGCCCGCGGTCGGGGTGAACACGAGCGCGCCCGGCACGAGGTCCTCGGTCGCCACGCCGGGGTAGTCGGCCGGGTCGAGCGGGCGCTCGGCCACGGTGACGTAGCCCGTCGCAGCGACGAACGCGGCGAACTGCGCGTTGGTCACGGGGTGCTGCTCGATCTCGAAGGGGGCCACGGTGGCCTCGTGGACAGGCTGCTCGTCGGGGTAGAACTCGGTCGAGCCCCGGCGGAAGGACCCGCCGGGCAGCGGGACCACCGGCGTGAGCGCTGCGTCGGCGCTCCCGGGGGCGCGTGGCGTCTCACGTGCTGGTCCTCCTGCCGAGGACGCTGCCGGTGACGTGCCCGTGGTGGTGTCCATGCGTCTCCTCGTGTCGAGCTCGTCCTCGATGCTGCCCCGGTGCCGTCGGCGGGCGGGAGCCGGGCCTTCGCGGGGCCGCCCGTCTCGCTGCCCGGAGGGCGCGCTGACCTGCGGCGACGCTCTGCCTTCCGGGTGCGGGTCCTGCTTGACCGACCTGCTTCCCCCGACCCTAGCGTCGGGGACCGTCACCCGTCTGCCCCTCGCCGCGGCAGGTCGGTTCGACGCGCCGTGTCCCGGCATCGCCCGTGATGCCGCTCACGACGCGCACGCACCCCTCGACCTGACGGTTGCCCGAGGCGTATATTCCAGCCGGAGTATTCCACCCGGGAGCGACCACGAGGAGGCGACGCATGGCACGCAAGGAGCTCTCCGCCGCTGCCCTGCTCCTCCTCGGGCTGCTCCACGAGCGCCCCATGCACCCGTACCAGGTCCACCAGACCCTCAAGCAGCGCGGCGACGACCGGCTCGCGAGCATCACGCCGGGCTCGGTCTACCACTCCATGGACCGGCTCGCGTCCGACGGCCTCGTCGAGGCCGTCGGCACCGACCGCGAGGGGAACCGCCCTCAGCGCACCACCTATCGGCTGACCGATGCGGGGCGCGAGGCGTTCGCGGCTCGCACGGCCCTGCTGCTCGGCGAACCCCGGCAGGAGCACCCCTGCTTCCCGCTCGCGCTGTCGCAGGCGCACGCGATCGACCGGTCGGGTGCGGTCACCGCGCTGCGGGCCCGGCGCGCGGCGACGGCCGAGGAGCTCGCTGCCTGGTCCCGCAGGTACGACGTCGTGCGGAGCCACGGTCTGCCCCGTCGCCTCCTGCTCGACGTCGAGTACGACCTCCACCGGATCGAGTCCGAGCTCGCGTGGCTCGACGGTCTGCTCGCCGACCTCGACTCCGGCGCCCTGGACTGGGACGAGTCCGTCCCGCAGTCCTTCCGCGACTTCGTCGCCGCCCGCTCGCGGGCGCAGGCCACGGACCACGTGCCCTGACCTGCCGCCGGGATCGCGCCCGGCCGCGGCTGCTCGCGCAGCCTCCTGAACACCCTGCCCTCCTTCGACCTCAGAGGACCTCATGACCACGACCCCTCCCTCAGGGAGCCTGCCCGCGACCGGTGCTGCGTCGTCCACCACGGCCACCGCGCCCGCCGGTCCGCCTGCCGGCGCACCCGCCGGCCCCCCGCTCGTCGACCTCGGCGGGCGCAGCCCGTGGAGCATCCTCCCGGCCCTGTGCCTGGGCTTCTTCATGATCATGGTCGACACCACGATCGTGAACATCGCCGTCCCGACGCTCGTCGACACGTTCGACACGACCCTGACCGCGGTGGGCTGGGTCAACAGCGCCTACCTGCTCACGTACGCGGTGCTGCTCCTGCTCGCCGGTCGCCTGGGTGACCGCTTCGGCCCCAAGCCCGTGTTCGTGCTCGGCCTGGTGGTCTTCACGCTCGCCTCGTTGTGGTGCGGGCTGTCCGGCTCGGTCGAGATGCTCATCGTGGCGCGCGCCGTCCAGGGCGTGGGTGCCGCGCTCATGACCCCGCAGACCATGTCGATGATCACGCGCGTCTTCCCGCCGCGTCAGCGCGGTTCCGCGATGGGGCTGTGGGGAGCCGTCGCAGGCGTCGCGACCATCGCGGGCCCGCTGCTCGGCGGCGTGTTCGTCGAGACCTGGGGCTGGGAGTGGATCTTCTTCGTCAACATCCCCGTGGGGGTCGTGGCCCTCGTCCTGGCGCTGCGGAGCCTGCCGTCGCTGCCGACCAACAAGCGCAGCTTCGACATGGTCGGGGTCGCGCTGTCGATCGTGGGCCTGTTCCTGTTCGTGTTCGGCCTGCAGGAGGGCGAGACGTACCACTGGGGCACGGTCGTGGGGCCGCTGAACATCTGGACGATCATCGGCCTCGGCGTCCTGGTCCTCGCGGCCTTCGTGCTGTGGCAGCGTCACCTCGGTGAGCGCGCGCTCCTGCCGCTCACGCTGTTCCACTCGCGCAACTTCTCGCTCGCGAACGTGTCGGGCATGGCCGTGTCGTTCGGCATGATCGGCATCTTCTTCCCGCTGACGATCTTCCTGCAGTCGATCCTCGGCCTCTCACCCCTGGAGGCGGCGCTCATCAACCTGCCCGGCTCGCTCGTGTCCGGTGTCGTGGCGCCGTTCGCGGGTCGGCTCTCGGACCGGATCCCGGGCAAGTGGGTCGTCGCGACGGGGTTCGCGCTCCTCACGGCCTCGGTCGTGTGGCTGAGCGTCGCGGCCACGCCCGACGCGAGCGCCTGGTCGATCGTCGCGCCCATGACATTGTTCGGGATCGGGACGGGCGCGCTCTTCTCGCCGCTCGCGAACCTCGCGACGTCAGGGCTCGACCACCGCACGGCCGGCGCGGGCGCCGGAGCGTTCAACACGTTCCGCCAGGTGGGCGGCGTGATCGGCTCGGCCGCGATCGTGGCGACGCTCACGAGCCGGCTCTCGGCGACCCTGCCGGCCGCTGCGCGCGACGCCTCGGCGGGGCTCCCCGCCGAGCTCCGTCAGCAGTTCGTCGACGGCTTCGCCGCCGCCGGTGGCTCGTTCACCGGGGGAGCGCAGCACATGGAGCTCCCCGCGGGCATCCCGCCCGAGGCCGCCGCGCAGATCCGCGACGCCGCGACGACGGCCCTGCACCAGGGGTTCTCGCTCGCGGTCGGGCAGACGCTGCTCGTCACGGCGGGTGTCCTGGTGATCGGGCTCGTCGCGGCACTCTCGATGCGTGCCACGCACGTCGCGCACGCGGACTGAGGGCCTCCCGTCCCGCCCACCCCGTCCCAGGGGGTGGGCGGGACGTCCTCGTGTGAACGGCAGGTGACATCTCGGACGTGCGGCGTGTTGCCTCGACACGGGAGAACGACACGGGCGTAGTTTCGAACGTGACGGACGACACACGTCGTCCTCCGGGAGGCCATCCGATGGAGTTTCTGCTCCGCGCAGGAGGGCCGGCACCGGCCTTTCGTCGGCCGGTCGCCCGCCCCACCCAGCGAGAACGGCGCCGTGCGCCGGAGGGAGCCTGCTGTGGTCCGAACCGCCTCTGCTTCTGGAGCTGCACCCGACGTCACGGGCGTCGCGTCCCCTGACCCGACGAGCCCCGACCCCGCGAGCTGTGCGGGTCGTCGCACCTTCGTCATCGACACGTCCGTGCTCCTGTCCGACCCGCGAGCGATGCTCCGCTTCGCCGAGCACGACGTCGTCCTCCCCGTCGTCGTCATCACCGAGCTCGAGGCCAAGCGCCACCACGCCGAGCTCGGGTACTTCGCCCGCAGCGCGCTGCGCATGCTCGACGACCTGCGGGTCAAGCACGGTCGCCTCGACGCCCCGCTGCCCGTCGGCGCGGTCGGCGGGACGCTGCGCGTCGAGCTCAACCACACGGACCCGGCGGTGCTCCCCGCCGGGTTCCGCCTGGGCGACAACGACACACGCATCCTGTCGGTCGCGGCCAACCTCGCGAGCGAGGGCTGCGACGTGACCGTGGTGTCCAAGGACCTGCCCATGCGGGTCAAGGCCTCCGCGGTGGGGTTGCGCGCCGAGGAGTACCGGGCCGAGCTCGCGATCGACTCGGGCTGGACGGGCATGGGCGAGATCGACGTGAGCGACGAGCAGATGGCCGACCTGTGGGAGCACGAGTCGGTCGAGCTCTCGGGCCTCGACCCGGCCGCTGTCGCGGCCGCCGAGCCGCTCCTGGTCCACTCGGGGCTCGTGATCCACTCGCCACGGGGCTCGGCGCTCGGCCGGGTCACGGCCGACAAGCACGTGCAGCTCGTCCGGGGGGACCAGGACGTGTTCGGCGTGCACGGCCGCTCGGCCGAGCAGCGCATCGCGATCGACCTGCTGCTCGACGAGGAGATCGGGATCGTGTCGCTCGGTGGCCGGGCCGGGACGGGCAAGTCGGCGCTCGCGCTGTGCGCGGGCCTCGAAGCGGTGCTGGAGAAGCAGCAGCACCGCAAGATCATGGTCTTCCGCCCCCTGTACGCCGTGGGCGGCCAGGAGCTCGGTTACCTGCCCGGCTCCGAGGCCGAGAAGATGAACCCGTGGGCGCAGGCGGTGTTCGACACCCTGGGCGCGCTCGTGTCCAAGGACGTCATGGACGAGGTCGTGGACCGCGACGTCCTGGAGGTCCTGCCCCTGACCCACATCCGCGGGCGCTCGCTCCACGACGCGTTCGTCATCGTCGACGAGGCCCAGTCCCTCGAGCGGAACGTCCTCCTCACGGTGCTCTCGCGCATCGGCCAGTCCTCCCGCGTGGTCCTCACGCACGACGTCGCCCAGCGCGACAACCTGCGCGTGGGGCGCCACGACGGTGTCGCGGCCGTGATCGAGGCGCTCAAGGGGCACCCGCTGTTCGCGCACGTGACCCTGACGCGGTCCGAGCGCTCGCCCGTCGCGGCGCTCGTGACCGAGATGCTGGAGAGCATCGAGGTCTGAGGACCGGGCGCTCCGGGCCCGTGTCGTGGCCCCGGCCCTCGGGGACCGGGGTCACGAGCGGTCGCCCTGCCGCTCAGGCCGCGGCCGACGCGGCGTCCCGTCGCGCTGGGCGGCGCCGGGCGTGGACCAGCACGACCGCGAGGACGCCGACGACCGCGCCCACCGCCGTGTCGAGGGCCCGGTCGAGCGCGATGCCCTCGCTCGACCCGCCGAGCGAGGTCATGAGCAGGGCCATGGGCGTGATGGTCAGCATCGCGAGGCCGTAGTGGCGCCCGACGACGATCTCGGTGACGACCTGCAGTCCCACGACGAGGGCTGCGGTCGCCCAGAAGCCGAGGTGCAGGTCGAGCAGCGGCCACGCGATCAGGGCGCCCGCGACCGTGCCGAGGGCCCGCTGGAGCGCACGGACCACGGCGTGCTGCGTCGTCGTGCCCTGGAGCGTCGCGGTCGCACCCATCGCGGCCCAGGCCGGGTGCCCGAACCCTGCGACGTGCGCGACCGCCGCCGCGGCGGCAGCCGCGAGCGTCACGCGCACCGAGCGCAGCCGCCAGCCCGCTCCCGCGAGGGACTCGCGCGCGGTCGCGCGCAGGCTCAGGCGAGGTGGCAGGTCGGCGGGCGTCCCGGCGGCCCCCGAGAGCTCGTCGGCGAGGCGCAGCGCGGTCGCGCGCGTGCGGCGGTGCGACGCGTCGTCGGCGAGGACGGTCCGCGCGAGGGCCACGGCGTCGCGCGCCCGCCCGACGGCGCTGCGGTCGTCGGGGGCGAGGGCTGCGGCCTCGGCGGCGAGGGTCGCGCGACGCACGGCGAGCCGCGCCGGGCCGCTCGGCCGGAGCACGAATCCCGCGACGCACACGACCCAGGCGACGCCGACGCCCAGGAGCCCGGCGAGCCCCCGGGGTGCGAGGTCGGCGAACGTGGGCGCTCCTGCCAGGCCCGCACCGGCCGCGAAGACGACGATCGTGGCGCCCGGCGGGCCCGTGCGCAGCAGCTGGCACAGCGCGGTCATGCCGCCCGCGAGCAGCGCGACGACCGCGAGCGCGACCCAGGTCGGGGCGCCGGCCGCGGCGACCGCCGTCGTGAGCAGGATCGAGCCGACCATGATCGCGCCGACCGACGCGAGCAGCGCGGCGCGGCGCCGGTACGGGTCGAAGCGCCCGTACAGCGAGGTCAGGGCGCCGAGGGCGGCGAAGCCTGCGAGGTCCTGATGGCCGCTCGTCGCGGCGATCACGAGCGTGATCGCCACGCTCGCCCCGCACAGCAGGGCGGCGACGAGCGTCGCGTCGACCGAGGTGAGCCGCAGGGCGGCGCGCAGGTGCGCGGGGTCGAGGACCTCGCGCGCGGCGGTGCGGACCTGCGAGCGGTGGGCGGTCGTCGTCGGCCGGGTCGTCGGTGCCTGCTGGGGCACCGTGGTCGTGGGGGTGGACGGGGGAGCGAGGGGCGGGGAGGGTGGCATCCCGTCCAGGATACGCCTCGTTCGTAGATGTTTCACATGTGAACTATTTGGAGCGAGGCCCTAGGCTGGCCCCGTGGACTACGTGGAGCGCCTGCGGGCGCAGTGGGTCGAGCGGCTGCCCGACGTCGACTTCTCGCCCGTCGACTCGATCGGCAGGATCACGCGCATCGCGGCGCTCCTGGCCGAGTCGAGCGACGCGGCCCTCGCGCAACGCTCCCTGACCCGGCCCGAGTTCGAGGTCCTCGCCGCGCTCCGTCGCGCGGGACGCCCCCTGCGGGCCCGCGAGGTCACGACCATCACGCGCGCGCCCGGCGCCTCGATCACCAAGCGGCTCGACCACCTCCAGCGCGAGGGGCTGGTCGAGCGGACCGTGGTCGAGCGCGACCGGCGCGGGGTGCTGCTCTCGCTGACCGAGGAGGGCGAACGGCTCGTCGACGAGCTCTTCCCCGCCCAGCTCGACCGCGAACGTGCGGCGCTCGACGGGCTCACCGACGACCAGCGGGAACGGCTCGGCGAGCTGCTCGCGATCGTGCTGAGACGGGTGGACCCGGTCGACTACTGAGCCGGTGGGGCCCCGAAGAACGGTGCGCGTCGCCGGTGGCATCGCGGTGGCGGGCTACGGTGGGGCGCTCGTACCCGACTCGGCTGAAAGCGTCCTCGCACCGTGATCTCCACCCTCCTGGTCCAGTACCCGTGGTTCTCCCCGGCGGTCCTCGCTCTGCTCGTGATCGCCGGCCCGGTCGCAGGCAGGTGGCTGTACGGGCGCCCACACGTCGCGTGGGTCCTGTTCGGGATCTCGCTCGTGCCGATCGTGCTGCTCACGCTCGTCCCGTCCGGTCGGGAGATCGTCGAACGGTGCGCCGTCGCCTGGGCGCTGCCCACGTTCGGCCGCGTCGAGCTCATGGCCAACGTCATCCTCTTCGTGCCGCCCGTCCTGCTCGCTGCGATCGCGAGCCGCCGCCCGCTGGTCGCGTTCCTCGGTGGCGTCGCGGGCTCCGCCGCGGTCGAGCTGGTGCAGGCGCTGGCCCCCGCGCTCGGTCGCTCGTGCGACACGAACGACTGGCTCACCAACTCGATCGGTGCCGCGATCGGTACCGTCCTGGCCGGTGCCGCGATCTGGGCCGCCCGACGTTCGCCCGCGCAGGAGCTCGTCGCGAACCACGGGGCCGAGTAGCGCTCAGCTGCCCGGAACGACGAACGGCGTGGGCCGGGTGACAAGCACCCGGCCCACGCCGTTCGTCGTTCCTCCTGAGGCGCCGCCCTCTCGGGCAGGAGCCTCAGCGAACGGTCACGCCTGCGGCGGGCGCGTCATCGACAGGACGTCGAGCGCCTTGTCGAGCTGCTCCTCGGTGACCTCGCCGCGCTCGACGAAGCCCAGGTCGATCACGGCCTCGCGGACCGTGAGGCCCTGCTTGACCGAGTGCTTGGCGACCTTGGCCGCCGCCTCGTAGCCGATCACGCGGTTGAGCGGCGTGACGATCGACGGCGAGGACTCCGCGAGCGCACGCGCACGCTCGACGTTGGCCGTGATGCCCACGACCGTCTTGTCCGCGAGGACGACCGACGCGTTCGAGAGCAGGCGGATCGACTCGAGCACACCGAGGGCGATGACGGGGATCTGCACGTTGAGCTCGAAGCTCCCCGACGCGCCGGCCCAGGCCACGGTCGCGTCGTTGCCGATCACGCGCGCGGCGATCATGAGGACGGCCTCGGGCACGACCGGGTTGACCTTGCCCGGCATGATCGACGAACCGGGCTGCAGGTCGGGGATGAAGATCTCGCCCAGGCCGGTGTTGGGGCCAGAGCCCATCCAGCGCAGGTCGTTGCAGATCTTCGTGATCGAGACCGCGATGGTGCGCAGCGCGCCCGAGAGCTCGACGAGCCCGTCACGCGAGCTCTGCGCCTCGAAGTGGTCGCGCGCCTCGGTCAGCGGCAGGCCCGTGTCCTCGACCAGCAGCGCGATGACCCGCTGCGGGAAGCCGGCCGGGGTGTTGATGCCTGTGCCGACGGCCGTCCCGCCCAGGGGCACCTCGGCCGCGCGGGGGAGCGCCGACTGCAGACGCTCGATCCCGTAGCGCATGGCCGCGGCGTACCCGCCGAACTCCTGGCCGAGCGTGACGGGGGTCGCGTCCATGAGGTGCGTGCGACCCGACTTCACGACCGTCGCGAACTCGGCCGCCTTGGCCTCGAGGGCCTCCGCGAGGTGCGTCAGGGCCGGGACCAGGTCGTGCACCACGCCCGCGGTCGCGGCCAGGTGCACCGACGTCGGGAAGACGTCGTTCGACGACTGCGAGGCGTTGACGTGGTCGTTCGGGTGGACCTCGCGGCCCAGCGAGCGCGTCGCGAGCGTCGCGAGGACCTCGTTGGTGTTCATGTTCGACGACGTGCCGGAGCCCGTCTGGAAGATGTCGATCGGGAAGTGGGCGTCGTGGGCGCCCGAGGCGACCTCGTCGGCGGCTGCCACGATGGCGGCCGCGACGTCCTCGTCGAGCACCCCCAGCTCGGCGTTCGCGCGCGCGGCAGCCTTCTTGACGCGAGCGAGGGCCTCGATGTGGCTGCGCTCGAGAGGAGTGCCCGACAGCGGGAAGTTCTCCACGGCGCGCTGCGTCTGCGCGCGGTAGAGGGCGGCCGCGGGGACGCGGACCTCACCCATGGTGTCGTGCTCGATGCGGTAGTCGGAAGCTTCGGCAGAAGTCATGGGCCTAATGGTGCCGCACCGGGACGGGTGTTCTCGAACCGGTCCGTCCACGACCCGCGAGCGGAGCGTCGGGCAGGTCCCGCCCGCGGGCGGGACCCGGGACTCACACGTCCGGGGTGTCGCCGACCTCGCCCACGACCTCGACCAGCCGGGCACGGCCGTCCGCGAGCGTGTACTCGACGCCGACGATCGCGAGCCGTCCCTCGGCGACCGCGTCGGCGAGCGCCGCGGAGTAGCCGTGCAGCATGTCCACGGTGTGGCGCACGTGCTCACGACGCAGCGTGTCGGGGTCGACGGCGGACACGCCACCCTTGCTGCTCGTGATGTTGACGATCGAGGGGATGACCCGGTCGACGACCGCGCGGACGAACCCGTCTGCCTGCTCGCCCGTCGCCAGCGTGTGGGCGGCCGCCGCGATCGCACCGCAGCTGTCGTGGCCGAGCACGACCACGAGCGGCGTGCCGAGGATGTTGACCCCGTACTCGATCGACCCGATCACCGTGGTGTCCAGGACGTGACCCGCGGTCCGCACGACGAACACGTCACCGAGCCCCTGGTCGAAGATGATCTCGGCCGCGACGCGCGAGTCCGCGCAGCCGAAGATCACCGTGTGGGGGTGCTGGGCCACGCTCACCTCGGCGCGACGCGCGGCGCCCTGCGACGGGTGCTCCATCTCGTCCCGCACGAAGCGCCCGTTGCCGTCGCGGAGCTGGGCCCAGGCCTCGGCAGGGGTCATGGAGGTGGTCTCGGGGGTGCTGCTCGTCGTCGTCACAACCTCCATGTTCGCTCACCTCGGGCCGTGCCGTGCGCAGCGTTCACGATCTGACCACCCCCCCTGGACACCCTGGACCCCCCTGGACCCCCCCTGGACACCCGGACGTGCGCACCCGGGCGAGCGGCGCCGTCGGGCACGGTGGAAATGTCGCTCGCGTGGCGAGACGTCCCGGAACCGGGTACCCCTAGAAGGAGGAACCAACCGAGGACGGGCGCAGCGATGCGCTCGTTGGAAGAAGGGGAGACCGTGCACCGACGCACCCGGGCACTCGCCGCGGCGCTGGCCGTCGCGACGATCGTGCCGCTCGCCGCGTGCAGCACCGGGGAGGGCTCCGGCCCACCCGTGCTCACCTGGTACATCAACCCGGACAACGGGGGGCAGGCCGAGATCGCGGCGTCCTGCAGCGACGCCTCGGGCGGCGCGTACAGCATCGAGACTTCGCTGCTGCCGCGCGACGCCGCGGCCCAGCGCGAACAGCTCGCGCGCCGCCTCGCGGCCAAGGACTCGTCGATCGACCTCATGAGCCTCGACCCGCCGTTCATCCCCGAGCTCGCCGAGGCGGGCTTCCTCGCCCCCGTGCCCGACGACGTCGCGACCGCGACGACCCAGGACGTCGTGCAGGGCGCGATCGACGGCTCGACGTGGAAGGACGAGCTCGTCGCGATCCCGTTCTGGGCCAACACGCAGCTCCTCTGGTACCGCAAGTCCGTCGCCGAGGCCGCGGGGCTCGACCTCACGCAGCCCGTGACGTGGGACCAGATCATGACCGCGGCGCAGGACCAGGACAAGTACCTCGCGGTGCAGGGTGCCAAGGCCGAGTCGCTGACCGTGTGGATCAACGCGCTCGTCGAGTCCGCCGGCGGGCAGATCCTCGAGAACCCCGAGGCCCCCGCCGACGAGCTCACGCTCGGCCTGGAGACCGACGCAGGCCGCGCCGCCGCGCGGATCATCGGCGAGATCGGGAGCTCGGGCCTCGGCGGCCCGGGCCTGCCGAGCGAGGACGAGTCCGCGTCGCTGACCCTCTTCCAGGGGGACAAGGGCTCGTTCATGGTCAACTGGCCGTTCGTGTGGTCCTCGACCCTGAGCGGCGTCGAGGCGGGCTCGCTCGAGCAGTCCCTGCTCGACGACTTCGGCTGGACGACGTACCCGCAGGTGGTCGAAGGGCAGGACACGCGCCCGCCCTACGGCGGCATCAGCCTCGGCGTCGGGGCGTTCAGCGAGCACACCGACCTGTCCTACGAGGCCGCGCAGTGCATCGTGAGCGCCGAGAACCAGGCCGCCTACTTCGTGTCCGACGGGAACCCCGCGGCGAACACCGCGGCCTACGACGACCCCGCCGTGCAGGAGGCCTACCCCATGTACGACGTGATCCGGCAGTCGCTCGAACAGGCCGCGCCCCGGCCGCAGACGCCGTTCTACAACGAGGTCTCCACGGGCCTCCAGCAGACGTGGTACCCGCCCGCGAGCGTGACCGAGGACGGCACGCCCGTGAAGTCGACCGACTTCATCACCGCCGTCCTGCGAGGGGAGCGACTGCTGTGAGCACCGACACCCGGGGCGCCCACCCCGCCCAGCCGTCCAGGCCCGAGCCGGACCCCGCGCCCGACCTGACTCCCGACAAGAAGGCCAAGGCCGCGCGCAGCGACCGGGCCCGGGCCGAGGCGCGGCTCGGCTGGTACCTCGCGGGACCCGCGTTCGTCGTCATGCTGGCCGTGACGCTCTACCCGATCCTCCAGGCCGTCTACGACTCGCTGTTCAACTACAAGCTCACGGCCCCCGACGACCGCTCGTTCGTGGGCCTCGGCAACTACGTCGTGATCCTCACCGACCCCGTCTGGTGGCGCGACTTCGCCGTGACGTTCTTCATCATGGTCGTGTCCGTGGTCGTCGAGCTCGTCCTGGGCTTCGCGCTCGCGCTCGTCATGCACCGCGCGATCAAGCGCCTTCGCGGGCTCCTGCGCACCGCGATCCTCGTGCCCTACGGCATCATCACCGTGGTCTCGGCGTTCGCGTGGTTCTACGCGTTCGACATCACCTCCGGGTACGTCAACAGCTGGTTCGACTGGGTCCCCGGGATCGGGCCGGACCTCAACTGGTTCGCCCACCAGGGCACGAGCCTGTTCGTCATCATCGCGTCCGAGGTGTGGAAGACCACGCCGTTCATCTCGCTCCTTCTGCTCGCGGGCCTCGCTCAGGTCCCGGGCGAGCTCGAGGAGGCCGCGAAGGTCGACGGCGCCACGGCCTGGCAGCGCTTCTCGCGCGTGATCGTGCCCAACATGAAGGCCGCGATCATGGTCGCCGTCCTGTTCCGCGCGCTCGACGCGTTCCGCATCTTCGACAACGTCTTCATCATGACCAACGGCGCGAACAACACGGAGGTGCTGTCCTTGCTGGCCTACCGGACCTCGATCGGGCAGCTCCAGATCGGCATGGGCTCGGCGATCTCCGTGCTGCTGTTCCTGTGCGTGATCGGGATCTGCTTCGTCGCGATCAAGCTGTTCAAGGTGGATCTGGCCGGCGCGAGAGGGGAGCGATGATGGGTAGCGTCCTGAGCACCCGGGCCCGCGTGTGGTGGGCCGTCATCACGGTCGTCGTCCTCGTGGGGGCGCTGTTCCCGGTCCTGTCGATCCTCATGACGAGCTTCAAGGGACCGAGCGACCTCAACTCCGGCACGTTCCTGCCGCCGCAGTGGAGCACCGACAACTACGAGCAGATCCTGTCCTCGGGCGGCTCGGCGCAGGAGCTGTTCCTGTCGGCGCTGCGCAACTCGGTCGGCATCTCGCTCATCGCGACCGCGATCGCGGTCGTCCTCGCGACGCTCGCCGCGTACGCGATCGCACGCCTGAACTTCCCGGGCAAGCGCCTGATCCTCACGACCGCGCTGGGCGTCTCGATCTTCCCCGTGGTCTCGATCGTCACGCCCCTGTTCAACCTGTGGCGCAACATCGGCCTCTACGACACGTGGCTCGGCCTGATCATCCCGTACCTGTCGCTGACGCTCCCGATCTCCATCTGGACCCTCGCGGCGTTCTTCCGCCAGATCCCGTGGGAGCTCGAGCAGGCCGCGCAGGTCGACGGCGCCACGCCGTGGCAGGCGTTCCGCAAGGTCATCGTGCCGCTCGCCGCGCCGGGCGTGTTCACCACGGCGCTCATCGCGTTCTTCATCGCGTGGAACGACTTCATCTACGGCATCTCGCTCACGTCCACGAGCGCGGCCCGGCCCGTGCCGGCGGCCCTGGCGTTCTTCACGGGCGCGTCGTACTTCGAGGAGCCCACCGGTGCCATCTCGGCTGCGGCCGTGGTCGTGACCATCCCCGTGGTGATCCTCGTGGTGCTGTTCCAGCGCCAGATCGTCTCCGGCCTGACGCAGGGGGCGGTCAAGGGATGAGCGCCACGATCCGCCCGACGGCGCCGCCCACCCCGTGCGGGCAGGGCGCCCGCGCGTACGGGCCCGGGCCCGCACCTTGGCCTGGGCTCCGGCCCCGCCCCCGAAACCTTCGCCGCCCGTCCCCCGACCGAGGAGAGAGCTGATGGCCTCCATCACCCTCAAGAACATCGTCAAGAAGTACGGCGACGGGTTCCCCGCCGTCAAAGGCGTCAGCATCGACATCGCGGACGGCGAGTTCGTGATCCTCGTCGGCCCCTCGGGCTGCGGGAAGTCGACGCTGCTGCGCATGATCGTCGGCCTCGAGGACATCACCTCGGGCGACCTGCTGATCGACGGCGAGCGTGTCAACGAGAAGGCCCCGCGCGACCGCGACCTCGCGATGGTCTTCCAGAACTACGCGCTCTACCCGCACCTGACGGTCGCCGAGAACATCGCGTTCCCGCTGCGCCTGACCAAGGGCAAGTTCACCGACGCCGAGATCCGCGAGAAGGTCGAGCACGCGGCCGACCTCCTCGACCTGAACGAGCACCTCGACCGCAAGCCCGCCAACCTGTCCGGCGGGCAGCGCCAGCGCGTCGCGATGGGTCGGGCGATCGTGCGCGACGCCAAGGCGTTCCTGTTCGACGAGCCCCTGTCCAACCTCGACGCCAAGCTGCGCGGGCAGATGCGCACCGAGATCGCGCGCCTCCAGCGACGCCTCGCGACCACGACGGTCTACGTGACGCACGACCAGACCGAGGCCATGACGCTCGGCGACCGCGTCGCCGTCCTGCGCAAGGGCGAGCTCCAGCAGATCGCGAGCCCGCGCGCGCTGTACGAGCAGCCCGTCAACCTGTTCGTCGCGGGGTTCATCGGGTCCCCGCCCATGAACTTCCTGCCGGGCGAGGTCTCCGGGAGCAGCATGGAGCTGCCCTTCGGCACGTTCGAGCTGCCCGAGCGGATCGTCTCGGCGATCGGGGGGCGCGAGCTCGTGATCGTGGGGCTGCGCCCCGAGCACTTCGAGGACGCGCGCCTCGTCGACCCGACCAAGAAGGACCGGGGGCGGACGTTCGACGCGCAGATCGACGTGACCGAGTGGCTCGGCGCCGAGCTCTACGCCTACGTGCCGTTCGAGATGCACGCCTCGGTCGCGGCCCAGCTCGAGGAGCTCGACCGTGAGCTCGACGGCGAAGGACTGCGCACCCAGTTCGTCGTCGCGCTCAACTCGGCGTCCCGGGTGCGCGACGGCGACACGACCGAGCTCTGGTTCGACCCGGACAAGATGATGGTCTTCGACCCCGAGACGGGCGAGAACCTCACGCACGACCAGGACGAGGTGGACCGGCTCGACAAGGAGAACGAGGAGGACCGGCGCGCCTCGCTCGAACGGGCTCAGGCGCAGTCCGAGGGTCAGGCGCGCAAGAGCGCGTGACCCCCGGGCGTCCCGGTCAGTCGTCCTCGGTGCCGGCGTCCTGCGCGTCGACCGAGGTGGTCGGGGCGCCGTCTGCCGCCCGGGCCGACGCAAGACGTTCACGTGCGCCGTCGAGCCACTGCTGGCACCGGGCCGCGAGGGCCTCGCCGCGCTCCCACAGGGCGAGCGAGGCCTCGAGCGGTTCGCCGCCGGCCTCGAGGCGGGACACGACCTGGACCAGCTCGTCGCGCGCCTGCTCGTACGTGAGCGCTGCGACGTCGGCGGGGGGCGGGGTGGTGCTGCTCATGGTGGAGGGCCTTCCTGGGCTGAGGGTCTGGGGCGTCGGCGGAGAGTGGGACGGTGGGCTGGGAGCGCTGGGCCCGGCCCGGCCGGAGGGATCGGGTCAGCGCACGGTCGCGTCGATCGCGCCGCTCGCGAGGCGCACGTGCAGGGCGTCGCCGGGGCTCACGTCCTCGGGGGACCGGACGATCCCGCCGTCGGGTCCGTGCACGACGGCGTAGCCCCGTTCGAGCGTCGACGCGGGGGACAGTGCGCGCACCTGGGCCGCGAGGCGGTCGACCTCGCCGTGCGCGCGGAGCAGGATCGCGTCGAGCGAGCGGCGGGCCCGGTCCCGGGCCGCGAGCACCTGCTGCTCGCGTGTGGAGATCATGGTCTCGGGGGCCGCGAGGACCGGACGAGAGCGAGCGCTGTCGAGACGCGACTGCTCACGCTGGAGCTGGTGCGTGATCGCGGCCCGGATCCGTGACCGGGCCTGCAGCACGCGCGCACGCTCCTCGCCCACGTCGGGCACGATGCGCTTGGCCGCGTCCGTGGGCGTCGAGGCGCGGTAGTCCGCGACCAGGTCGAGGAGCGGGGTGTCGGTCTCGTGGCCGATCGCGCTGACCAGGGGAGTGCGGCACGCAGCCGCAGCCCGGACGAGCGCCTCGTTGCTGAACGGCAGGAGGTCCTCGACCGCGCCACCGCCGCGCGCGACCACGATCACGTCGACGTCGGGGCGCGCGTCGAGCTCGGCGATCGCGGCGCTCACCTGCGAGACCGCGCTCGCGCCCTGCACCGCGACCTCGCGGATCTCGAAGCGCACCTGGGGCCAGCGTGCGCGGGCGTTGACGACGACGTCGTGCTCGGCCTTGGACTCGCGGCCGCACACGAGGCCCACGACAGCGGGCAGGAACGGGAGCGGGACCTTGCGGTCCGCGTCGAACAGGCCCTCGGCCGCGAGGATGCGCTTGAGGTGCTCGATCCGGGCCAGGAGCTCGCCGATCCCGACCGTGCGGACCTCGCTCGCCTGGAGCTGGAACGAACCGCGCTTGGGCCAGAACACGGGCTTGGCGTGGACGACGACGTGCGCTCCCTCGGCGAGCGGCGTGCTCGCTGCGTCGAAGACCCGGGCCATCGCGGCGACCGGGAGGGACATGTCGGCGTCCGTGTCACGGAGCGTGAGGAAGGCCATCGAGGCGCCGGGACGACGGGTGAGCTGCACGACCTGCCCCTCGACCCAGACCGGCGACATCTTGTCGATGTACGCGGTGATCTTGCTCGACAGGAGCCGGACGGGCCAGGGGTGCTCGGCGCTCGTGTCGAGGGCCCGGACGGGGAGCGCGGTCGGCTGTGCGGGCGGCTGTACGGGGGAGGCCGGGGGGCCGGTGGGGTCGGCGGGTCGGTCGGTCACGGGTCAAGCCTGCCTCATGGGTGTGACAGGCGCCGATCCCGCACGCACCCGCCGGTCTTGGCCGGCGGACCCGTGGGGATCCTGTGGAGTTGCTGCCAGGACATGGCCCGGAGCCTGCCCGGACCCGGCCGCCAGGCCGAGCGCCGCAGACCCGTCACCTAGACTTGTGGCGTGACTTCCCCGACTGGTAAGCGTGTCCTCCTCGCCGCCCCCCGCGGCTACTGCGCGGGCGTCGACCGTGCGGTGATCGCGGTCGAGAAGGCGCTCGAGCACTACGGTGCCCCCGTGTACGTCCGCAAGGAGATCGTGCACAACAAGTACGTCGTCGAGTCGCTGAGCGACAAGGGCGCGGTCTTCGTCGACGAGACCGACGAGGTGCCCGAGGGCGCGCGCGTCGTGTTCTCGGCGCACGGCGTCTCGCCCGCGGTCCACGAGGCGGCCGCCCAGCGCAACCTCCAGACGATCGACGCGACGTGCCCCCTGGTCACCAAGGTGCACAAGGAGGCCGTGCGCTTCGCGGCGGACGACTACGACATCCTGCTGATCGGCCACGAGGGCCACGAGGAGGTCGAGGGCACCGCAGGCGAGGCCCCGGACCACGTCCAGATCGTCAACTCGCCCGACGACGCCGCGAACGTCACGGTCCGCGACCCGGAGAAGGTCGTGTGGATCTCGCAGACGACGCTGTCGGTCGACGAGACCATGGAGACGGTCGACCGCCTGCGCGAGCGGTTCCCGACGCTGCAGAACCCGCCGTCGGACGACATCTGCTACGCGACGCAGAACCGTCAGGTCGCGGTGAAGAAGCTCGCGCCCGCGTGCGAGCTCGTGATCGTGGTCGGCTCGGCGAACTCGTCGAACTCGGTGCGTCTCGTCGAGGTCGCCCTGGGCGCCGGCGCGGACGCGTCGTACCGCATCGACCGCGCACAGGAGATGGACGAGTCGTGGCTCGAGGGCGTGACGACCGTCGGTGTGACCTCGGGGGCCTCGGTCCCGGAGATCCTCGTGAACGACGTCCTGGCGTACCTGGCCGAGCGCGGCTACGGCGACGTGCAGGAGGTGCGCACCGCGACCGAGGACCTCATGTTCTCGCTCCCCAAGGAGCTGCGCGCGGACCTCAAGGCCGCGGGCAACGCGCCTGCGCGCCCGCGTCGCGAGAACCGCACGGCGCTCTCGGTCGAGCCCGTCTGACGCCGGCTCGCTGACGTGCACGAGGCCCGTCCCGGATGCTCCGGGACGGGCCTCGTCCGTCGTCACGTCAGGACGCGTCCGCTCCCCGGTCGCGTTCGTGCCGCCCGGGGGCGTTGATGGTCCCGAGCATCCCGGCGTCGAGCGGGCCCTGCTCGTCGTCGTCCGCCGGAGCGGCGCCTGCGCGCGACCCCGGGATCTCGTCGATCGCGACGAAGCTCTCGTGGACCGAGGCGAGGAGCTCGGGGGCGCTCACCGCGCTGAGCTGCGGGTTGGCCGCGGCGGGGGTCTCGAGGTCCTCGTCGACGACGTTGAGGTCGGCGAACCGGCGCGCGCTCACGAGCACGCGCGTCTCGAGGGACGCGACGGTCTTGTTGTACGACTCGGCGGCTCCCTGGATCGACCGGCCGAGCTTGGCGAGGTGGGTGCCCATGACGGCGAGGCGCCCGTGGAGCTCCTTGCCGAGCGTGAGGACCTGCTGGGCGTTCGCGGCGAGCGCGTCCTGCCGCCAGGCGTAGGCGACGGTCCGCAGCAGAGCGATCATGGTCATGGGGGCCGCGATGATGACGTTCTTCGCGACCGCGTACTCCAGGATCGAGGGGTCCTGCTCGATCGCGGCCGACAGGAACGACTCGGCGGGGACGAACATGACGACGAACTCCGGCGCGGGGCTGAACTGGTCCCAGTACCGCTTGCCCGCGAGGTCGTCGATGTGCTTGCGGAAGTGGCGTGCGTGCGCGGCGAGCCGTTCCTCCCGGACACGGGGGTCGGTGGTCTGCTGCGCGTCGAGGTAGCCGAGGAAGGCGACCTTGGCGTCGACCACGATGTTCTTGCCGCCTGCGAGCTTGATGACCATGTCGGGGCGCAGCGCACCGTCGTCGGTGCTGACCTGGTCCTGCTCCATGAAGTCGACGTGGGGGATCATGCCCGCGGCCTCGACGACGCGGCGCAGCTGGAGCTCGCCCCAGGCGCCGCGGACCTGCGAGGAGCGCAGCGCGGTCACGAGCTGGGCGGTCTCGGCGCGCAGTGCCTCGGAGTCGTGGCGCATGCCGCGGACCTGCTCGGCGAGCGTGCCGTGGGCCTCGCGGCGCGCCTGCTCTGCGGCGGAGACCTCGGCCTTGACCTGGTCGAGGGCCTTGCTGAGGGGCTCGACGAGCTGCTGCACGGCCTGCTCGCGCTTGGCGAGCTCGGCCTCCCCGACCTGCTGGCTGCGCTTGAAGCGCTCCTCGGCCTGCGTGAGGAACTGCTCGGAGCTGTTCGCGAGCGCCTTGCGCGCGAGGGCCTCGAACTGGGCCTCGAGCCGGGCCTGGTCGCCGCGGATCTCTGCGAGCCGCTTCTCGGAACCGGCGCGCAGCTCCTCGATCGCCCGCTCGTGGTTGGCGCGCTCGATGTCGAAGCGTTCGTCCGCGGCGCGCTCGGTGCCCGCGAGCTGGCGACCGAACGCCTCGCGCTCGGTCCGGAGCTGACGCTCGAACCCTTCACGCTCTGCGGCGAGGCGCTCGGCGAGGCCCGCGCCGCGCGCGGCCTCCTGCTGGGCCTGGGTCAGGAGCCCGGTGAGCCGGCCGATCTCGGCGCGCCCGGAGTCGGGGGAGGTGCGGCGCGCGAGCCAGCCCAAGAGGGCTCCCACGAGGAGTCCGACGACGAGCATGAGCCACGGCAGGGCGTTGTCCATGCCCGCACTCTGCCAGGTGGTACCCACACGGGACGGGGAGCTGCGTCGTCGGGCGCGTCGGAGGTCCTCGCGCGACGGCCCGCACGGGTGAATCCGGCTCCCACCTGGAAAGACGTGACATATCTCCTGGGGAGAGGCCGTCCGGCTCCACTAGGTTTGTCCGTATGGCCCACGATCCTGAGCCCCGCGACCAGTTCCCACCCGTCGACGACACCGCCCCGGCAGCACCCGCCGCGCCTGGCCTGCAGACCGCCGCGCCCGTGCTCGCCCCTGCGACGCCCACGCCTCCGACCGACGCGGCGGGCACGGCCCCCGCGCTGTCGGTGCGCGGGCTGTGGAAGAAGTTCGGCGAGAAGATCGCCGTGGCGGGCATCGACCTCGACGTCCCCGCCGGCTCGTTCTACGGGCTCGTCGGCCCCAACGGCGCGGGCAAGACGACCGCGCTGTCGATGGCCACGGGTCTGCTGCGCCCGGACTTCGGCTCGGTCCACGTGCACGGCCTGGACCTGTGGGCGAACCCGCTCGAGGGCAAGCGTCTGCTGGGCATCCTCCCGGACGGCGTGCGCCTGTTCGACCGGCTCACGGGCGCGCAGCTCATCACCTACGCGGGCCTGCTGCGCGGCATGGACCGCGAGACGGTCGCCGAGCGCACCGCGGACCTGCTCGAGGCCCTGGGCCTGGCGGCCGACGCGAACACGTTCGTGGTCGACTACTCGGCGGGCATGACCAAGAAGATCGCACTGGCCTCGGCGCTGATCCACGCCCCGAACCTGCTCGTGCTCGACGAGCCGTTCGAGGCCGTCGACCCGGTCTCCGCGGCCAACATCCGCGAGATCCTCAACGGCTACGTCGCGAGCGGCGGCACGGTCATCGTGTCCTCGCACGTCATGGACCTGGTCCAGCGCATGTGCGACCACGTCGCGGTCATCGCGGGCGGGCACGTGCTCGCGGCCGGCACCGTGGACGAGGTCCGCGCGGGCCAGAGCCTGGAGGACCGTTTCGTGGACCTCGTGGGCGGGCGTCACACGACGGAGGGGCTGTCGTGGTTGCGCACCTCGTAAGCCTCAAGCTCACCCTCCTGCGCAACACGCTCAAGAAGAGCGTGTGGCAGACGGTGGGGCTGGTCCTCGGCATCCTCTACGGGCTGGGCGTCATCTCGATGGCCCTGGTCGGCCTGACGGTCCTGGGCACCACGGCCCCCGAGGTGGCGGGCCAGATCATCACGATCGTCGGCTCGGTCGTCGTGCTCGCGTGGTGGATCGTGCCGCTGTTCGCGTTCGGCGTGGACGCGACGCTCGACCCGCAGCGCTTCGTGACGTTCGCGGTGCCGCAGCGTCAGCTCCTCGCGGGGCTCGCGGTCGCGGGTCTCGTGGGCATCCCGGGGATCGTGACGCTCGTCGCCTCGGCCGGGACGGCGCTCGCGTGGTGGCGTTCGCCGCTCGCGGCCGTGGCCGCGCTCGTGGGCGCGCTGCTCGCGGTCGCGCTGTGCGTCGTCGGGTCCCGTGCGACGACGACCGCGCTCGCCCCGCTGCTCGACTCGCGGCGCTACCGCGAGGTCCTGTCGATCGCGGCGTTCGTGCCGCTCATGCTCGCCGGGCCGATCATCGGCTGGGCGACGTCGGCGATCGCTCGCGGCCAGGAGGTGCTGCCGGTCATCGCGGACGTCCTGGGGTGGACGCCGTTCGGTGCGCCGTGGGCGGTCGCGTCCGCGGTGTCCGACGGCGCCTGGGGCCTCGCGCTCGTGCGGCTCGCCATCGCGGTGGTCGTCCTGGTCGCGGCGTGGGTCGTGTGGGACCGCGCGCTCGCCAAGGCCCTGGTCGCGCCGCACGGCGGCGCCTCGGCCGGCAAGTCCAAGGGGCTCGGCTGGTTCGACCGTTTCCCCGCGACGCCCGTGGGAGCCGTGGCGGCACGCTGCCTGACGTACTGGTTCCGGGACCCGCGCTACTCGGGTTCGATCGCCGTGGTCCCGCTGCTCCCGGTCCTGCTGTGGTTCGTCGGGTCGAGCATGCGGGCCGACGGCGGCGACGGGTTCGTCGAGCTCATGCTCGTGCTGGGCCCGGTCACGGCCTTCACGTTCGGGTTCGCGATCTCGGCGGACGTCGCGTACGACCACACGGCGTTCTGGACCCAGGTGTCGTCGGGCGTGAGCGGGTTCGCGGACCGCGCGGGCCGTGTGGTCGCGGCCGCGGTCATCGGGGTGCCGGTCGTGCTGGTCTTCGCGGTGGGCTCGGTCGCGTTCACGGGGCGCTGGGACCTCCTGGTCGCCACGATCGGGCTGAGCCTGGGTGTGCTCGGTGCGGGGCTGGGCGTGTCGAGCGTGGTCTCGGCGCGCCTGCTCTACCCGGTACCGAAGCCGGGGGACAGCCCGTTCAAGTCTCCCCAGGGCGCCGCGATGGCGACGCTGGTCGCCCAGATGATCACGATGCTGGTCCTCACGGCGCTGTGCCTGCCGGCCGCGGGGCTGGCGCTCACGAACGTCCTGACGGGGGCGGCGGTCTGGGGCTGGCTCGCGCTGGTCGTGGGCGTCGGCCTCGGGGTGGTCTTCCTCGTGGTGGGCATGCGCTGGGGCGGCCGCCTGGTCGACCAGCGCGGACCGGAGCTCCTCCAGCAGGTCATGAGCTACAAGTAGGCGGTCCCCGCAGCGGCCCGACGGCGCCGCTCGCCCAGGTGCGCCCGTGCAGCAGTGCACGTGGTCGCCCGGCGCGAGCGGCGCCGTCGGGCCGTCCGGCCGTTCGGCCGCCTGCTCCGGCGCGAGCGGCGCGCACGGTCGCTCGGCGTAGACTCAGGCCCCGTGGCTCTAACTATCGGCATCGTCGGCCTGCCCAACGTCGGCAAGTCCACCCTCTTCAACGCCCTGACGCGCAACCAGGTCCTCGCGGCGAACTACCCGTTCGCGACGATCGAGCCGAACGTCGGCGTCGTGTCCCTCCCGGACCCGCGGCTGAACAAGCTCGCGGAGATCTTCGGCAGCGAGCGCATCCTGCCCGCGACCGTGTCCTTCGTGGACATCGCGGGCATCGTCAAGGGTGCGAGCGAGGGGGAGGGGCTCGGCAACAAGTTCCTCGCGAACATCCGTGAGGCGGACGCGATCTGCCAGGTGACCCGCGCGTTCGACGACCCCGACGTGATCCGCGTCGAGGGGTCGACGGACTCGGCGGACGACATCGAGACCATCAGCACCGAGCTGATCCTCGCGGACCTCCAGACCCTCGAGAAGGCGCTCCCGCGCCTCGAGAAGGAGGTCAAGATCAAGAAGGGCGACCCCGTCCTGCTCGCCGCGGCCCAGAAGGCGCAGACCCTGCTCGAGCAGGGCATCACCCTGTTCCAGGGCGCGAAGGCCGCCGGGCTGGACCTGGCCGAGATCGCGAGCCTTCAGCTCATGACGGCCAAGCCGTTCATCTACGTCTTCAACACCGACGACGCGGGCCTCGTGGACGAGGAGCGCAAGGCCGAGCTGCGCGCGCTCGTCGCGCCCGCGCAGGCGATCTTCCTCGACGCCAAGTTCGAGTCCGAGCTCGTCGAGCTCGAGCCCGAGGAGGCGGCCGAGATGCTCGCGGAGACGGGCCAGGAGGAGTCCGGTCTCGACCAGCTCGCGCGCGTCGGGTTCGACACGCTCGGCCTGCAGACCTATCTCACGGCCGGGCCCAAGGAGTCGCGCGCCTGGACCATCCGCAAGGGGTGGACCGCGCCGCAGGCGGCCGGGGTCATCCACACCGACTTCGAGCGTGGCTTCATCAAGGCCGAGGTGATCTCGTTCGACGACCTCGTCGAGACGGGCTCCGTGGCGGCGGCCCGGGCGGCCGGCAAGGCCCGCATCGAGGGCAAGGACTACGTGATGGTCGACGGCGACGTGGTGGAGTTCCGCTTCAACGTCTGACCCCTGGCGGGCCGCTATGAGGTCTGCCACATTCGCCGGTTATGGGACGGGCGCCGCCGCATCGTGAGACGCAGGGGGCGCCCGTCCTGTGTTTCCGGTCCGTTACGTACCGGTTTCTCCGGGTATCGAATGGGAAACAGCACCGTACCGGCCAGTATCAACTCGGTAACGATCGGCCGCTCGAAAGGTGCAACCGGGTGAAGTCGCCCATCTTGGTCGGTACCGTTGCCCCAAACCAATGGTGGGTCTCCCGCGAGTGTCGCCGAGCTCCGCGCGCAGTGCTGCTGCGGGGCACGTCGACGGGGAACCCACCATCCCCTTGAGGAGGAACATTGAAGATCTCACGGAAGTCTGCGGCTGTCGCAGCCGTGGCGGCGAGCGCACTGGCGCTCTCCGCGTGCGCCGGTGGGTCCGGCGACGGCAACAGCGACGACGGCGCAGGCATCAACGACAGCGAGAGCGTCAACATCGCGTGGAACCAGCCGTTCTACTCGTACAACGGCAACTCCATGACCGGTAACGCCACGGCGAACAACGTCGTGCTCTACCTCATGCGCGCCGGCTTCAACTACTACGACGAGGACCTGAACCTGGTTCCGGACGAGTCGTACGGCACGTACGAGAAGGTCTCCGACGACCCGCTGACGATCAAGTACACCTACGCGGACACCGCCGGCTGGTCCGACGGCGTCGCGGCCGGCCCCGCCGACCTCCTCCTCGAGTGGGTCGCCCAGACCGGTAAGTACAACAACGTCGAGCCGGAGTACGACGAGGAGACCGGCGAGGTCACGAACCAGGAGGCCGTCGACGCCGGCGTCTACTTCGACGCCTCGTCCCCGGGCATCTCGCTCGTGACCGACGTCCCCGTCATCGAGGACGACTCGATCACGTTCACCTACTCCAAGCCCTTCGCGGACTGGGAGACGGCGATCGCCCCGAACCTCCCGGCACACGTCGTGGGCCAGCGCGCGCTCGGCATCGAGGACGCTGCCGAGGCGAGCGACGCCGTCGTGAAGGCCATCCAGGACGGTGACATCGCGAGCCTGCAGAAGATCGCGAACGTCTGGAACAAGGACTTCAACTACACCGAGCTCCCCGACGACGAGAACCTCTACCTCTCGAGCGGCGCGTACGTCATGACGGACTTCGTCAAGGACCAGTACGTCACGCTGAAGGCCAACGAGTCGTACAAGGGCGAGCACAAGGCCGGCATCGACCAGGTCACCATCCGCTACAACGGCGACCCGATGGGCCAGGTCCAGGCACTGCAGAACGGTGAGGTCGACCTCATCAACCCGCAGTCCACGGCTGACATCCTCTCCGCGGTCGGTGCTCTCGACGGCGTCCAGGTCGAGTCCGCGACCGAGGGCACGTACGAGCACGTCGACCTGCAGTTCTCCAACGGTGGACCCTTCGACCCGGTCACCTACGGTGGCGACGCCGAGAAGGCCAAGAAGGTCCGCCAGGCGTTCCTCAAGACGGTCCCGCGCCAGCAGATCATCGACAACCTGATCAAGCCGCTGAACCCGGACGCCGAGATCCGCAACTCGTACACCACGGTCCCCGGCTCGCCCGCCTACGACGACATCGTCGCGGCGAACGGCCAGTCGCAGTACGACCAGGTCGACATCGAGGGCGCCAAGGCGCTCCTGGCCGAGGCCGGCGTCACCTCGCCCGTCTCCGTCCGCCTGCTGTTCGACCCCAACAACACGCGTCGTGTCAACCAGTCGCAGCTCATCACCGAGTCGGCCGCGCTGGCCGGCTTCACGGTCACGCCGTACCAGGTCCAGACCGACTGGGGCACGGACCTGAGCAGCGCGAAGTCGTTCTACGACGCGGCGCTCTTCGGCTGGCAGTCGACCTCGACCGCCGTGACCGAGTCGGACGCGAACTACCGCACCGGCGCGACGAACAACCACTACGGGTACTCCAACCCTGAGGTCGACGCGCTGTTCGACGAGCTGCAGACCGAGACCGACCCGGCCGAGCAGACCCGCATCCTCGGCGACGTCGAGAAGCACCTCGTCGACGACGCGTTCGGCGTGACCATCTTCCAGTTCCCGGGCGTCACCGCCTGGAACGAGTCCAAGATCTCGGGCGTCAAGCCGCTCACGATCGCCCCGGGCATCTTCTACGGGTTCTGGGACTGGACGACCGGCAACGCCGAGGCCAGCAAGTAGTACCGACTCCGTCAGGTGAGACGAGTCGCTCGCGGGGAGGGTGTGATCCCCTCCCCGCGAGCGCGTAAGATCTCCTCGGTCGGAGACGACGAGAGGGCGCCGGAAGCACCCATCCGGCGCCCTCGCGCGTGCCTGCACACGCCGGCCAGCAGTATCCGCCGTGCATCATCTGCCAGGCCGCGGAATAGAATGACTCGCTGATCGCGAGTCCTCAGTCGTCTGCGAGGTTTATCCCAACGTGTTGACGTTCATTACGCGCCGCCTTCTGGCCGGCATAGCCACTCTGTTCGTGGCCATCTTCTTGATGTACCTCCTGGTCGATCTGGCGATCGACCCCTTGGCCGACCTCCGGGAGTACCGCGGAGCGGACAAGGCGGCCCGCATCGCCGCACGCGAGGACATGCTCAACCTCGACACCAACGTCGTGGTGCGCTTCTTCCAGTGGCTCGGCCACGCCTTCCAGGGAGACTTCGGCATCGCCTGGCGCTCCGGGCAGGACGTCGGCACGATGGTCTCGCACGCGATCGGCTCGACCCTCCAGCTCGTGACGGCCGCCACGGTCCTGTCGCTGATCCTCGGTGTCTCGGTCGGTATCGTCAGCGCCCTGCGCCAGTACGCGACGTTCGACTACCTGATCATCTTCCTGTCCTTCCTGCTCTACTCGCTGCCCTCGTTCTGGGTCGCCGTCCTCCTCAAGCAGTGGGGGGCCATCGGGTTCAACGACTTCCTCGCGGACCCTGCCCTGTCGATACCGGTGCTTATCGGCATCGCAGCGCTCATGGGCCTGCTGTGGGTGCTCGCGATCGGCGGTTCGGTCACGCGCAGGCTGCAGACCTTCGGCCTGGCCTTCGCGGCCACGCTCGGCGTCATGCTCTACGTCCAGCTCACCGACTGGTGGTCCAGGCCGCAGCTGGGCCCCGTGCTGATCGCCCTCACCGGCGTCGGCTTCGCGTTCGCGCTGACCGCGCTCTCGGCGGGCCTCAAGAACCGCCGCGCGCTCTACACGGCTCTCGCGACCGTGGCCATCGGCGTCGCGCTCTACTACCCGCTCCAGGGCTTCTTCGACTCGGTCGCCCCGAGCCACCTCATGATGTTCGGCCTCGCGCTCGTCGCGATCGGCGTGGGCGTCCTGGTCGGCTACCTGTTCCGCGGACCCGACTGGGGCGTCTCCGCGCGCACCGGCGGCATCACGGCTTTCGTGGTCGCGGCCATGATCTACATCGACCGTGTCATGCAGGTCTGGCCCGCGTACGTCAACTCGAACGCGATCAACGGCCGTCCCATCGCGACGTTCGGTGACCGGACCCCGAACCTCGGCGGCAACTACTGGGTGCAGGTCCTCGACCAGTACACGCACCTGCTGCTGCCGACCCTGACGCTGATCCTGGTCGCCTTCGCGGGGTACACGCGCTACTCGCGCTCGAGCATGCTCGAGGTCATGAGCCAGGACTACATCCGTACGGCCCGCGCCAAGGGGCTGAGCGAGCGCACCGTCATCATGCGCCACGGCTTCCGCAACTCGTTGATCCCGCTCGCGACGATCGTGCCGATCGACGTCATCACGCTCATCGGCGGTGCGGTCGTCACGGAGCGGATCTTCAACAGGCCCGGCATGGGGGCGCTCTTCCTCAACTCGCTCCAGGAAGCTGAGATCGAGCCGGTCATGGCCTACCTCCTGATCACCGCTGCGCTCGCGATCATCGCCAACATCGTGGCGGACCTGATCTACGCTGCCCTCGACCCACGAATTCGGGTGAACGCATGAGTACCCCTCAGAACCCCCAGAACGGCGACGACTCGGTCACCATCGAGAACGCGATCGAGCTCAAGGACGTCGAAGGCCTGTCCCAGGGGCAGATCGTCCGCAGCCGGTTCTTCCGGCACAAGGGCGCCATGGTCGGGCTCGCCGTCCTCATCCTCGTCGTGCTGCTCGCCTTCACCTCGGTGGGCTTCGGCCCGGTGCCGGGATGGTGGCCGCAGGGTGCAGGGTCGGGCAAGGTCATCAACTCGGGCGGAGCGCCCACGTTGAGCATGCCCACCTGGCTCGGCGGGTCCGGCTTCGCCATCGGCGAGCACCCGTTCGGTCAGGACGAGAACGGGCACGACATGTTCTACTACGTCATGAAGGGCACCCAGACCTCGCTCGGGGTCATGTTCATCATCGGCACGATCGCGTGCGTGCTCGGTGTCCTGATCGGCTCGCTCTCGGGCTTCTTCCGTGGTCGCACCGACGGCGTCCTCATGCGTTTCACCGACCTCGTCATCACGGTCCCGACCATCGTGATCGGTGCCGTCATCGGCAAGATGGCAGGCTCCCTCAGTGCGGCGATCTTCGGTGCCGCGCTCGGCCTGATCCTCTGGCCGAGCCTGGCCCGTCTGGTGCGCGGTGAGTTCCTCAGCCTGCGCGAGCGGGAGTTCGTCGACGCGGCACGCGTCGCGGGCGCGTCCAACTCGCGCATCATCTTCAAGCACATCCTGCCGAACGCGATCGGTGTCATCATCGTCGCGACGACGCTGCTCATGAGCTCGGCGATCCTCCTCGAGACCGCGCTGAGCTACCTGGGCTTCGGGATCGTGGCACCCGACATCTCGCTCGGCCAGCTCATCAGCCAGTACCAGTCGTCGTTCGCGACGCGGCCCTGGCTGTTCTGGTGGCCCGGTCTGTTCATCGTCGTGATCGCGCTGTGCATCAACTTCATCGGCGACGGTCTGCGCGACGCGTTCGACCCGCGCCAGAAGCGCATCCCCTCGCAGCGCAAGATGGACCGCGCGGCCGGCAGGGCGCACGAGACCACGATCCCGTTGCAGGCCCAGGGCGGCCAGACGGGCATGGCCATGGGTGGCGGGAACTGACATGACCGGCCTCACGCCACCGGTGCCGGGGGGCCCCCCCCGGGGGGGGGGGCCCCCTTCCTCATGCCCTGTGGGCTGCGGTCAGG
>NZ_JACSQE010000001.1:122111-159475 GCF_014836745.1 Oerskovia gallyi
GCCCCCCCGCCCCGGGGGCCGGCGCCCCCCCGGGGGGGCCCGCCGGTACCGGTGGCGTGCTCAGCCGAGCTGCGGCGCGAGCACCCCGAGGACCGTGAGCGCCACGAGGCCGGCGACGGTCGCGAGGTGCCACGTCGTACGGGGCGCGAGACCGTGGTCGTCGCCGTCCAGGTAGCCGGCCGATCGGAGCGCCTCGTAGCGTTCGCCGATCACCAGGGCCACCGCGTCGGCGTTGGCGCCGCTGACCAGCCGGTCGCCGACCATGCCCTTGGTGGGGTCGACCGTGCGGGGGTTGCGCAGCCTCGCCACGGAGCCGCTGCTCGCGGGTGCGGCCCACGCCGTGAAGGTGCCTCTCGTCGTCGTCACCTTGAGCGCGAGGTGCGAGTCCACGCTCCGGAAGGTGGGCCACGGGACGTGCACCGTGCGCAGCACGTTGCGCAGCACGATCTCGCCGTCGCTCACCTGGACCTCGGGGTACCAGAAGAGCGCCCAGACGACCAGCACCGCCAGCAGCGGCCACGCGCCGTAGCGCAGTACTTCTTCGACGCCCCCCGACGTCGCGAGGCTGACCAGGGTGACGAGCGCGACCAGCGCCGCGGCACCGGTCAGTATCCGGCCGTACGTCGACCTGAAAACGTGTGTGGGTCCCATGGGCCCATACTCCCAGAGATGCAGACATCGACCGGAGCGCTGACCAGCGCCGACGTCCGTCGCATACAGGAAGGATCCTGATACCTGTGGCAATCGAGACAGCACCCCAGGCGGCACCGGCGCCCACCGGCGAACCCGTGCTGACCGTCCGTGACCTCGGCGTCGACTTCTACGTCGACGGCGAGTGGTTCCCCGCTGCGTCCGGCGTCAGCTACGACGTCCACCCGGGCGAGGTGCTCGCGATCGTGGGCGAGTCCGGCTCGGGCAAGACGCAGTCGTCGATGTCCCTCATCGGTCTGCTCCCGCCGAACGGCCGGGCGACCGGTAGCGCGAAGCTCGGCGACCGCGAGCTCATCGGGATGTCCACGAGCAAGCTCCGCCACATCCGTGGCAAGGAGATCTCGGTGATCTTCCAGGAGCCCATGACGGCGCTCAACCCGGTGTACACCGTCGGGTTCCAGATCGTCGAGACGCTCCGCACGCACTTCGACATGGGTCCCAAGGACGCCAAGAAGCGCGCGATCGAGCTGCTCACGCTCGTGGAGATCCCCGAGCCCGAGCGCCGGTTCGACTCCTACCCGCACCAGCTCTCGGGCGGTCAGCGCCAGCGCGCCATGATCGCGCAGGCGCTGGCGTGCGACCCGCGCCTGCTCATCGCCGACGAGCCGACCACGGCCCTCGACGTGACGGTCCAGGCCGAGATCCTCAAGCTCATGCGCGACCTGCGTCACCGCATCGACTCGGGCATCATCCTCATCACCCACGACATGGGTGTCGTCGCCGACATGGCGGACCGCATCCTCGTCATGAAGAACGGCCTGGTCGTGGAGGAGGGGACTGCGGCGCAGATCTTCTCCTCGCCCCAGCACCCCTACACGCAGCGCCTGCTGGACGCGGTCCCGCACCTCGGCACCGCGCGCGCCGAGGTCGTCGAGCCGGCGCAGGCCGTCGTCGACGAGCGTCCGGTCGTGCTCGAGGCCAAGGACATGGTCATCGAGTACCCGGGCCGTGGCCGTGCACCGGGCTTCCGCGCGGTGGACCAGGTCAACCTGACGATCCGCCAGGGCGAGGTCGTCGGGCTCGTGGGCGAGTCGGGCTCGGGCAAGACGACGATCGGTCGTGCCGCGGTGGGCCTCCTGCCCGTCACGGGCGGCGAGCTGACGATCGTCGGCCAGAACATGGTGGGGGCGCGCGCTCGCGACCTGCGTCCGCTGCGCAACCAGGTCGGGATCGTCTTCCAGGACCCGGGGTCGTCGCTCAACCCGCGCCTGCCGATCGGTGAGTCGATCGGCGAGCCCCTCATGCTCCACAAGGGCATCAAGGGCAAGGCGCTGAGCACCGAGGTCGAGCGCCTGCTCGACCAGGTCGAGCTGCCGCGGGCCATGCGCAACCGCTACCCGCACGAGCTCTCCGGTGGTCAGCGTCAGCGCGTGGGCATCGCCCGTGCACTCTCGCTCGAGCCCAAGCTGCTGGTCGCGGACGAGCCCACGTCGGCGCTCGACGTGTCGGTCCAGGCCAAGGTCCTCGACCTGTTCCAGGACCTGCAGCGCGAGCACGGCTTCGCGTGCCTGTTCATCTCGCACGACCTCGCGGTCGTCGAGATCCTGTCCGACCGGATCGCGGTGATGCACCACGGCAAGCTGGTCGAGGTCGGGGACACGGCGCAGGTCGTGAACTCCCCGCGGGACGACTACACGCGTCGTCTGCTCGCCGCGGTGCCCGTCCCGGACCCGGAGCAGCAGCGCGTGCGTCGCGAGGCCCGCGACCTCCTGCTCGTCAACGAGGCGAAGGACATCGCCAGGGACGAGGCGAACGAGGTCGACGCGCTCCTGCGCTCGCAGGCGGACCGCCGCGAGAACATCGAGGGCGACCGCATCCCGCAGCAGCCCTGACGTCCGCAGCACGGGTGAGATGCCCGACGACGGCACCCGCCGTCGTCGGGCATCTCGCGTCTGGGGAGCGTGACGAGCGGGTGTGACGGAGCACCCTCTCCACGCACTGGCTGCCACCCGGTAAGATAGCCGTGCCCGGACGACGGCGCGCGCGTGCTCTGCGCGGGCGGCGCCCGTCCGCCGGCCACCAACTCGGGCGGAATCCTCCGTCGCTCGCTCCTCTCCCGAAATGAGTTCTGTATGTCTGTGCGCTCTGACCTGCGCAACGTGGCGATCGTCGCCCACGTCGACCACGGCAAGACGACCCTCGTCGACGCGATGCTGCACCAGTCCGGCGCCTTCGGCGCTCACGCGCACGTCGACGAGCGGGCCATGGACTCCGGTGACCTGGAGCGCGAGAAGGGCATCACGATCCTCGCGAAGAACACCGCCGTGCACTACGCCGGTCCCGCAGCGATCGCTGCCGGTCAGCCCGACGGCATCACGATCAACGTGATCGACACCCCGGGCCACGCCGACTTCGGTGGCGAGGTCGAGCGCGGCCTGTCCATGGTCGACGGTGTCGTGCTCCTGGTCGACGCGTCGGAGGGCCCGCTGCCCCAGACGCGCTTCGTGCTGCGCAAGGCGCTCGTCGCCAAGCTGCCCGTGATCCTCGTGGTCAACAAGACGGACCGCCCCGACTCCCGTATCGAGGAGGTCGTCGCCGAGGCGACCGACCTGCTGCTCGGACTCGCGAGCGACCTCGCCGACGAGGTCCCCGACCTCGACCTCGACGCGATCCTCGACATGCCCGTCGTCTACGCCGCGGCCAAGGTCGGGCGCGCCTCGACGGAGCAGCCCGCAGACGGCTCGGTCCCCGACAGCGAGAACCTCGAGCCCCTGTTCAAGGTCATCCTCGACAAGATCCCGGCCCCCACGTACGAGGAGGGCGCGCCGCTCCAGGCTCACGTCACCAACCTCGACGCGTCGCCGTTCCTCGGCCGCCTCGCGCTGCTGCGCATCTTCAACGGCACCATCCACAAGGGCCAGACCGTGGCGTGGGCCCGTGCCGACGGCACGATGCAGAACGTCAAGATCACCGAGCTGCTCGAGACCAAGGCGCTCACCCGCGTGCCCACCGACTCGGCGGGCCCCGGCGAGATCGTCGCGGTCGCCGGCATCGAGGACATCACCATCGGTGAGACCCTCACGGACCCCGACGACCCGCGTCCGCTGCCGCTCATCACGGTCGACGACCCGGCCATCTCGATGACGATCGGTATCAACACCTCGCCGCTCGCGGGCAAGGGTGGCAAGGGCCACAAGGTCACGGCCCGCCAGGTCAAGGACCGCCTCGACAAGGAGCTCATCGGCAACGTGTCGCTGCGCGTCCTGCCGACCGAGCGTCCCGACGCGTGGGAGGTCCAGGGCCGTGGTGAGCTGGCGCTCGCCATCCTCGTCGAGCAGATGCGTCGTGAGGGCTTCGAGCTGACCGTGGGCAAGCCCCAGGTCGTCACCAAGCAGGTCGACGGCAAGCGCCACGAGCCCATGGAGCGCATGACGATCGACGTCCCCGAGGAGTACCTGGGGAACGTCACGCAGCTCCTCGCGCAGCGCAAGGGCCGCATGGAGACCATGTCGAACCACGGCACGGGCTGGGTCCGCATGGAGTTCGTCGTCCCGGCGCGTGGCCTGATCGGCTTCCGCACCCGCTTCCTCACGGACACGCGCGGTACCGGCATCGCTTCCTCGATCGCCGAGGGCTACGAGCCGTGGGCCGGCCCGATCGAGACCCGTGTGAACGGTTCGCTCGTCGCCGACCGTGCGGGCGTCGTGACGCCGTTCGCGATGATCAACCTGCAGGAGCGCGGCTCGTTCTTCGTCGACCCCACCCAGGAGGTCTACGAGGGCATGATCGTCGGAGAGAACTCGCGCAACGAGGACATGGACGTCAACATCACGAAGGAGAAGAAGCTCACCAACATGCGTGCGGCGTCTTCCGACACCTTCGAGAACCTGACGCCCCCGAAGCACCTGACGCTCGAGGAGTCGCTCGAGTTCGCCCGCGAGGACGAGTGCGTCGAGGTCACTCCCGAGGTCGTGCGCATCCGCAAGGTCATCCTCGACCAGACCGAGCGCGCCCGCGCGTTCTCCCGCGCGAAGAAGTCCTGACCTCGCCAGGACGGCGCAACCCCTGAGTACGCAGCCCGTGCCGCCGGTCCTCGTGACCGGCGGCGCGGGCTCCGCACTACCTGCCCCCTCTGGAGGACGCATGAGGTCCGAACCGGTCCAGCCCCGTGGTGGGCTGCTCGCCGTGCACGCGCACCCCGACGACGAGACCCTCGCGACCGGGGCCCTGCTCGCGACGTGGGCCGCGGCGGGCGAGCCGGTCACGCTCGTGACCTGCACCCGTGGTGAGCAGGGCGAGGTCATCGGCGCCGACCTCGCGCACCTCGAAGGGGACGGCCCCGCTCTGGCGGCACATCGTGAGGGCGAGCTCGCCGCCGCGCTGGCCGCCCTGGGGGTGCGGGACCACGTGTTCCTGGACCAGGTCCCGCCGAGCGGTTCCACCGGCACCGCAGAGCGCGGGGCGGCCGTGGCCTACCGCGACTCGGGCATGGCCTGGGCCGCTCCCGGGATCGCCCGCGCGGCGGCCGAGGCCGACCTCCCGGACGGCGCGCTCGTCGGCGTCCCGCTCGACGAGGCGGCTGACCGGTTGGCCCGCGTCCTGCGCGAGCGCCGGCCCCGCGTCGTCGTGACGTACGAGCCGTCGGGCGGCTACGGGCACCCGGACCACGTCCGGGCGCACGAGGTCACGGTCCGGGCGATCGAGCTCGCCGCGCGTGACGAGCACGCCCCCGGGCCCGACGACGGCGCACCGGCCCGTGCGGGGGTGCTCGCGGTCGACCGCGAGGGGGAGCGAGGGCCGGAGCTGTGGCAGTCGGTCGTGCCCACCGGGGTGGCCCGCGCCGCCCGACGGGAGCTGGCCGACCTCGCGGGGGTGCGCGCCCTGCTCGCCGAGCACCCGGAGCTCACCCTGCCGGACCCCGACGAGGAGCTGCCCCCTGTGGCGAAGGACGACCTCGAGGACGTCGTGGTCGTCGAGATGGCGCCCGTGCTCGATGCCGTGACCGGTGCCTTGCGCGCCCACGCGACGCAGGTCCAGCACGTCGGGACCGTGCCCGTCGACGACGTGCGGGACGCGGGCGCGCACGAGCGGTCCGCAGGTGTGCTCGGGTGGTACGCGCTGAGCAACGACGTCCTTGCCGCCCTTCCTTCACGCGAGTTCTACACCGTGACCCCGGAGTCTGCGGGACCTCCCCGCAGGTTCACGGGAAATGACCAGACAGGACCAGTAGCGTGGACCCAGTGAAGAAGACCGGAGCCCGCACGATCGGGCGCGCGCTGCTGTGCGTCGTGCTCGGCCTCGTCGTGGGCGCCGTGGGCACGGTGATGCACCGTGTCGTGGTGACGGACCACCTGCTGCCCGTCGGGATCGTCGTGGCGCTGCTCGCGGTCCTCTCCGGGGGAGTCCTCGCGAGGGCGTGGACCTCCTGGGGCGGAGTCGTCGGCTACGGGATCGGCTGGGTCGTCGCGGTGCAGGTCCTCGCGTCCAAGGGACCGGGTGGAGACCTGCTGGTGCCGAACCAGACCGTCGGGCTCGTATGGGTCTACGGCGGCATGGCCGTCATCGCGATCGCCGCCTTCCTGCCGTGGTCCTGGTTCAGCGACCGACCGTTGCGGCCGGCGGGCGCCGGCCCGTCCGCCGGGCAGATCGTCACCGGATCTTCACGCCGGACACCGACCGGACAGATCGGTACGGACGCATAGAATTGCCCCCCGCGGGCAGTCCGCACCACCCTCCTTCGTCGCGGCCTTCGCCGCGCGCCAGAACCGTCACGGAGACAGTCGATGGGCCACCCGACCGAGCGTGAGAACGCGCAGGAACCGAGCACGACCGACGAGGTGTCGACCCCGGAGCAGCCGACCGCGGTGACTCCTCCTGAGACCACCGAGCCTGAAGAGGCGCAGGAGGCCGCAGCGCAGCCGGTCGCCGAGACGACGCCCACCCTCGGCGCGTCCGCGTCGGGCCCGGGGACGACTTCGCAGGAGCCCGGCGGACAGGCCCCGGCCGCTCCTGCGCCCGCTGCTTCGGAGGCTCCCACGACGGAGCACGTGGCCGGGACCTCGACGGTCCCGGCGGCGGAGCCGCGTCTGCCTTCCTTCGACGACGACGACGACGTGCCGTACTCGCCTCGGGTGTTCGCGTTCGAGGAGCCGGTCGCGGTCCCGGTCGTGGCCGCGGCGCCCCGGTCGCCGCAGGCACCTGACGCGCCGGCCGCGCGACCTGCAGCGACCGAGCCTGCGCCTGCCGATCCTGCGCCTGCTGATCGTGCGTCTGCTGAGCCCGTGGCGGTTCAGCCGCCGAGCGTGCAGACGCCCGCGGCGACGCCCGAGGCTCCGGTCGTGCCGACCGCGACGCCGAGCGCCGATGCCCGGTCCACGCAGGTCATGCCGCCCGTCGCCGCGGACGCCGAGGCGCCCGTGCCCACCCGACCCGGGGCGCAGCCGGACACGACCGCCCCGTTCGCGCCGGTGACGTCGGCGTGGACGAGCGCTGCGACGTCGGGCGCGGCGAGCACCGCAGCCCAGGAGACGCCTGCCCAGGAGACCCAGGAGACGCCTGCCCAGGAGACCACTGCGCCGCCCGCGCGCACGTCGATCGCGTCGGCGTTCTCCCCGGTGGGTGCACCCGAGGTGACGCCCGGCGGTCCGGCGGACGGTGGGCCGGCGGACGGCGGTTCGCCGCTCGACGGCATCTCGGGTGACAAGGCGCCCAGCCGTCTGCCCAAGGTGGCGCTGTGGGCGGGGATCGGGGTCGTGGTCCTCGGCGGCCTCTACACGGGGGCCCAGTGGTTCTACTCCGACAAGGTCCCGACCGAGACCACAGTGGCCGGGGTGGCCGTGGGAGGCCTCGACACGAAGAGCGCTGCCGCGGCCCTCGAGAAGGGCATCGGTCCGCGCGCCGCAGAGCCGATCACGCTCCAGGCCGGGGCCTCCACGACGACGCTCGACCCGGCGGCTGCCGGGCTCGCGTTCGACGCACAGGCGACCGCTGACGAGCTCACGTCGTTCTCGATGAGCCCGGTGCGACTCTGGAAGCACGTCTTCGGCGGCGCGGACGAGGAACCCGTCACGACGGTCGACAGCGCCAAGCTGGAGGCCCAGGTCACCGAGCTCAAGGCGCGCCTCGCGCTCGAGCCGGTCGACGGAAGCGTGGTCTTCACCGACGGCCAGGCCGTGGCGACGCCCGCGCAGGACGGTTCGGAGATCGTCGAGGACGAGGCGATCGAGATCATCGGCTCGTCGTGGCTGACGGGTCCTGACCCGCTCGACCTCCCGACGACGTCGGAGGCGCCGGCGGTCACGCAGGAGGAGACAGACGCGGCTCTCGCCCAGGCGCAGAGCGTCGTCTCCGCCCCTGTCACCGTCGCGGTGGGGGGTCAGGAGGCGGAGCTCACGCCTGAGGTGCTCGCGTCCGCGGCGGCCTTCAACGCGGTCGAAGGAGCCCTTCAGCTCACGTTCGACGGCCCCACGCTGCTCGAGGCGGTCGTCGCGGGGACCGACGACCTGCTCGACGAGGCGGCTGACGCGAAGTTCGTCTTCGTCAACGGTGCGCCCGTCATCGAGGGCGGGTCCCCGGGCACCACGATCGACCCGGCCGCCCTGAGCTCCGCGGTCGCGACGGCAGCCCTCGGCACCGAGCGGACGGCGACCGTCGAGCTCACGCAGTCGGACCCCGCCCAGTCGGTCGCCGCGCTCGAGGCGCTCGGTGTCAAGGAGAAGATCTCCGAGTTCTCGACCCCCCTGACGAACGACTCGCTGCGCACCGAGAACCTGCGCGTCGGGGCGAGCAAGGTCAACGGCACCCTGGTCAAGCCCGGCGAGACGTTCTCGCTGGTCGAGACGCTGTCCCCGATCACGACGGCGGGCGGCTACCACTCCTCGGGCATCGTGCAGGACGGCAAGCACGTGGAGGGGATCGGCGGCGGTCTCTCGCAGATGGCGACCACGACCTACAACGCGGGCTTCTTCGCCGGGCTCGACGACGTCGAGCACCGCCAGCACAGCTACTGGTTCACCCGGTACCCGGCGGGCCGTGAAGCCACGATCTTCGTCGGGTCGATCGACATGAAGTTCAAGAACGACACGCCCTACGGTGTCCTCATGCAGTCGTGGGTGGCCGGCGGCCAGCTGCACGTGGCGGTCTGGAGCACCAAGCACTACGAGGTGCAGACGTCGTCGAGCGGGCAGCAGAACATCGTCCAGCCGACCACGGTCACGCACACCGGCGCGGACTGCGTGCCCCAGCCCATGGGCAACCCGGGCTTCTCGGTCACGACCTACCGCAAGGTGCTGCTCAACGGGCAGGTCGTGAAGGACGAGAAGGACACCTGGCGCTACAAGCCGGACAACCAGGTGGTCTGCGCGCCCTGAGGTCGCGTCTTCGCGGGCCGTGCGGCTCGCGGCTCCGCCTCCACGCGGGGCCGCGCGACCGCCTCGAGACCACGAGCGGGTCGGGACCGAGAGGTCCCGGCCCGCTCCGTCGTCGGTACGGCGGGCGCCGGGTCAGGGCGGCGCCCCGACGCCTCGACGACCTGCGTCTCAGCGGGGCGCACGCCCCCCGTCCGGGCCGGGCCGCGCGGCTAGACTGCTCGTCGGACGCTGACAGGCGCCGCGCACGCGCGGCCACCGTGAGAGGGGCGAGGACACTCGATGCTCGGACGTAGTGAACGCGAGTCGGGGGCCCACGCACGGCTCGCCGCGCAGATCGCGAAGTGGCACGGAGCGGACGGTTGGCCCGCGGGCACGGGGGCCGACGACCTGCTGGACCTGGGGTCCACCTCGACGACGCTCGCGACGGTGGCGAGCATCGACGACCTGGCCGCGGTCGTGCACATCGGGCACCCGGCGCAGCCGTCCCACGACCTCGAGCGCGCGCTGCTCGCCGCGGCGCCGTCCTTGGTCATCACGTCCGCCGTCGCCGTGCCCGCGCAGTGGGTGTGGGCCGGCCGACCGGGCCAGTCCACCGGGAGCGTCGTCGTCGACGAGGCGGGCATGCGCGACTGCCGCCACGTCCTGCGCACGCTGGGGGCCAACCCTCGCCTCGTCCCGTCGCGCACGGCGCTCGACGAGCGGATCGCCCTGGCGGGGCCCAGCGGGACTCTCGTCGTGGAGCGCTCGGAGATCCCCGCGGGGTGGGAGGAGATCCCCGGCAGCGAGCGGCTGAGCGAGGGTGCGCCGATCTGGTACGGCCTGGTCGAGGCCCGCCGTCCCGCACCGGAGTTCGCGGGAGAGGCGCAGGTGTGGTTCGCGTTCGGCCCGCGCGACGACCACCGTGGCTCGCTCCAGCAGACCCTGGCGGTCATCGCGGAGAGCGGCATCGACATGCAGCACCTGCGCAGCCACCGTTCGTCGGCGGGCCCGCACATCTTCTTCTCCTCGTTCTCGTGCCCCGACGCCTCGGTGCTGACGGGCCTCATCGCGGAGCTCGCGTCGCGCGACGTCGCCCACCGGGTGCTCGCGGTCCTCCCGGGCCGCGAGTTCGTCCCCGGCCCCGACGCCCTGGCGCCGCAGTGGGCACCGGAGCGCGTGGGCTCGTGACCAGGGTCGCCTACCTCGGGCCGGAGGGGACGTTCACGCACCAGGCGGCGGTCCGGTGGGCGCGCGCGCAGGCGTCAGCGGGCCCGACGGCGTCGTCCGCCTCTGGCTCGGCGCGCACCGGCGAGCCCGTGGTCGCCGGCGACGCCGGTGGCGCTACAGGGTTCGAGCTCGTCGCGGCCCTGACCGTGACGGACGTCTACGCGGGTGTCGCGGCGGGCGAGTTCGACCACGGGATCGTCGCGATCGAGAACTCGGTCGAGGGCTACGTGGTGCCCTCGCTCGACGCGATCGTGGGCAGCGAGGACGTCGCGGCGATCGACGAGGTGGTCCTGGAGATCACGTTCGACGCGTTCGTCCGGCCGGGGCACGGCGAGCTGACCCAGGTCACGGCTCACCCTCACGGCCTGGCCCAGTGCCAGGGCTTCGTGGTGCGCTCTGGCGCCGTGCCCGTCCCGTCGTCGTCCAACGCGGCGGCGTGCCGGGACGCGACCGGGCACCAGATCGCGATCGGCCCCGCCATCTGCGGCGAGCTGTACGGTCTCGACCTGCTCGAGGCAGGTGTCGAGGACTTCCGCGGCGCGCGCACCCGGTTCCTCGCGATCGTCCGGCGCGACCGGGCGCGGGCGACGCTCGCCGCCGCGCGGGCGGGCGAGGGGGCGGCGCAGTGGCGCACCATGCTCGCGCTGACGCCGCACGTCACGGGACCGGGCGTGCTGGCGAGGATCACGCAGGCGTTCGGCGAGGGGGGAGTGAACCTGTCGAGCCTCATCACACGTCCGCTCAAGGCGCTCGAGGGCAGGTACGTGTTCGTCCTGACGGTCGACGCGGCCCCCTGGGAGCCGGCCGTGCGCAAGGTCCTCGACGGGCTGCTCCGGGCGGGCGACTCGGTCAAGACGCTCGGGGTCTTCCCGGCGCGCGGGGAGCTCGACGAGGCGTTGTCCTCCGACCACGTCCCGGTGGGCTCGGTCCGGGCCGGCGCCTCTGCCGACGATCTCGACCGAGGTCTGCTGTGGGCGTGAGGCAGGACGGGGGAGCGCACCGCGCCGGCCCTCGGACGGTCGCGGTCCTGGGGCTCGGGCTCATCGGGGGTTCCCTGGCGCGGCGCCTGGCGCGCGAGGGCGTGACGGTCACGGGGTACGACGCCTCTCCGGAGACCCGCGCGCAGGCCGAGGAAGCGGGTATCGCGGTGGTGCAGGACGTCGAGTCGCTGTGCGGCTCGGCGCCGGAGGTCCTGGTCCTCGCGGTACCGCTGCGGGCCATGCGCCCCGTGGCCACCGAGGTCGCCCGGCACCTGGCCCCGACCACCGTCGTCACGGACGTCGGGTCGGTCAAGGGGCCCGTGCGCGACGTCCTGGAGGGATGCGGCCTGGGGGAGCGGTACGTCGGTGCGCACCCCATGGCAGGGACCGAGGAGTCGGGCTTCGCCGCGTCGTCGGCCGAGCTGCTGGACGGTGCCCGGTGGGCCGTGACGGTCACCGGCGCGACCCGACCCGACCGGCTCGCGAGCGTGCTCGCGCTCGTGACGGGCGACGCGGGCGGCTGCGCCTTCGTGCTGACCGACGACGTGCACGACGAGGCCGCGGCGCTCGTCAGCCACGTCCCGCACGCGTTCGCGATCGAGCTGCTCAACCTCGTGTCGGCCGCCCCCGTCCGGGAGGTGGCGCTCGCGCTGGCTGCGGGGAGCTTCCGGGACGGGACCCGCGTGGGCCGGACCGACCCGCGCCGGACCGAGGCCATGCTCACGGAGAACGCCGGCTGGGTCGCCCCGGCGCTCCGGCTCGCGGCGCGCGACCTCGAGGCGCTCGCGACCGCGCTCGAGGCCAACGCCGCCACGGCCGAGTTCTTCGACCGGGCCGACGACGTCCGGGCGACGTGGCGGCCGCAGGGCGCTGCCGCCGTCGGGCCTGCCGCCGTCGAGCCTGCCGCCCTGCCCGTCGTGCCCGCCGTCGAGAAGCTGTCGGTCGACCTCGGGGACCCCGACTGGTTCTCCGAGCTCGTCGAGCTCTGCCTCGCAGGCTGGGTCGTCGTCGCGGTGCACGGCACCCTGCTGGAGCTGGGCCGCTAGTCCCGCGGTACGGCGTGCGCGCGGCGTGCGGGTGTGGGTGGGCAGTGGAACCGTGGAGGTCATGGAGATCACACGGATTCAGCCGGCCGGCCTCGTCGTGAGCCCGGCGTTCAGCCATGTCGCGATCGTCCCACCGGGCGCCACGACCATCTACGTCGGCGGCCAGAACGGCGTCGACGACACGGGGGCGGTCGTCTCGGACGACGTCGCCGAGCAGTCTGTCCGGACCATCGACAACGTGACCGTCGCCCTCGAGGCGGCGGGGGCCACGCTCGCCGACGTCGTGCAGTGGACCGTGCTGCTGGTCGAGGACGCGGACCTGGGCGCGGCCTACGGCGCGATCGCGCCACGGCTCGCCGGGCCGGGGGTGCCGCCGCTCGTCACGGCCGCGCGCGTCGCGGGCCTGGGCGTGCCGGGTGCGCTGGTCGAGGTGAGCGCGATCGCGGCGGTCGTCCCCGGCTGAGACGGTCAGTCGACCGGCTGGCGCGGCAGCCTGCGCGGGGGCCGGGGCGGGATCCGCTTGGCGGCGACGAGCTGCTCGGCGGGGATCGTCACCTCGACCGACCCGGAGGATCCGCCCGCGTCCGTGCGCAGGGTGATCGAGGCGCCGGGAGACACCGAGACGACGATCCCGATCACGTCGGTCACCGACTGCCCCTCACCGGTCGCGGGGTCCTGGGTGGCGCGCGCCTCGTCCGGCGTGAGTCGTCGCCGGACCACGACGCGGGCGCCCGGGGGCCATACGGCCCACTGCGGGTCGAGCGCCGGGCGCGGGGTGGAGTTCATGGTCGTGGTCACGCTCTCTTCGTCCGCCGATGGCCGGGATGCCCCGTTCCTGAGCGATACTAGGGGGAAGTGCTCGGTGCAGCAGGTGAAAGGGAACCTCCGACGTGACGTACGTGATTGCTCAGCCTTGTGTGGACGTGAAGGACAAGGCGTGCATCGAGGAGTGTCCGGTGGACTGCATCTACGAGGGCAAGCGGTCGTTGTACATCCATCCGGACGAGTGCGTGGACTGTGGTGCGTGCGAGCCGGTGTGTCCGGTGGAGGCGATCTACTACGAGGACGACGTGCCCTCGGAGTGGAGCGACTACTACCGGGCGAACGTGGAGTTCTTCGACGACCTGGGGTCGCCGGGTGGTGCGGCGAAGATGGGCATGATCGAGAAGGACGACCCGATGATCGCGGCCCTGGCCCCGCAGGCCTGAGGACGGGGCAGCGGAGCATGGGATTCGCCGACCTGGGAGGCCTCGCCTACCCGTGGGACTCGCTCACG
The DNA here is from genome assembly GCF_014836745.1 of Oerskovia gallyi. Lineage (NCBI taxonomy): Bacteria > Bacillati > Actinomycetota > Actinomycetes > Micrococcales > Cellulomonadaceae > Oerskovia > Oerskovia gallyi. The sequence goes on from NZ_JACSQE010000001.1 coordinate 135,640, forward strand.
CCCTACGCGCAGCGCGCACGCGCGCACCCGCGGGGCATCGTCGACCTGTCGATCGGCACGCCGGTCGACCCGACTCCTGCCGTCGTCCGTGACGCTCTCGCCGCAGCCGGCGACGCGCACGGCTACCCGACCACGCACGGGACCCTTGCGCTGCGCGAGGCCGTCGTCGGGTGGTTCGACCGCCGTCGCGGCGTGCCCGGCCTCGACCCGGACGCGGTCCTGCCCACGGTCGGTTCGAAGGAGCTCGTGGGCCTGCTGCCCTCGCTGCTGAGGCTGGGCCCGGGGGACGTCGTCGTGCATCCCGCCACGGCGTACCCCACCTACGACGTGGGCGCGCGCCTCGCCGGGGCCACGCCGCTCGCGACCGACCGCGTCGAGGACTGGGCCGGCCGCAGCGACGTGCGGCTCGTCTGGGTCAACTCGCCGGGGAACCCGACAGGGCAGGTCCTGGACGTCGAGGAGCTCGCGCGCGTCGTCTCCGCAGCCCGGGAGATCGGCGCGCTCGTCGTGAGCGACGAGTGCTACGCCGAGCTGGCCTGGGAGGAGCCGTTCGCGAGCCAGGGGGTGCCGAGCATCCTCGACCCGCGCGTGAGCGGGGGCTCGACGGACGGCCTGCTCGCGGCGTACTCGTTGTCCAAGCAGTCGAACCTCGCCGGGTACCGGGCCGCGTTCGTCGCGGGTGACCCCGCGGTCGTCGCGGACCTGCTCACGACGCGCAAGCACCTGGGCATGATCGTGCCCGCGCCGGTCCAGGCGGCCATGGTCGCGGCTCTCACGGACGACGCGCACGTCGCGGCGCAGCGCGAGGTCTACCGGCGCCGTCGCGACGTGCTGCTGCCCGCGCTCGGCGAGGTCGGCCTCCAGGTCGACGGCTCCCAGGCGGGGCTCTACCTGTGGTCGCGCCCCGCGGGCGCGGTCGACGCGCAGCAGGACTGCTGGTCGGTCGTCGGGGACCTCGCGGACCTGGGGATCCTGGTCGGCCCGGGGGCGTTCTACGGCCCGGCGGCCGCAGGGCACGTGCGGGTCGCGCTCACCGCGAGCGACGAGAGGGTGCACGAGGCCGCGTCCAGGCTCTCCGCGCGGTGACCACGAGGTGACCACGCCGTGACCGTGCGGTGGCCCGCACGGTCACGGGGAGATTGTTGGTGCAATCCCTCCCCGTTCTCGCCTGTGACTCGCGTCACAGCCGCGTGACGGTTTCGTGACCGTTCCAGATTGGTCACGTGTGGGTGAAGCGAGTACCGTCGACCCAGGCCAATGCTGTCCGACGCTCTCGGCCATCGAATGACCCAGGCCGGACAGGTGACGATCTCGCAGCGACACCTCGGAAAGACACGCGCAGCCACCCGCAGGGGGTGCGGCAGCGCGCAAGGAAGGAAGACATGACCACCACCCAGCAGGCGACAGTTCGGCTCGTCGTCAACGAATCGAGCCAGGACCTGCCCGTGGTCGCAGCGACCGAGGGCAACGACGGCATCGTCGTCTCCTCGTTGCTGAAGTCGACCGGGCTCGTCACCGTGGACCCCGGGTTCATGAACACCGCCTCGTGCGAGTCGGAGATCACGTACATCGACGGTGACGCGGGCATCCTGCGCTACCGCGGGTACCCGATCGACCAGCTCGCGGAGAAGTCCACGTTCCTCGAGGTCGCGTACCTCCTGATCCACGGCGAGCTGCCGGACGCTCCGACGCTCGACGCGTTCGTCGAGCGCGTCAACCGCCACACCATGGTGCACGAGGACTTCCGGACGTTCATGGGGACCTTCCCCCGCAACGCGCACCCCATGGCCGTGCTCTCCTCGGCCATCAACGCGTTGTCGACGTTCTACCCCGACTCCCTCGATCCTTTCGACGACGACACGGTCGAGCTCGCGACGGTCCTGCTGCTCGCCAAGACGCGGACCATCACGTCGTACCTGCACCGGCGCCGGGTCGGCGAGCCGCTGCTCTACCCGGACTACTCGCGCGGGTACGTCGACGACTTCCTGCGCATGACCTTCGCGACGCCCTACGAGAAGTACGAGTCGGACCCCACGGTGGTCGACGCGCTCGACAAGCTCCTCATCCTCCACGCGGACCACGAGCAGAACTGCTCGACGTCGACGGTCCGCGTCGTGGGCTCGAGCCACGCGAACCTCTACGCCTCGGTCGCGGCCGGGGTCAACGCCCTCTCGGGACCGCTGCACGGCGGCGCGAACGAGTCCGTCCTGTCGATGCTGGACAAGATCCAGAACAGCGACTTCGACGTCGACACCTTCATGAAGAAGGTCAAGGACAAGGAGGACGGCGTCCGGCTCATGGGCTTCGGGCACCGGGTCTACAAGAACTACGACCCGCGCGCCGCGATCGTCAAGGCCAAGGCCGACGCGGTCCTGTCGACCCTCGGCAAGAAGGACGAGCTCCTCGACATCGCGCTGCGACTCGAGGAGATCGCGCTCAACGACGACTACTTCATCGAGCGCAAGCTCTACCCGAACGTCGACTTCTACACCGGCCTGATCTACAAGGCCATGGGCTTCTCGCCGGCCATGTTCACGCCGCTGTTCGCGCTGGGACGCATGCCCGGCTGGATCGCGCAGTGGCGCGAGATGATGAAGGACCCGCAGACCAAGATCGGGCGCCCGCGCCAGGTCTACACCGGCGCGACCGAGCGTCCGTACGTGCCGGTCGACGGTCGCTGACCCCCCCCCCGCCGGCCCCCCGCCGGCGCCCCCCCCCCCCGGGGGGGGGGCGCCGTCGGCGCGTCTGGGCCCGGGCGAGGTGGGGCTCAGGGCTCGTCGGTCGTCGCGACCGTGATCCGGACCTGTCCCGTACCGGGGTGCGGCGCCTCGTCGGTGGGCTCGCTGACGGCCCACTCCGGGGACTCGCGGGACCAGGTCCTGTCCCCGACGTCGACCTGCACGACGTCGGTCGCGTCCGCGCTCGCCACGGCCCACTGGGCGACGGCCCACCCGGCCCGCCCCGTCTCCGGCGGGTTCCCCGCGAGCGGCAGGGAGTCGACCGTCACGGCCGCTCCGTCGACGCTGGTCGGCAGGTCGCCCAGGTCGCGCTGCACACGTGCCTCGAGCCCCGCGACGGACTCCTCGGTGGTCGTGAGCGTCGAGGGGTCGACGGGGGCCAGGTCGCAGGTCAGCGTGCCGTGGGAGTTGCCCGTGAGGGCGGAGGCCCAGGCGCGCGACCGGGACTCGTGCTGGGCGTACGCGTCGGGGAACCCCGAGCGCTGCACGGCCTGGGCGGCCACGGTGACGGGCAGCTCGGTGTAGCCGTCGACCTTGTCCAGGCCGTCGTAGAACGCCGTCGTCGAGTAGACCGGGTCCATGATCTGCTCGATCGTCCCCCAGCCCTGCGAGGGGCGCTGCTGGAACAGGCCGATCGAGTCGCGGTCGCCGTAGTCGATGTTGAGCAGTCTCGACTCCTGCAGGGCGGTCGCGAGGCCGATCGTCGCCGCCCGGGCGGGCATCCCGCGCCGCACGGTCGTGACCGCGATGAGGGCCGCGTTGTCCGACTGCGCGGGGGACAGGTGCCAGGCCTGCCCGTCGGCCGTCGCGGCGCACCGCTCGGCGACCGGGCTGTGGTCGTCGAGCCGGTTGAGGGCCAGGACGACTCCCGTCGTGGCGACCGCGAGCACGGTGACGACCGTGACGGCGAGACGGAGGGGGCGTCGTCGTCGCCGGGCACGGGGCGTGCGCGGCCCCGCCCCCGGGCCCTCCGGTCCGAAGAAGGGCGCGCCGCCCTGCGGACCGGAGGGACCCTTGGAGGTGGTCACGTCAGTTGGCGTGCAGCGCGGCGTTGAGCTCGATCCCGACGCCTGTGCGCGAGACCGCCTCGACACCGCCCGTGAGCGAGTTGCGACGGAAGAGCAGGTTGGCCTGTCCCGAGAGCTCGCGCGCCTTGACGACGACCGGGGCGCCGTCGGGTCCGCTGCGGCCGACGAGGGTCACCTTGGTCCCCGCCGTCACGTAGAGGCCGGACTCGACGACGCAGTCGTCCCCGAGCGGGATGCCGAGCCCGGCGTTGGCGCCGAGCAGCGAACGCTGGCCGATCGAGATGACCTCGCGGCCGCCGCCGGACAGCGTGCCCATGATGGAGGCGCCACCGCCGATGTCCGAGCCGTCGCCCACGACCACGCCGGCCGAGATGCGGCCCTCGACCATGGAGGTGCCGAGGGTGCCCGCGTTGAAGTTGACGAAGCCCTCGTGCATGACGGTCGTGCCCGCAGCGAGGTGCGCGCCGAGGCGGACCCGGTCGGCGTCGGCGATGCGGACGCCCGAGGGGACGACGTAGTCGACCATGCGGGGGAACTTGTCGACCCCGAGGACCTGCACCGGCTGGCCCGTCGCGGCGCGCAGGCGCAGACGGGTCTCCTCGAAGCCCTCGACCGCGCACGGGCCGTGGTTGGTCCAGACGACGTTGGCGAGCGCGCCGAAGACGCCGTCGAGGTTGAGGCCGTGCGGTGCGACGAGGCGGTGCGAGAGGAGGTGCAGGCGCAGGTAGGCGTCCGCCGCGCCCGCCGGGGCCGCGTCGAGGTCGATCTCGGTGCGCACGACCACGACGTCGACGCGGCGCGCGTCGTCGCGCTCCGTGAGGACGTCGAGGGAGGCGGGCGCGGTCTCGTCCGCCGGGGCCTGCCCGAGGGCGGGTGACGGGTACCAGACGTCGAGGACGGTGCCCTCGTCGGTCACGGTGGCGAGGCCGAAGGCCCAGGCGGTGCGGGGGCCGGGTGCGGCGCCGGTGGGAGTCGCTGAAGTCATGCCTTCACCCTATCCGTCACTCCCGGCCGGACGGTTAAACGTCCGGGTAGGGTCTGCGTGTGACCAGCGACGAGACTCCCGACCAGACCTCCGACCAGACCGCGGGCCAGACTGCGCCGCCTGTGCCGTCGGTGCCGGCGATCCGGCTCGACGTCGACGGCGACCTCACCGCGCTCTTCCGCGCGGTGTGCGACGTGCCGTCCGTGAGCGGGGACGAGAGGGCCCTGGCCGACGCGATCGAGGCCGCGCTACGACCGCTCGCGCACCTCGACGTCGTGCGCGACGGCAACGCGATCGTCGCGCGTACGCACCTGGGGCGCTCGCGCCGCGTGGTCATCGCGGGGCACATCGACACCGTGCCGCTCACCGACCCGCCGAACCTGCCCACCCGGGTGGTCGGCGAGGGCGCCCAGGCCGAGGTCTGGGGGCGTGGGACGGTCGACATGAAGGGCGGCCTCACGGTCCAGCTCGCGCTCGCGGCCTCGCTCACCGCCCCCACCCAGGACGTCACCTGGGTCTTCTACGACCTCGAGGAGGTCGCGTCCGACCTCAACGGCCTGGGGCGCCTCGCGCGCAACCACCCCGAGCTCCTGCAGGGCGACTTCGCGATCCTCGGCGAGGCCACGGCTGCGGGCATCGAGGGCGGCTGCAACGGCACGCTGCGGGTCGAGGTCCGCGTCCCCGGGGTCACGGCGCACTCGGCGCGCGCGTGGATGGGCTCCAACGCGATCCACTCGGCGTCGGTCGTGCTCGACCGTCTCGCGGCCTACGAGCCCGCGTCGATCGAGGTCGAGGGGCTCGTCTACCGCGAGGGCATGAACGCGGTCGGCATCCGCGGTGGCATCGCGGGGAACGTCATCCCGGACGAGTGCGTGGTCACGGTCAACTACCGCTTCGCGCCCTCGCGCTCGCTGCCCGACGCCGAGGCGCACGTCCGCGACCTCTTCTCCGGTTTCGAGGTGGTCGTCACCGATGCCGCTCCTGGTGCGCGGCCCGGGCTCGACGACCCGCTCGCCGCCGACTTCGCGGCCACCGTGCTCGAGATCACGGGGGGCGCCCCGGCACCCAAGTACGGCTGGACCGACGTGGCGCGCTTCGCCGAGATGGGGATCCCGGCGGTGAACTTCGGCCCCGGCGACCCCGTGCTCGCGCACAAGGACGACGAGCGCTGCCCGGTCGGGCACCTCGCGCTGTGCCACGACGCGCTGCGCGCGTGGCTCACCCGCTGATCGTCCCCGCCACGGGTCCCGGGAACGCTTAGGCTCGAGAGCATGAGCGACGACGGAGTTCCCCAGGCAGGCACCGGCTATCGCAAGGGGCCGGTGCTGCTGCGGGGCGAGCAGATCCCCCAGCAGACGACCGACCAGCGGCTGCTCGACACCGCGGGCAGCGCGGACTGGGTGCACAGCGACCCGTGGCGGGTCATGAGGATCCAGAGCGAGTTCGTCGAGGGCTTCGGAGCCCTCGCCGAGGTCGGGCCGGCGGTGTCGGTCTTCGGGTCGGCGCGCACGAGTCCCGACCACCCGGACTACGCGCTGGCCGAGCAGGTCGGCCGCCTCCTGGCCGAGCGCGACCTCGCGGTCATCACGGGTGGTGGCCCCGGGATCATGGAGGCCGCGAACAAGGGCGCCAACGAGGCGGGCGGCCTGTCGATCGGCCTCGGGATCGAGCTCCCGTTCGAGCAGGGCATGAACAAGTACGTCAACCTCGGCGTGAACTTCCGGTACTTCTTCGCCCGCAAGACCATGTTCGTCAAGTACGCGCAGGGGTTCGTCGTCCTGCCGGGCGGGTTCGGCACGTTCGACGAGCTCTTCGAGGCGCTGACCCTGGTCCAGACGCACAAGGTCACCGAGTTCCCCATCGCGCTCGTGGACACCGAGTACTGGCAGGGCCTGCTCGACTGGGCGCGCACGACGGTCGCCGGGCGCGGCATGATCAGCGCGCACGACCTCGACCTGCTGTACCTGTGCGACGACCCGGCCGAGGCCGTCGAGTACGTGTGCGAGCGGGGGGCGGAGCTGCGTGCTGAAGAGCTCGAGGCCGTGGCCGACACGGCGGCCGCCCAGCAGCGGGCGTCCGGCGACCGGTGACCGGTGCTTCGCCCCCGGCGCAGGGAGACCGGGCGTCAGGACGACACGTGTCGTCGCAAGCCCCCTCGCCGGTCCCTCCGCAGTGCGCACCGCTCGTCCTGCGGGGGCGGGAGGTCGGCGTCGACGAGTCGGCGCCCGGTCGCCCGGAACGCCCCGTCGTCATGGCGATCGTCAACCGCACGACCGACTCGTTCTACGCCCCTGCGCGCCAGCTCGACGACGGCGCGGCTCTCGAGGCGGTCGCGCGGGCGTGGTCCGAGGGGGCTGCGATCGTCGACGTCGGGGGAGTGCGTGCCGGGACCGGGCCCGAGGTCACCCCGGCCGAGGAGATCCGTCGCGTCGTCCCCTTCGTCGAGCGGGTGCGCGCGGAGTTCCCCGACCTGCTCGTGAGCGTCGACACCTGGCGGGCCGAGGTCGCCCGCGAGGCGGCCCTGGCCGGGGCCGACCTGATCAACGACACCTGGGCAGGGCACGACCCGGCCCTCGTCGAGGTCGCGGGTGAGCTCGGCGTGGGCGTCGTGTGCTCGCACACGGGGGGCGCCGTGCCGCGGACCGACCCGTTCCGCGTCGCGTACCCGACCGTGGAGCAGGACGGGGCGACCCGGCAGCACGACCCTCGCGACGCCGTCGTGCAGGACGTCGTGGCGACCCTGACGGCTGCCGCCGCGCGCGCGGTCGCGTGCGGCGTGCCCCCAGCGTCGGTCCTCGTCGACCCGACCCACGACTTCGGCAAGAACACCTGGCACTCGCTCCACCTGGTGCGCAGGACGCAGGCGCTCGCGGGCCTCGGCCACCCGCTGCTCATGGCGCTCTCGCGCAAGGACTTCGTGGGCGAGACGCTCGACCTGCCCGCCGACGAGCGGCTCGAGGGGACGCTCGCGGCGACCGCGGTCGCTGCGTGGCTCGGTGCCCGCGTGTTCCGCGCCCACGACGTCGCCGCGACCCGTCGGGTCCTGGAGACCGTCGCCGCGATCCGCGGTGACGCCCCACCGGCGCGCGCGCTGCGCGGTCTGGCATGAGTCGGCGCGACGTGACCACGGGCGGCACGCGCGGCGCGGACGCACCCGCCCCGTCGCGGTCCCAGCCCTCCCGATCCCTGGCCGCCGTGCTCACCCCCGCACGGTGGCCCTGGTGGGCCAGGGTGCTCGCCGTGTACGCCGTGGCGCGGCTCGTGACCGCCGTGATCCTCCTGGTCGTCTCGCGCTGGCAGGAGGCCAACCTCTGGACCGACGCCGCGCCGTCGTACAGCGCGTGGACGGGGCGGATGTGGGACGCCTCGTGGTACCAGCAGATCGCCGAGAACGGGTACCCGGCAGAGCTGCCCGTGGGGCCCGACGGTGCGGTGCAGCAGAACGTCTGGGCCTTCTACCCCCTGTTCCCGTTCCTGGTCCGCGCGGTCCAGCAGGTGACCGGGCTCGGCTGGGACGTCGTGGCACCCACGATCGCCCTGCTCTGCGGTGCGGGGGCCGTGCTCGTCATCCATCGCCTCGTCGAACGGGCCGGGCACCGGGCCGTCGAGCGACGGCCCGGCCTGCCGCTCGCCACGGTCGCGCTCGTGAGCGTCTTCCCGTCCTCGGTCGTCCTCCAGGTCGCCTACACCGAGGCGCTCGCGCTGCTCCTGGTCGCCTCGGCCCTGTACCTGCTCTGGGCACGGCGCTACGAGTGGGCCGGGCTCGTGATCGTGCTCCTCGGCTTCACGCGCGCGGTCGCGCTGCCGCTCGCGCTGGTCGTGGCATGGCACGCGGTCGTGCGGTACCAGGAGTGGCGGCGGACCCGCTCGGCGGGCACGACGCGGACGGGCGCGGCAGCCACGGGTGCGGTGGCCCTCGCCGGCCCCCGCGCCCGCGTGCCCTTCCCGTGGGGGGACGGCGCACGGATCGCCGTCCTCCTCGTCGTCACCGTGGTCAGCGGGCTCCTCTGGCAGCTCGTGTGCGGGATCGTCACGGGGCGCTCGGACGCGTACTTCCTGACGCAGGGCGCCTGGCGCGGGACCGGTCCCGTGGTGCCGTTCCAGCCCTGGCTGGACGTGTCGCACGCGCTCTTCGGCGGAGCCGGCCCGTGGGTGCTGGCGGCCGTGCTGGCAGGCGTGGCGGCCCTCGGGCTGAGCCCGGTCGCGCGCCGGCTGGGCCCGGAGCTCCAGGCCTGGCCGCTGGCCTACCTGGGATACCTGGTCGCGGTGATCGAACCGTGGACGAGCCTCGTCAGGTTCCTGCTGCTGGCGTTCCCCCTGGGCGCGGTCACGCTCGGGTGGACCCGCTCACGCTGGTGGCTCTGGGCATGCCTGGCCGCAGGAGTGGCCGGGCAGGTGTGGTGGGTGTGGTCCCTGTGGCGTCTCACACCGCCGAGCGGCTGGCCGCCGTAGGACCCGAGGTGCCTCCTGACGTCACGGAAGGGGCCCCTAGCGCGACACAGGTCACGATCTGGGCATTTGCGGCCACGGCGTGTCGTATCGGTGAACTAGAATGGTACCTGGACGTCCTCTGGACGGTCGGCGCGGAGACGCGCCGCCGACCTGCCGGGACGTCGACCACAGCAGTACTGGACTACGGAATGGAGAGCCCACAATGGCTGCGATGAAGCCGCGTACGGGGGATGGCCCGCTCGAGGTCACCAAGGAAGGTCGCGGCATCGTCATGCGCGTCCCGCTCGAGGGTGGCGGTCGACTCGTGGTGGAGCTCAACGCGACCGAGGCCAGCGAGCTGGGCGAGGCCCTCCAAGCCGTCGTGGGCTGAGACGTCTTGACCGCGCGCGCAGCCCAGGCTCCACAGCCAGTCCCGGACCTCCCGCCCGTCGGGGGCGTTCCCCGGCACCTGCCCGAGGTGGTCGAGGCGCCAGGCACGGTCCTGGACTGCCCGTTCCTCACCGATGACGCGGTCGCCGCGCTCGTGGTCGCCGTCGCTCCTCCGCTCGAGGAGGAGGACGGCCTCCAGCCGCGTGCGGGGACCGTGGACGCGACCGCACGCTATGGCATCGACCTGGCCGAGCTCGCGGACCGTTCCGGGGGCGCTTCCTTCCGCGGCGCGGCCGGTCAGGTCGCCACGGTCGACCTCCCGCGCACCCACACCGGTTCCACGCACCGCCTGCCCTGGGCGGGGCTGCCGTCGACGATCGTGCTGCTCGGGATCGGTGGCGGGACGGACCTGGAGCTGCGCCGCGCCGGCGCGGCACTGGCCGGTGCCACCCGGGGCCTCGAACGCGTCGTCAGCGCGGCCACCGGGGACGCGACCGCGACCGGCGTGCAGGCCTTCGTCGAGGGCTACCTCCTCGCGGCCTACCGCATCCCGCGCTTCGGCCGCCCGGCCGCCGCCCGGACAGGAGAGGGCGCCGCGCAGGACGGTCCTGCCGAACAGCTCGTGCTCCTCGGCGAGAGCCGGGAGCCGCAGCTCGAGGCGGCTCGCGTCGCCGCGACCGCGACGTGGCTCGTGCGAGACCTGGCCAACACCCCCTCCAACGTCAAGGACCCTGCGTGGGTCGCCGAGCAGGCCACGACCCTGGCCGGCGCTGCCGGTCTGGCCGTCGAGGTGCTCGGGCCGAAGGAGCTCGCGGCGCAGGGCTTCGGCGCGCTCCTGGCGGTCGGAGCGGCCTCGGCCAGCCCGCCCCGCCTCGTGACCGTCACGTACGAGCCGGAGGCCGCCGAGCGGCACGTGGTGCTCGTCGGCAAGGGCATCACATACGACACGGGCGGTCTCTCGATCAAGCCGCGCGAGGCCATGGTGCCCATGAAGACGGACATGGCCGGCGCCGCCGTCGCGCTGGCCGCGGTGCTCGGCGCCGCGGAGTCGGGCGTGCGCCACAAGGTCACGGCCGTCCTGCCGCTCGCCGAGAACCACTTCGGCGCGGACTCCTACCGGCCGGGCGACGTCCTGCGGACGTACTCCGGCACGACCGTCGAGATCGCGAACACCGACGCCGAGGGGCGCCTGGTGCTCGCCGACGCGCTCGGGTACGCGGTCGCCACGCTCGCACCGGACCTGCTGGTCGACGTCGCGACCCTCACGGGTGCGGCCAGCGTCGGCCTCGGGCGGGGGCACGCTGCGCTGTACGCCACGAGCCCCGAGCTCGTGAGCGGCTTCGAGGCGGCAGCCGCGGTGACGGGGGAGCGGGTCTGGCACATGCCGCTCGTCGAGGACTACACGAGCGCGCTGCGTTCGGACCTCGCAGACCTGCGTCACGTGCCGCTCGAGGCCCGTGGTGGTGGCTCGATCACCGCTGCCCTGTTCCTGCGCGAGTTCACGGGCGGTCTGCCGTGGGTCCACCTCGACATCGCGGGGCCGGCGCGTGCCACGGCGTCGCGGCACGAGGTCACGGAGGGGGCGACCGGCTACGGGGCGCGCCTCCTGCTGCAGTTCCTGCGCGACCTGGACTGACCCTCGACGTGCGAGAGGGCCCCTCACCGTCCTCGGTGAGGGGCCCTCTCGTGGTTCCGGCTACCGACGGACGCCCAGCAGGAGGCCGTCGCCGCTGGGGATCAGGGCGGGCAGGACACGCTCGTCGGCGCGCAGGGAGCGGCCGACCTCACGGACGATCGCCGTGACCTCGTCGCGGCGTGCCGGGTCCGCCACGCGGTCGCCCACCAGAGCGCCGTCCACCGCCACGATCCCGCCCGGACGCAGGAGACGCAGCGCCTGCTCGACGTACTCGGGGTAGCTGTGCCGGTCGGCGCCGACGAGCACGAGGTCGTAGGCGTTGTCGGTCAGGCGAGGCAGCACGTCGCTCGCCCGGCCGGGGATGGTCCGGGTGCGGGTCGGGCGGATCCCTGCCTCGGAGAAGGCCTCCTTGGCGGCGCGCTGGTGCTCGACGTCGACGTCGATCGTCGTCAGGACGCCGTCCTCGGGCATCCCGCGGAGCAGCCACAGGGAGGCCACGCCGGTGCCCGTGCCGATCTCGACGACGGCTCGGGCGGCCAGGGCGGCGGCGAGGGCCTGGAGGACCGCTCCCACGCCGGGCAGGACGGCGGGACAACCCAGCTCGGCAGCGCGCGCGCGAGCGCGCAGGAGGACGTCGTCCTCCGGCACGAACTCCTCGCAGTAGGTCCAGCTCGACGCCTTGGCGTTGGTCCGGCCGATGTCGGTGGTGATAGAACCCTCCTGGTCTTGGGCACCGCGTGTCGCCGGAGACCCGGACGGACTGCTGCGGTGCGGCGGCACCGCGCGGTGCAGGTGATGCGATCGTACCGGTCGAAGGCCCTCTGAGCGCTGGCTGGAGCGTGTTCGGGGGGAGGTTTCGTGCACGTCGTGTCGACGTCCCCGTGCGCGTGGGAACGGATGCGGGTCCCGCGGCGTTGAGAGGGGACAATGGACCGTGTGAGCAGTGACGTGAGTGCCCAGCCCTGGACGCCCCCCTCGTGGGACCAGATCGTGCGGGAGCACTCCGCGCGCGTGTACCGGCTGGCGTACCGCCTGACGGGGAACCAGCACGACGCCGAGGACCTGACCCAGGAGACCTTCATCCGGGTGTTCCGCTCGTTGTCGAGCTACACGCCCGGGACGTTCGAGGGCTGGCTGCACCGCATCACGACCAACCTCTTCCTGGACCAGGTGCGGCGCAAGCAGCGCATCCGTATGGAGGCCATGGGGGACGACTCGGCGCAGTACCCGGCCACGGGCGAGATGACCCACCCGGAGCGAGGGTACGAGCACACGAACCTCGACCACGACGTGCAGCGGGCGCTCGACGCCCTGTCCCCGGAGTACCGTGCGGCGGTCGTGCTGTGCGACATCGAGGGACTGAGCTACGAGGAGATCGCCGTCACGCTCGGGATCAAGCTGGGCACGGTGCGCTCGCGCATCCACCGCGCCCGCACCCAGCTCCGGGCGGCGCTGCCGCACCGTGATCCTTCGGAGCGCCCCGGGAACGACGTCGGCGACCTGACCTCGGCGGACACCGCCGTCGACGAGCTGGCCGCGCTCGCGACGCACACCGCACCGGGGGGACCATGACGCACCTCGGGACGCTCGTCAGCGCTCTCGCCGACGACCAGCTCTCACCGGCCACGCGTGAGCGTGCACTGACGCACGTCGCGGGCTGCGACCAGTGCGCCGCGGAGCTCGCGGTGGCGCGTGCGGTGCGCAAGCGGCTGTCGTGCGCACGGGACGTGCTGCCCACGACGGACCTGACCTCTCGTCTGCTCGCGCTGTCGTCGGAGATGCCCGCCGCGCAGGGGGACCCGCTGCGGCAGGGGCCACCGGTGCGAGACCCCTGGGCCGCGTCGCCCGAGGCCGGAGCGTTGCGGGACGCCCTCACGGGGGACTTCGTGGCGCACGCCCGACGACGTCGCGCGCGTCGCGTGGCCGTCGCGGCCTCGAGCGGGGTCGCCGTGCTCGCCGTCGCGCTGTTCACGCTCGGCGACCGTCCGGTGGTCGTGCCCGACCGGCACGTGGCAGCCCCGCTGACCCTTCTCGCACAGGCCGGGAACGAGGTGCGCGACGCGGCCGGCGCCGACCTGGTGCCGGTGCTGCCCTCGACGGGCGGGTCGGGGACGAGCGCCGCGGGTGCGGACCCGGGCGCGGCATCCGGCGACTCGATGGACCTGGTCGACTCGGCCGCGCTCGCATGGATGGCCGACCACGGCTGGACGAGCCCGTCAGGGATGCTCGAAGGGTTCGACGTGACGGGCGTCCACCTCGTCGGCGAGGACAAGGACGTCCTGCAGGTCGACCTCGCGGGCCCCGCGGGGACGATCGTGGTGCGCGAGCAGCTGGGCCGGCTGGACACCACGTCGCTGACCCGGTCCGAAGGGTTCGACGGACGCGCGGTCTACGTCCTGTCCGACGAGCCGTGGCACGTCGTGTGGCAGGCTGGGGACACGGTGATCGACGTGGTGGCCGAGGCTCGCAAGGAGGTCCTCGCCGCGTTCGTGGCGACGTTCCCGGCGCACGACTTCGACGAGGGGGTCCCGGCCCGCATCTCCCGGGGATGGACGACCATGACAGGAGCCTTGGGCACCCCATGACCGCACACGACTCAGCGCCCGGACCCGCGGAGCCGCAGCCGGCCCTACCGCCGCGCCCCACGCCGGAGCCCGCACCGACGACGCCCGAGCCTGCGCAGGCCGCGACGCAGGCCGCGACGCAGGCCGCGGCGCCGCCGCCTGAGCCGCGCAACCCCTTCGCGCCGCCGTCGGCCTACCGGCCCACGCCCGGTGCACCGCTGACGCCCGCCGTCCAGACACCTCCTGCGGCTCCGGCCGCCCCCGCGCCGACGGCACAGCACGACACGCGCCCGTACGGTGCACCGCTCGGCTCCTTGCCCGTCGCGCGCCCCGGCCTTCCGGGCTACGGCGCCGCCCAGGGAACGCAGCCCCCGGTCCCGCCACCGCCGTCCTACCAGGTGCGCCGCCCCGGGACGTACCCGCCGGGGCAGATGCCCCAGCAGCAGGAGCTGCCGACGCACCCGCAGCCGGGACCGTCGCCGACCCCCGTCGAGCCCTGGGCCGCGCAGACGGCGGTGGCCCCGCCGAAGCGACGCCGGCTCGGTGCGGGCGCGGTCGCCGGTATCGCGGCGCTCGCCCTGGTCGCCGGCGCCGTGGGCGGAGTCGCGGCCGACCGGATCGTCGACGGGACGGACCGCCGACCCGTGGACGTCTCGCTCCCCGCAGCGGGCACGGCACCGGGGGAGGAGCGCCCTGCGGGATCGGTCGCGGCCGTCGCGGCGAGCGTCCTGCCGAGCGTGGTCTCGCTCCAGGTGGAGGGTGCGGACGGCGTCTCCACGGGGTCGGGCTTCGTGATCCGGGAGGACGGGTTCATCCTCACGAACAACCACGTCGTCGCGGGAGGTGCGTCCGGTGGTGAGGTCACGGTGCTCTTCGCCGACGGCAGCGAGCGTCCTGCCGAGATCGTCGGCCGCACCCCCGACTACGACCTCGCGGTCGTCAAGGTCGACGAGACGGGGCTGACCCCTCTCGTGCTGGGCGACAGCGACGCGGTCGTCGTCGGCGACCCCGTCGTCGCGATCGGTGCGCCGCTCGGTCTCAACGGGACGGTCACCACGGGGATCGTGAGCGCGCTGCACCGACCGGTCGCAGCCGGCGACTCGGCGGAGACCGCCTTCATCGACGCGATCCAGACGGACGCCGCGATCAACCCCGGCAACTCGGGGGGACCGCTCGTCAACGGGGCGGGGGAGGTCGTCGGGGTGAACTCGGCGATCGCGCAGCCGCCGGGCACGGGTGCGGCCACGGGCAGCATCGGGCTGGGGTTCGCGATCCCGTCGAACCAGGCACGGCGCACCGCGGAGGAGCTCATGGCGAGCGGTACGGCCACCTACCCGGTGATCGGCGTGCTGCTCGACTCGCGCTACCAGGGCGAGGGCGTCCAGGTGACGACCGAGCCGCAGGGTGGTCAGGCTCCCGTGACGGCCGACGGCCCGGCCGCCGTGGCCGGGATCCAGGCGGGTGACGTCATCCTGTCGATCGACGGCAGGCCTGTGAGCCAGAGCGACGAGCTCATCGTCGCGATCAGGGCCAAGGCGCCCGGGGACACCGTGACGCTGCGCGTCCGCACGGAAGACCAGGAGCGCGACGTCCGCGTCGTGCTCGACGAAGCCACGAGCGAGTAGTCTGACCGCGTGTTCGGAATCAACGGCTGGGAATTCGGGATCATTCTGGTGGTCGCCGTGATCGTCATCGGTCCGGAGAGGCTGCCCCGGTACGCCGAACAGCTCGGCGCGTTCGTCCGCACCGCCCGCGGCTTCCTGAAGGACGCCAAGGAGCGGGTGGACGACGAGCTGGGCGACCAGGTGGGCGACGTGGACTGGTCCAAGCTGGACCCGCGGCAGTACGACCCGCGCCGCATCGTCCGGGAGGCGCTGCTCGACGACGACGTGCTCAGCCCGCCCTCGCGCCCGCGTGCCCCGGGCCCCGTCCCGCCCCCGCCCTCCGGGGGCCCCGTCGCCGAGGTGCCAGTGCCAGGACGGCGCGCCCCCTTCGACGACGAGGCGACCTGAGGCCGGTCCCGTCCCGGACGCCTGGCACCGGATTCGGCCAGGGCACGGCGACCTGTCAGAATGGGGCAATGGTCAACGAGGTTCCCGGCGTACGGCGTCCACGCATCTTCTCGGGGATGCAGCCCACGGAGGATTCCCTCCAGCTGGGCAACTACATCGGGGCTCTGAGCCAGTGGGTCGCCCTGCAGGAGTCCTACGACGCGATCTACTGCGTCGTCGACATGCACGCCCTGACGGTCAACCCCGAGCCGGAGAAGCTCCGCGAGCGCACGCGCCGCACCGCGGCCCAGTACCTGGCGGGCGGGGTGGACCCCGACGGGTCGACGCTGTTCGTGCAGTCGCACGTCCCCGAGCACGCCGAGCTCGCCTGGGTGCTCTCGTGCCAGACCGGCTTCGGCGAGGCCGGACGCATGACCCAGTTCAAGGACAAGTCCGCGAAGCAGGGCACGGACGGCACGACGGTGGGGCTCTTCACCTATCCCGTGCTCATGGCTGCCGACATCCTGCTCTACGACGCCGCACTGGTCCCGGTCGGTGAGGACCAGCGACAGCACCTCGAGCTCGCGCGCAACCTGGCCGAGCGCCTCAACTCCCGGTTCGGGGAGGACACCGCGGTCGTCCCCGAGCCGCACATCGTCAAGGCCGTCGCGAAGATCTACGACCTGCAGGAACCCACGGCCAAGATGAGCAAGTCCTCCTCGGGGGGCAAGGGGGTCGTCTGGCTGCTCGAGGACCCCAAGGTCGCGGCCAAGCGCATCAGGTCGGCGGCGACGGACTCGGAGAACGAGATCCGCTACGACCCGGTGGCCAAGCCCGGCATCTCGAACCTCCTGACGATCTTCTCCGCACTGACGTCACGGCCCGTCGCGGACATCGCCGCGGACTACGAGGGCAAGGGCTACGGGCACCTCAAGGTGGCCCTGGCCGAGGTCGTGGTCGACTTCCTGACCCCGTTCCAGGCGCGGGCGAACGAGTACCTGTCGGACCCGGCGGAGCTCGACGCCGTCCTCGCACGCGGTGCGGAGAGGGCTCGGGGCCTGGCTCAGGCGACCCTCGACCGGATCTACGACCGGGTCGGCCTGCTGCCTGCTCGTCGGACACGCTGATGAACCTCCCGGAGCGGGGTCCGCACCAGGTGCGGATCGGTATCGCGATCGAGATCCCCGAGCCCTACGGCACCGCCCTCCAGGAGGCACGGGCCGCGTTCGGCGACCCGTTCGCGGGAGACATCCCGCCGCACATCACGCTGCTCGGGCCGACCGTGGTGGACGAGTCCGACCTCGACGAGGTCTACGCCCATCTCGAGGGCGTCGTGGCTCAGGCGGCGCCGTTCCGGGTCATCCTGCGCGGGTCGGGGACGTTCCGCCCCGTCTCGCCCGTGGTCTTCGTGATCGTCGCGCAGGGGATCGCCGAGTGCGAGGGGCTCGAGGGGGCGGTGCGGTCGGGCATCCTCGACCAGGAGCTGCGCTTCAACTACCACCCGCACGTGACGGTCGCGCACGAGGTCGACGACGAGGCGCTGGACCTCGCGTTCGACGAGATGGCCGGGTTCGAGGCGGCGTTCGACGTCACGGGCATCCACCTCTACGAGCACGGGGACGACGGCGTGTGGCGGCCGGCCCGCAGGTTCGAGCTCACCGGGCTGTCGGACGGGTGAGACGGGCGGTCGTCTTCTAGGCTCGGGCGATGACCCAGGCAACCAACCCGGCACCCGATCGCAAGGCCGGGGCCGTACGTCCGGGCCGTGACGGCCCCTCCTCCGACGCCCAGAAGACGAGTACCCCGCACGCCCGCACGCCCCGCACCGCGCGCGGCACCACGCCCGACGGCAGCGCCCCCGACGCCCCGGGGGCGGTCGCCCGCCTGACGGCCCGTGCGAAGGCCGTCCAGGCCTGGTGGAACACGACCCGCCCGGCCAGGGCGCTCGCGCAGTACGGGGTCCAGCGCGGAGCCCTCCTGTGCGGTGGCATGGCCTACTCGGCGCTGTTCTCGCTGTTCGCCGGGCTGACGATCTTCTACACGGCCTTCATGGCGTTCCTGGGCAACAGGGAGGAGCTGCGCGACGAGATCTTCGCGCAGATCGACAAGGCGATCCCGGGACTGATCAAGCAGACGCCCAACGGGCCGGGCGTCATCTCGCCCGACGACCTGATCCTGGACCGTGGTTTCGACCTGTCGAGCATCATCGCGGTGTTCGTGCTGCTCTTCAGCGCGATCTCCTTCATGGCGGCGCTGCGCACCTCGACCCGGGCGATGTTCTCGCTCACGGACGTGGGGCAGAACCCTGTGCTGTCCAAGCTGCGCGAGCTGGGCGGGTTCGCCGTGCTCGGGATCAGTGTCGTCATCTCTGCGGCAGCGACCGTCGTGGTCCAGACGCTCGGGGCGACGCTCTTCGGCGACGGCGTCCTGGCGTCGGTCCTGGTGCCCGTGGTCGGCATCTTCGTCGGGCTCGTCTTCGACGCGATCGTGGTCCTGCTGATCATCCGCTTCGTCGCGGGCGTACAGCCGCCGCGCAAGGACCTGTACATCGGCGCCCTGGCGGCGGCGGCCGCCTTCGGGGTGCTGCGGTACCTCGGGACGAGCATCATCGTCGGGAGCTCGTCGCGCAACGCGCTGCTGGGCTCGTTCGCGACGTTCGTGACGATCCTGCTGCTCGCCAACTTCGTCACACGGATCCTGCTGATGGTCGCGGCGTGGATCGCGGACCCGCCGGCACAACCGACCGCGGACGAGCTGCGGGAGCGGGCCGAGGCGGAGCAGGACGAACGCCTCGAGGCCCGGGTCCGTCGCGGGGCCGGGTACGGCTATCCCTGGAGCCCCGTCGTCCGTGGGGTCCGCCGGGGCAGAGCGCCCAGGGTGTCCGTCAAGATCTGAGCCGACGAACGCCGACGGCGGCCCACCGGCAGGAGCCGGGGACCGCCGTCGGGCAGTGCGGGAGACGTGTCAGAACGCGCGGGTGATCATCGCGCGCTTGACCTCCTGGATGGCCTTGGTGACCTCGATGCCACGGGGGCACGCCTCGGTGCAGTTGAAGGTCGTGCGGCAGCGCCACACGCCCTCCTTGTCGTTGAGGATCTCCAGGCGCTGGGCCGCTCCCTCGTCGCGCGAGTCGAAGATGAAGCGGTGGGCGTTGACGATCGCCGCGGGGCCGAAGTACTGCCCGTCGGTCCAGAACACGGGGCAGGACGACGTGCACGCCGCGCACAGGATGCACTTGGTCGTGTCGTCGAACCGCTCGCGCTGCTCGGCCGACTGCAGGCGCTCCTTGCTGGGCTCGTTCCCCGAGGTGATGAGGAACGGCATGATCTCGCGGTAGGAGGCGAAGAACGGCTCCATGTCGACGACCAGGTCCTTGATGACCGGCAGGCCCTTGATGGGCTCGACGGTGATCGGCTTGTCCGGGTTGACGTCCTTGAGCAGCGTCTTGCAGGCCAGGCGGTTGCGGCCGTTGATCCGCATCGCGTCCGACCCGCAGATCCCGTGCGCGCACGAGCGACGGAAGGTCAGCGAGCCGTCGTGCTCCCACTTGATCTTGTGCAGGGCGTCGAGGACGCGGTCCGTGCCGTGGGCCAGGACCGTGTACTCCTCCCAGTACGCGTCCTCGCCGTGCTCGGACTCGGGGTTGTACCGGCGGAGCTTGATCGTGACCTCGAAGGAGGGCACGGCACCGACCTCGGTCTTCTCAGAACCGGCAGGGGCTTCGAGTGTGGCAGTCATCAGTACTTACGCTCCATGGGCTCGTACCGGGTCTGGGTGACGGGCTTGGAACCCAGCACGATCTTGTAGGAATCGAACTCCTCGACGTGGTCGAAGTAGCCGTCGACGTGACCGTCGGCGGTGTCGCCGGCGGACGTGGGGCGACGGTAGGCCATCGTGTGGAGCATGTAGTTGGCGTCGTCGCGGTTCGGGTAGTCCTCGCGGTAGTGACCGCCGCGCGACTCCTTGCGGTTGATCGCGGCGATGACCGTGACCTCGGCGATGTCGAGCAGGAAGCCCAGCTCGATGGCCTCGAGGAGGTCGGTGTTGAACAGGCGTCCCTTGTCCTGGACCGAGACGTTGCGGTAGCGGTCCTGGAGGGTGCGGATGTCCGAGAGCGCCTGGTCGAGCGACTCGCCCGTGCGGAACACCTGGGCGTTGGCGTCCATGGTCTCCTGGAGCGCCTTGCGGACGTCGGCCACACGCTCGCCGTCGGGCCGGTTGCGCATCTCGTCGAGCTGCGCGATCACGGCCGCTGCAGGGTTCTCGGGGAGCTCGCGGTACTCGGCCGTCGCGGCGTACCGCGCGGCCTCGCGACCGGCGCGCTTGCCGAACACGTTGATGTCGAGGAGCGAGTTGGTGCCGAGGCGGTTCGATCCGTGGACCGAGACGCACGCGACCTCGCCGGCCGCGTACAGGCCGCGCACGACGTTGTGACCGTCGCGCAGCACCTCGCCGCCGACGTTGGTCGGGATGCCGCCCATGGCGTAGTGCGCCGTGGGGTAGACGGGCACGGGCTCCGTGTAGGGCTCGATGCCGAGGTACGTGCGCGCGAACTCCGTGATGTCCGGCAGCTTGGCGTCGATGTGCGCGGGCTCGAGGTGCGTGAGGTCGAGCAGGACGTAGTCCTTGTTCGGCCCGGCGCCGCGGCCCTCGCGGACCTCGTTCGCCATCGAGCGGGCGACGATGTCGCGCGGGGCCAGGTCCTTGATGGTCGGGGCGTAGCGCTCCATGAAGCGCTCGCCCTCGCCGTTGCGCAGGATGCCGCCCTCACCACGGGCGGCCTCCGACAGGAGGATGCCGAGCCCCGCGAGGCCCGTCGGGTGGAACTGGAAGAACTCCATGTCCTCGAGCGGCAGGCCGCGCCGGTAGGCGAGCGCCATGCCGTCGCCCGTGAGGGTGTGCGCGTTGGACGTCGTCTTGAAGATCTTGCCCGCGCCGCCCGTGGCGAAGATGATCGCCTTGGCCTGGAACACGTGGATCTCGCCGGTCGCGAGGTCGTAGGCGACGACGCCCGTCGCGTTGACCTGCTCGCCGTCGGGCACGTCCTCGGCCGCGAGGTCGTGGTCCGTGATGAGGTCCAGGACGTAGAACTCGTTGAAGAACTCGACGTTCTGCTTGACGCAGTTCTGGTAGAGCGTCTGGAGGATCATGTGACCCGTGCGGTCCGCGGCGTAGCACGAGCGGCGTACCGCGGCCTCGCCGTGGTTGCGCGTGTGCCCGCCGAAGCGGCGCTGGTCGATCTTGCCCTCGGGCGTGCGGTTGAACGGCAGGCCCATGCGCTCGAGGTCGAGCACCGCGTCGATGGCCTCCTTGGCCATGATCTCCGCGGCGTCCTGGTCGACGAGGTAGTCGCCGCCCTTGACCGTGTCGAACGTGTGCCACTCCCAGTTGTCCTCCTCGACGTTCGCGAGGGCGGCGCACATGCCGCCCTGCGCCGCGCCGGTGTGGGACCGGGTGGGGTAGAGCTTCGAGATGACCGCCGTACGGACCTTGCCGGACGACTCCAGTGCCGCGCGCATGCCGGCGCCGCCTGCTCCGACGATGACGACGTCGTACTGATGGGTTTGCATCGGTGTCGATGCCTCCTGTGACGAGTGGGAAGGGGGGACGGGACGTCAGGCGACGGCTGGGGGAACGTCGCCGGGCGGGTCCGTCAGGCGGTGCAGAACGACGGGAGCTGGTAGTCCAGGGCGTTCGGGGGGCACGGGTCGAACGTGAAGACCACGAGCGTGCCGAGCACGGTGACGACCACGAACGCGAGGTACAGCGCGAGCTTGAGCACGAGGCGCGTGCCGTCGCGCTGCGCGTAGTCGTTGATGATCGTACGGACGCCGTTGGTGCCGTGGATCATCGCGAGCCACAGCATCAGGAGGTCCCAGACCTGCCAGAACGGGGAGGCCCACTTGCCGGCGACGAAGCCGAAGTCGATCGCGTGGACGCCCTCGCCGACCATGAGGTTGACGAACAGGTGCCCGAAGATCAGGACGATCAGCACGACGCCCGAGGCGCGCATGAAGACCCAGCTGTACAGCTCGTAGTTCGAGCGCGTGGACTTCTGCCGCTTGTACGGGTCGCGGGGGGCCGCGAGGGGAGAGCTGGTGCTCGTGGTGCTCATCAGTGCCCACCTCCGAAGACGTTCATGAGGTGGCGGGGCAGGAAGCCCGCCATCGTCACGGCGAACAGGCCGACGACGACCCAGAGCATGGTGCGCTGGTACTTGGGCCCCTTGGCCCAGAAGTCGACGAGGATGATCCGGACACCGTTGAAGGCGTGGAACACGATGGCGGCCACGAGGCCGGCCTCTCCGAGTCCCATGATCACGGTCTTGTAGGTGCCGATCACGGCGTCGTACGCCTCGGGCGAGACTCGTACAAGTGCTGTGTCCAGCACGTGCACGAGGAGGAAGAAGAAGATGAGCACGCCGGTCACGCGATGCGCGACCCACGACCACATGCCTTCACGGCCGCGGTACAGCGTGCCAGCAGGTGCACTGGGCACTTAGGGGCCTCCTGTGGCGAGTTCAGGGGTGAGATATCGAGCTGGACGACGTCGTCCGCCGGGGGCCGTTCACGACCGCTCCGCGCCGAGGCTCTGGCGAGTCCGGTGGAGCGGCAGATCCAGGGCTCGCCGGAGTCCGCCGATATCCGTCTCTGGGGTTCCACCATAGTGACACCGGCATCGTGGTGCGGACCGCGGGGGGTTCCAGGCGGCCCGGCCACCCCTGTTTGTGACCCATTCCACACGGGGGTCGATGGCTCGTGGATGCCCGTCCACGGGAGGTCGCCGCACGCCCGGTCACGCGTCGGTCACGCGTCGGTCACTATGCTTCGAGGATGTCGACGCACCCTTCTCCCGCTCCTGCTCCCGCACCCGCCGACTCGACCTCGCAGGTCCCGGCGATCCCCGGTTTCTACGCCGTGATCCCCGCAGGGGGAGCCGGCACCAGGCTCTGGCCCCTCTCGCGCCGTGGCAACCCCAAGTTCCTGCTGGACCTCACCGGGGCCGGGCGATCGCTGCTGCAGGCCACGGTCGACCGGCTCGTCCCCCTCGCCGGTGAGGAAGGCATCGTCCTCGTGACGGGCCGGCAGCACGTCGCCTCGGCACGCACCCAGCTCCCGACCCTGCGGGACGACGCGCTGCTGGCCGAGCCCTCTCCCCGGGACTCGATGGCCGCGATCGGCCTGGCCGCCGCGGTGCTCGAGCAGCGGCACGGCGACGTCGTGATCGGTTCGTTCGCGGCGGACCAGGTCATCACCGGACGGGCGGCGTTCGAGCAGGCCGTCCGTGAGGGTGTGGAGGCGGCCCGGGCGGGATACGTCGTCACGGTCGGGATCGCGGCCTCCCGGCCGTCGACGGCCTTCGGCTACGTCAAGAGCGGGGCCTCGCTCGACCTCGAGGGCGCTCCCAGCGCGCTGCACGCCGAGGGGTTCACCGAGAAGCCCGACGCGGCGACCGCCCAGCGGTACGTCCGCTCGGGGGAGTACCGCTGGAACGCGGGCATGTTCATCACCCGCACGTCGGTCCTGCTGGGGCACCTCGCGGACCAGCGCCCCGAGCTGCACGACGGTCTGCGTACCGTGGCCGCGGCCTGGGACACCCCGGACCGCGACCGCGTCCTGGCGGAGGTCTGGCCCGGTCTCGAGAAGATCGCGATCGACCACGCGGTCGCGGAGCCGGTCGCGGCCGTGGGCGGGGTCGCGGTCGTCCCGGGGAACTTCGGCTGGGACGACATCGGTGACTTCAACTCTCTCGCCGCGCTGCTCCCCTCGGCCGACGAGTCGGGTTCCAAGGTCCTCGGCGACGTCGGGCGCGTCGTGCGGCACGAGAGCGCGGGCTCGGTCGTCGTCCCCGCGAGCAACCGGGTCGTGACCGTCCTGGGGCTCGACGACGTCGTGGTCGTCGACACGCCCGACGCGCTCCTGGTCACCACGCGGGCGCGGGCCCAGCAGGTCAAGTCGATGGTCGACCTCGTGCGTGAGCGCGGCCTGGACGAGCTGCTCTGACGCCTCGCGCCCGGGTGCGCGGGTGCACGGGCCAGCGGCGCCGTCGGGCACGGAGGGGTTCCTCCTGCCC
>NZ_JACSQE010000001.1:159485-198994 GCF_014836745.1 Oerskovia gallyi
GGCCCGTCGCCGATGTCGCACACGAGGCCCGTGCCCGGCAGGAGCCGCGGCTCCAGGCCCGCCGCGGAGGGGTTCCTCCTGCCCGACGGCGACGCCCGTCCCGTGCCGTCCGGTGCGTGACCCCGTCGCCCGCGCCGACGAGGCCGGGGATAGTCTCGGCTGGTGAGCAGTCCTGAGGAGAGCACCGAGAACAGCACCCCGTCGGACCGTGCCGGGACGGGGGCGAGGCCGCCCGCGTCGGTGCACGTGCTACCGCGGACGGTGCGCGGGGACAGGGTGGTCGAGCTCGCGGCGGCCTTCGAGGACGAGCTCGTCGCGATCCGCCGGGACATCCACGAGCATCCCGAGGTCTCGCGCACCGAGACCCGCACCACGGCGTTGATCGCCGACCGGCTGCGCGCGGCGGGCCTGGAGCCGCGGCTCCTGCCGGGCACGGGCCTCGTGTGCGACATCGGCGACGGGCCCGACGGCGGGGCGCCCGGGAGGGTCGCGCTGCGGGCCGACATCGACGCGCTCCCGGTCCAGGACCGCTGCGAGCTCCCGTGGGCCTCGACCACACCGGGGGTCGCGCACGCGTGCGGGCACGACGTGCACGCGACCGTCGTGCTGGGCGCAGGGCTCGTCCTGGCCTCGCTCGCCGAGCAGGGTGAGCTGCCCCGCCCGGTCCGGCTCGTGTTCCAGCCGGCGGAGGAGGTCCAGCCCGGCGGCTCGCTCGACGTGATCGCCGCGGGCGGCCTGGACGGGATCGAGGAGATCTACGCGGTCCACTGCGACCCCAAGGTCGACGCCGGGCAGATCGGGACGCGCATCGGCCCCATCACCTCGGCGTCCGACGAGGTCTCCGTGACCATCACCTCGCCCGGCGGGCACACGTCCCGCCCGCACCTGACCGGCGACGTGGTCTATGCGCTCGGGCAGGTGATCACGCAGGTCCCCGCGGTGCTCGGTCGGCGCCTCGACCCGCGCTCGGGCGTCAACCTCACGTGGGGCGCGGTGCACGCAGGGTCGGCGCACAACGCGATCCCCAGCACGGGTACCGTCCGCGGGACGCTGCGCTGCCTCGACGTCCGGGCGTGGGAGTTCGCGGGTCAGGTGCTGCACGACGCGGTCGAGCAGGTCGTCGCCCCCTACGAGGTCGAGGTCACGGTCAACCACACCCGTGGGGTCCCGCCGGTCGAGAATGCCGAGGACTGCACGGCCTCGCTCGAGGCTGCTGCGCGCGACGTGCTCGGACCCGCGTCGGTGCTGCTCACGGAGCAGTCGCTCGGCGGGGAGGACTTCGCGTGGTACCTGACGAAGGTGCCCGGCGCGATGGCCCGGCTGGGCACGCGGACGCCCGGTGGGCGGTCGTACGACATCCATCAGGGGGACCTGCGCGTGGACGAGAGCGCGATCGGCGCGGGCGTCCGCCTGCTCGCGCGCGTCGCGCTGGGCTGAGCGGCCCGGAAACCGGAACCCGGGTCCCGGGTGCTCTGTCGCGTACGGCCGGGGACGCACGCAGGACGAACCGTTGCCTTGTGCAACCAAGTGTCCGACGGCTGGAACGCGAACGGTCACGGCTGAGACGTCAGATGACGCTTCCATAACGAAGCGTCCGCGTTACCCGCAAGTAACGTCCGACGTCCCTCGACGTGGCTAGTGTTCGATCAATACAGGCCGACGGACCCCGTGACCTACCCGTGCAACGTCGCGCGGGCAGGTCCCGGTTTTCTCCCGGGGGCCATCGACGAGATCGAACGGAGCTCATGGTGAAGAGAGCAACGCAGATGACAGCGCTCGCGGCCGTCGCCGCGCTGGCGCTGGCTGCATGTGGGAGCGCACCCGACGAGGGCAGCGCGTCGGGCACGGCCGGGGGCTCGGAGTCGAGCTTCAAGGCGTGCATGGTGTCCGACGCCGGAGGCTTCGACGACAAGTCCTTCAACGAGTCGGGCTACAACGGCCTCAAGGCTGCCGAGAAGAGCCTGGGCATCCAGACCGCCACCGCCGAGTCGAAGGAGGAGTCGAACTTCGCTCCGAACATCGACAACCTGATCTCCGAGAACTGCAACGTCATCGTGACGGTCGGCTTCCTCCTCGCGACGGCCACGGGCGACGCCGCCCAGGCCAACCCGGACGTCGACTTCGCGATCGTCGACTCGACGGCACAAGACGCTGACGGCAACACGATCGAGCTCGACAACGTCAAGCCGATCAGCTTCGACACCGCCCAGGCCTCGTTCCTCGCGGGCTACCTCGCCGCGGGCATGAGCAAGACCGGCACCGTCGCGACCTACGGTGGCCTGGAGATCCCGTCCGTGACGATCTTCATGGACGGCTTCGTCGACGGCGTCGCGAACTACAACGAGACGCACGGCACCGACGTCAAGACGCTCGGCTGGAACAAGGACACCCAGGACGGCTCGTTCGCCGGTGGCTTCGAGGACCAGTCCCAGGGCCAGCAGCTGACCCAGACCTTCATCGACCAGGGTGCGGACATCATCATGCCCGTCGCCGGTCCGGTCGGCGTCGGCACGCTCGCCGCCGCCAAGGACGCGACCGACGTGTCGGTCATCTGGGTCGACGCCGACGGCTTCGAGACCAACCCCGACAGCGGCGACCTCATCCTGACCTCCGTGCTCAAGGAGATCGGTGCGGGCGTCGAGGACGTCATCACGGCGGCCTCCGAGGACGAGTTCTCGAACGAGCCCTACGTGGGCACGCTCGAGAACGGCGGCGTGGACATCGCGCCGTACCACGACTTCGACTCGAAGGTTCCTCAGGAGCTCAAGGACGAGATCGACCAGCTCCGCAAGGACATCATCGACGGCACGATCGTCGTGGAGTCCCCGAGCTCGCCGTGACCTGACGCAGTACATCGTGGTCGAGCCGGCCCGGCACCTCGCCGGGCCGGCTCGACCAGTCTTGGGCTAACGTCGCAGGCAAGGCTGCCTGTGCATCGAAGGAGACCGTACGTGAAGCTGGAGCTCCGCGGAATCACCAAGTCGTTCGGACCGCTCGTCGCCAACGACCACATCGACCTCGTCATCGAACCGGGGCAGATCCACGCCCTGCTCGGGGAGAACGGCGCGGGCAAGAGCACGTTGATGAACGTGCTGTTCGGCCTCTACCAGGCCGACTCGGGCAAGATCCTGCTCGACGACGTCGAGCGCGCCTTCCGTGGACCGGGAGACGCCCTGGCAGCCGGGATCGGCATGGTGCACCAGCACTTCATGCTCGTGCCGGTCTTCACCGTCGCCGAGAACGTCATGCTGGGCCACGAGGACACCAAGGCCGGGGGACTGCTCGACCTGGACGCCGCCCGCAAGCGCGTGCGCGAGCTGTCCGCGCGGTTCGGGTTCGGGCTCGACCCGGACGCCGTCGTCGAGGACCTCCCCGTCGGCGTCCAGCAGCGCGTCGAGATCGTCAAGGCTCTCGCTCGTGAGGCGAAGGTGCTCATCCTCGACGAGCCCACCGCGGTGCTCACGCCGCAGGAGACCGACGAG
The DNA here is from genome assembly GCF_014836745.1 of Oerskovia gallyi. NCBI lineage: Bacteria > Bacillati > Actinomycetota > Actinomycetes > Micrococcales > Cellulomonadaceae > Oerskovia > Oerskovia gallyi. The sequence goes on from NZ_JACSQE010000001.1 coordinate 162,968, forward strand.
CTGATCGAGATCATGCGCCAGCTCCGCGAGTCCGGCACCTCGATCGTGTTCATCACGCACAAGCTGCGCGAGGTCAAGGCCGTCGCCGACGTCATCACGGTCATCCGCCGGGGCGCCGTCGTCGGGACCGCCGAGCCGACCGCCTCCGAGAGCGAGCTCGCCTCCCTCATGGTGGGACGCGCGGTCTCCCTCGGCCTCGACAAGGCGCCCGCGCAGCCCGGCGAGGAGACGTTCGTCGTCACCGACCTCACGGTCCTCGCGCCGAACGGGCAGGCGGTCGTGGACCACGTGTCGTTCTCCGTCGCGCAGGGCGAGATCCTCGCCGTCGCAGGCGTGCAGGGCAACGGGCAGACCGAGCTCACCGAGGCGATCCTCGGGCTCCTGCCCTCGGCCGAGGGGTCGATCTCCCTGCACGGGCAGGAGCTGCGGGGACTGACGCCCGACGCGGCGCTCGACGCCGGGATCGGCTTCGTCCCCGAGGACCGCAAGGTCGACGGGCTCGTGCTCGACTTCTCGGTCGCCGAGAACCTCGTGCTCGACCTCTACGACAAGCGGCCCTACGCCAAGGGCATCGGCCTCGACCTGGGGGCGATCCGCCGCAACGCCGAGCAGCGCATCTCGGAGTTCGACATCCGGACCCAGGGACCTGGCCAGGAGGTCGGTCGGCTCTCGGGCGGCAACCAGCAGAAGGTCGTGCTGGCGCGCGAGCTCTCGAGGCCGCTCAAGCTGTTCATCGCGAGCCAGCCGACGCGCGGCGTCGACGTGGGCTCGATCGAGTTCCTGCACCGTCGCATCGTGCAGGAGCGCGACAACGGCACGCCCGTGATCATCGTGTCGACCGAGCTCGACGAGGTCGTCGAGCTCGCCGACCGCATCGCCGTGATGTATCGGGGAGGGATCGTCGGCGTGGTGCCGCCGACGACGTCGCGCGAGGTGCTCGGCCTCATGATGGCCGGGGTCCCGCACGACGAGGCCATCGCACAGGTGCACGACCAGACCGACACGACGGGAGCAACCCAGTGACCGACCAGCAGCCCGCCCCGCCACCGACGGGAGAGCCGGCGCCCGAGCCGGCCGGCGCGGCAAAGCCTCAGCCCGAGGGCTCGGAGTCCGCTCGCTGGACCGCCACCTTCCGCGAGATCACGACCGGCCCGTTCGGCGTGACCGTCCTGGCGTTCGTCCTCGCACTGGTCATCGGCGGGCTCCTGATCATCGTCACCGACCCCGACGTGACCGCGGCCGCGAGCTACCTCTTCGCCAAGCCCGCCGACTTCTTCGGTGCGGCCTGGACGGCCGTGAGCGAGGCCTACGCCGCCATGTTCCGCGGAGCGGTGTACAACTACGACGCACCGACGTTCGCGCGCGGCATCCGTTCCCTCACGGAGACCATGACGGTCTCGACCCCGCTGATCATCGCCGCGCTCGGCGTGGCGGTCGGCTTCCGCGCGGGGATGTTCAACATCGGCGCCCAGGGCCAGGTCATCATGGGGGCCGCGATCGGCGGCTACGTCGGCTTCGCGTGGAACCTCCCGCCGGTGCTGCACCTGCTGCTCGCCCTGCTGGGTGGCATCCTCGCCGGTGGCTTCTGGGCCGGCATCGCGGGCTTCCTCAAGGCGCGCACCGGTGCGCACGAGGTGATCGTGACGATCATGCTGAACTACGTCGCGCTCTACCTCGTGGCGTGGTTCCTCACGACGAGCGCCTTCACCCGGCCCGGGTCGAACCAGCCCAAGAGCCCCGGGGTCAAGGACACCGCGCAGCTCCCGCTGCTCCTCGGCGACCAGTTCCGCCTGAACGCTGGCTTCCTGGTCGCGATCCTTGCCGCGGTCTTCGTGTGGTGGCTCATGACGCGCTCGACCTGGGGCTTCCGCTTCCGGGCCGTGGGCTCGAACCAGCAGGCCGCCCGGACCGCGGGCATGGGCGTCGCGTCGTCCTTCGTCCTCGTCATGGTCGTCTCCGGTGCCCTCGCCGGGCTCGCAGGTGCCGTGCAGATCCTCGGCACCGAGAAGGCGCTCACGGGCGGCATCGCGGGCTCGATCGGGTTCGACGCGATCACCGTCGCCCTCCTGGGGCGTTCCAAGCCGCTGGGCATCTTCTTCGCCGGACTCCTGTACGCCGGGCTCAACGTCGGCGGGCGCGCGATGGAGGCCTCGACCGGGACCTCGATCAACATCGTCCTGGTCATCCAGTCGCTCGTCGTCCTCTTCATCGCGGCGCCGCCGCTCGTGCGGGCGATCTTCCGCCTGCCCGCCCCGAACCCCGTCGTCATGAAGGGAGTCAGCGCATGACCGCCATGGCTGCACCTGCTACCCAGGTCGCTACCGTCACCGCGGCCCGCAGCTGGAAGCTCCCCATCACCCTGGGCGTCTTCGGGCTCCTCTCGTTCGTCCTGTTCGGTCTCCTCGGACCGGCGGGGTCGGTCACGACGTTCGGCATCTCTACCGGGGCTGACCTGCTCCAGTTCGACCCGGTCGCCGTCCCGACCAGGGCGACCGCGATCGTGCTCTCGGTCCTGTGCCTCCTGCTCGCGGGCTACGCGTACGTCCGGGTGCGCGCGGACCAGCCGGTCGGCCGGTGGGTGGTCGCCGTCTTCGGTGTCCTGTGGGTCCTGACGTTCCTCGTGTGGGCCGTCGCGGACAAGAGCACCTCGATCGTGAGCCTTCTCCAGGGGTCGCTGCTCCTCGCGGTCCCGCTCGCGTTCGGCGCCCTCGGCGGCCTGCTCAACGAGCGGGCGGGCGTGGTCAACATCGCGATCGAGGGTCAGCTCCTGACGGGGGCCTTCGGCGCCGCGGTGCTCGCCTCGGTCGTGGGCAACGCCTACATCGGGCTGGTCGCCGCCCCGATCGCGGGCCTGCTCATCGGTGCGATGCTCGCACTGTTCACGGTGAAGTACCACGTGAACCAGATCATCGTCGGTGTGGTGCTCAACGTGTTCGCCGTGGGCCTGACGAGCTTCCTGTTCAGCTCGGTGCTCAAGAACGACGCGGCCACGCTCAACACCCCGCCGCGCCTGCCGACGCTCCCGATCCCGCTGCTGTCGGAGATCCCGATCGTCGGACCGGTGCTGTTCCGCCAGTCGATCATCGTCTACCTGCTCTACGTCGCGGTCATCGTGATCAGCATCGCGCTGTTCCGCACCAAGTGGGGTCTGCGTGTCCGCTCGGTGGGCGAGTACCCGCAGGCGGCCGACACGGTCGGCATCGACGTCAACCGCACGCGGTGGCGCAACGTCCTGCTCGGGTCCATGGTCGCGGGGCTCGGTGGCGCGTTCTTCACGATCGGCTCCGTGGGGGCGTTCGGCCAGGAGATGACGGCCGGCAAGGGGTACATCGCGCTCGCCGCCATGATCCTGGGTCGGTGGACCCCGTGGGGTGCGCTCGGCGCAGCTCTCCTCTTCGGCTTCGCCGACAAGCTCCAGCAGGTGCTCGGTGTCCTCGAGACGCCGATCCCCAACCAGTTCATGCTGATGCTGCCGTACATCGTCACGATCTTCGCCGTGGCGGGTCTCGTCGGCCGCGTCCGCGGTCCCGCCGCGGCGGGTCAGCCCTACGTGAAGGGGTGACGGCGTGAGCGAGAGCAACCGCGCGGCCGTCGACGCGGGGGACCGCTTCGACTGGCCGGCGCTGCGCGACGCCGCACGGGTCGCCATGCAGAAGGCGTACGCGCCGTACTCGTCCTTCAGGGTCGGGGCGGCGGCGTTCGTCGACGACGGCCGTCTGGTGACGGGCGCGAACATCGAGAACGCGGCGTACGGCGTGACGTTGTGCGCCGAGTGCTCGCTCGTGAGCGACCTGATCGGGAGCGGGGGCGGTCGTCTGGTGGCGTTCGCGTGCGTCGACGGTCATGGCAACACGCTCATGCCGTGCGGGCGGTGCCGCCAGCTCCTGTGGGAGCACGGCGGTCCCACGCTGCTCGTCGAGACGACCCGTGGCATCAAGCCCATGAGCGAAGTGCTGCCCGACGCTTTCGGGCCCGAGGATCTGGTGGAGCGAGCATGAGCACGAAGAGCATCCCGGCGGGCGCCTCCGGCGCGCTGCCCGACAAGGCGACCGAGTCGTTCGACGCGGTCGACGTCATCCGCACCAAGCGGGACAAGGGCCGGCTGTCCGCCGAGCAGATCGACTGGGTCATCGACGCCTACACCCGTGGCGTCGTGGCCGAGGAGCAGATGGCTGCCCTCAACATGGCGATCCTGCTCAACGGCATGGACCGCACGGAGATCGGCCGGTGGACGGCCGCGATGATCGCCTCGGGCGAGCGCATGAACTTCTCGGAGCTCTCCCGGCCCACCGCGGACAAGCACTCGACCGGTGGCGTGGGCGACAAGATCACGCTGCCGCTCGCCCCGCTCGTCGCGGTCTTCGGCGTGGCCGTGCCGCAGCTCTCGGGGCGCGGCCTGGGGCACACGGGAGGCACGCTCGACAAGCTCGAGTCGATCCCGGGCTGGCGTGCTGCGCTGACCAACGAGCAGATGATGCACCAGCTCGAGCACGTGGGTGCGGTCATCTGCCAGGCGGGCTCCGGGCTGGCGCCCGCGGACCGCAAGCTCTACGCGCTGCGCGACGTCACGGCCACGGTCGAGGCGATCCCGCTCATCGCGTCGTCGATCATGAGCAAGAAGATCGCCGAGGGCACGGGCGCGCTGGTCCTGGACGTCAAGGTGGGTTCCGGGGCGTTCATGAAGGATCTCGACCAGGCGCGCGAGCTCGCGCGCACCATGGTGGACCTGGGCACCGACGCGGGTGTGCGCACGGTCGCGCTCCTGACCGACATGTCGACGCCGCTCGGCCTGACGGCGGGCAACGCGCTCGAGGTCCGCGAGACCCTCGAGGTGCTCTCGGGCGGTGGCCCGCGCGACGTCGTGGACCTCACGGTCGCGCTCGCGGTCGAGATGCTCTCCGCCGCCGGCAAGCCCGTCCCGGAGGAGGAGGTCCGGCACGCGCTGTCCAACGGCCGGGCCATGGACAAGTGGCGCGAGATGATCGCGGAGCAGGGCGGCGACGCCCGTGCGCCGCTGCCCGTGGCACGCGAGAAGGAGCACGTGGTCGCGGACCGCGACGGCGTGCTCTCGCACCTCGACGCGTTCGGCGTCGGGGTCGCGGCCTGGCGCCTGGGGGCGGGCCGGGCCCGCAAGGAGGACCCCGTGCAGGCGGGGGCCGGTGTCGAGATCCACGTCAAGCCGGGCGACGTCGTGACCAAGGGCCAGCACCTGCTGACCCTGCACACCGACACCCCCGAGCGTTTCGACCGCGCGGTCGAGGCCCTCGACGGGGCGTGGGGCGTCGCGGACCCGGGCACGGTCGTCGAGACCCCGGCCCTGATCCTCGACCGCCTGAGCTGAGATGACGGCGCAGGCGGGGGAGCCCTCGGACGACGCGGCGACGCGTGGCCCGGGGGCGCCCCCGCCCGACGACCGTCGCCCGCGCTCGGTCTACGGCGTGGGGGAGGAGCCCGACATCCGCTTCAGCCTGGCCAACGAGCGCACCGCGCTGGCGTGGGTGCGGACGGGGCTCGGTCTCGTCGCGGGCGGTGTCGCGCTCACGTCGTTCGCGTCGCTCGCGAGCATGTCCGGCTTCGTCGACGTGATCGCGGCGGTCGCATGCCTCGCGGGGGCAGGCTTCGCGGCCTACGCGCTGCTCGCGTGGCGACGCAACGAACGGGCCATGCGCCGCGGCGAACCGTTGCCCGCGCCGACGGGGCTGCCCGTGCTCGTCGCGGGCGTGCTCGTCCTCGCGCTGCTCGTGGCCGGGTACGCGGTCACCGAGGTCTGGCGGACGTGACCTCCGCGGCCCGCGACCCCGGCCTGCAGCCCGAGCGCACCGCCCTCGCGTGGCAGCGCACGGTCCTCGGCGTCGTGATCGGGTCGGTCCTGCTGGCCGCGGTGAACCTGCGGGTGGGGCAGCCCGTCCTGTCCGTGCTCGCGGGCGCCCTCGCGGTCACGACCCTGGTGCCCGCCGTCCTGCGGCCTCCGTCGGGCGGCCTGCCCAAGGACGGCCGGTTGCGCTCCTGGGGATTCCTCGTGCGGGTCGCGACGCTCGTGGGCGTCCTCGGGTTCCTCGGTGCGGCGAGCGCGGTCGTGAGCCTGCTGTGAGAGCGGGTCGTCGGTGGGCCGGAGGGGATGGCAGGCTGTCGGCATGATCGTCGCCGACCTCCATCTGACCCGGGTCCTGCGTGCTCTGGGAGCGGGGCGCGGGCCGTTGCCGCCTGCGCCGCCGTCGGGACGCTACGGCGCCCCCGGGCCCGACGGCGCCGCACCCACGGTCCGTCGGCTCGCCCGCCGCGCAGGTCACCCCGAGCAGGTCGCCGACCGCCTGGTCGACGCGCTCGGGACGCTGCGCCCGTGGGAGCGGGCGCACGTGCTCGACCCGCTGCGTCGGGCCGCGCCCGACCCGGCGCACGGAGAGGTGGCGGGGGGACCGGCCTCGCCCCCTGCTGGGCCCGACGCCCGCTTCGGCGAGCCGCTCGTGCTGGGCAGCGCCCGCGCGGTCCAGGTCGACCAGACGACGTGCGGCTCGGCGGTGCTCGCGGTCCTCGCAGCAGCGGGCGACCCCGTGGTGGCGCTGTGGCTCGTCGCGGGCACGGACGTCTCGCAGGGGGCGTCGACGCACGTGGTGAGCGAGGGCCAGGGCGGCGCGACCGCCAGAGAGCTCGCGACGTCGTCGGGCCGGTTCGCGGCGCTCCAGCGCGTCCTGAAGGCCCGCACGACGCACGCCGCGCTCGGCCCCCTGCCCTGGCCGGGGGCGCTCGGCACGCCGCCCTGGACCGCCGCGCGCGACGCCCGCTACGCCGACGTCCGCTTCGCCCACCGGATCGTCGGCGACGGCGAGCGCGACCCCGTGCTCGCGAGCGCGCTGCGCTCGGCCGCCGCCGGCGTGCCCGTGCCGCTGTACACGGGCGGGGACGTCGGGACGGGGTGGTCGACCGCCGTGCCGCGTCACGTCGTGCTGCTCGCGGGCGTGAGCGGCCCGCAGGAGCCGCAGGAGGACGCCGCCTCGGCGTTCGGCGGACGCTGGTGCGCGGTCTACGAACCGTCCTCCGGGACGCTGCACCGGCTGCGTGTCGCGGACCTGCTCGCGGGGGTCGGTGAGGACGGCGAGCCCGGCAAGGGCGTGCGACGCGCGCTCGGTGGGTGGTCGCACGTCACCTGGGCGGTCCTGCCCGCCGGACGGGCTGGCGGGTCGCGCCGCGTCGGGTGACGATGGGGAGAGACGAGAGGAGCTCACCATGAGCACGGTCCCCGGTACCGATTCCTGGCGGGACGCAGGCCTGGTCACGCCCGACGACGATGCCCCGAAGAACCTGGTCGAGGAGGAGCTGACGCCCCCGGACGCCCCTGGCGACACGGACGACGTGGAGGACTACAGCCCCCGGACGCCGCGCCCCGACCTCGACGGCGCGGCGGACGAGGCCGACGTCGTCGAGCAGGCGTCCGTGGTGCCCCTCGGCGAGGACGCGGACGCCGACGGGGAGTGAAGGCAGGCAGGAGCCCGGCGTGACGCACCCGTGATGCACCCGTGACCTGGGACCGGGCCGTTGTCGCGTGCGCCCGCCCCGCGCCCGGTAGCGTGAGCCCATGACCTCCACACCCTCCTCCGTGAGCGAGACCGTCGCGGCGATCGCCGCGCTCCCCAAGGTCGTCCTGCACGACCACCTCGACGGTGGGCTTCGGCCCCAGACGATCATCGAGCTCGCCGCCGAGATCGGGCACGACCTGCCCGCGACCGACGCCGACGCGCTGGGCGCCTGGTTCGTCGAGTCGGCCGACTCGGGCTCGCTCGTGCGCTACCTCGAGACCTTCGACCACACGATCGCCGTGATGCAGACGCGCGACGCGCTCGTGCGGGTCGCGCGCGAGTCCGTCCTGGACCTCGCCGCCGACGGCGTCGTGTACGCCGAGCAGCGGTGGGCCCCCGAGCAGCACCTGCGCGCCGGCCTGAGCCTGCAGGACACGGTCGACGCGGTCCAGGCCGGGCTCGAGGAGGGCGTCGCCCTCGTGGCGGCGCAGGGTCGCACGATCCGTGTCGGCCAGCTCGTGACCGCGATGCGGCACGCCGACCGTTGGCAGGAGATCGCCGAGCTCGCCGTGGCCAACCGGGGCAACGGCGTCGTCGGGTTCGACATCGCGGGCGCCGAGGACGGCTTCCCGCCCTCGCGCTTCCCGGGCGTGTGGCAGTACCTCGCGGACCAGAACTTCCCCGTGACGATCCACGCGGGCGAGGCCTCGGGCGTCTCGTCGATCGCCGAGGCCGTCCACCTGGGCCAGGCCTCGCGCGTCGGGCACGGTGTGCGCCTCATCGAGGACATCTCGTTCGACGAGCACCACGGCACCGCGGCCCTGGGGCAGCTCGCCCACTGGGTCCGCGACCACCAGATCCCCCTCGAGCTGTGCCCCGTCTCGAACCTGCAGACCGGTGCGGCGGCGACCTCGATCGCGGCGCACCCCATCACGCGGCTCAAGGAGCTCGACTTCGCGGTCACGCTCAACACGGACAACCGCCTCATGTCGGGCACGTCCATGACCCACGAGATGACGCTGCTCGTCGAGCAGGCCGGCTGGACGCTCGAGGACCTCTACGACGTCACGGCCACGGCCGCGTGGAGCGCCTTCATCCACCACGACGAGCGGCGCGCGCTCATCGACGACGTCATCCTTCCCGGTTACCAGGAGATCCAAGGAGCACAGCTGTGAGCACCCCCGGCACGTCCCCGCTGGACCGCGCGGCCCTCGCGCAGTTCGTCGACCACACCCTGCTCAAGCCCGAGGCCACCCGCGCGGACTTCGAGGCGCTCGTCGACGAGGGCGTCGCGCTCGGCGTCTACTCGGTGTGCGTCTCGCCCTCGGTCCTGCCGCTCGACGGCAAGGGCCTGAAGATCGCGACCGTGTGCGGGTTCCCGTCCGGGACGCACCACAGCGAGGTCAAGGCCGCCGAGGCGGCCCGCTCGATCGCCGACGGCGCGGACGAGGTCGACATGGTCATCGACCTGGGTGCGGCCAAGGCAGGCGACTGGGCGTACGTCCGGTCCGACATCGCGGCCGTCCGGGCCGCAGTCCCTGCCCCCAAGGTCCTCAAGGTCATCATCGAGTCCGCCGCGCTGACGGACCACGAGATCGTCGAGGCGTGCCGCGCCTCGGAGGCCGCCGGTGCCGACTTCGTCAAGACCTCCACGGGCTTCCACCCGGCCGGCGGCGCCTCGACGCACGCGGTGTCCATCATGGCCGAGACGGTCGGCGGACGCCTCGGGGTCAAGGCCTCGGGGGGCGTGCGGACGCTCGCCGACGCGCTCGCCATGATCGAGCACGGTGCGACGCGCCTGGGCCTGTCGGGCACCGCCGCGGTGCTCGCAGGCTTCGACGGGGTCGAGCCGGCCGAGGGCGGCGCGGGGGGTTACTGACCTGTTCTCACGGATCGAGGGGTGGCCGAGCCTGGACGGGCGGTCACCCCTCGGTGCATCCGGGGTTAGGCTAGCCTCACTTCGTCATCGCGGGCGGAGCGCACCCTGGAGGACCGTATGACCGACCCTGCCCCCCGCAAGCCCGAGCGCGTCGCGACCCACGCCGTGGTCGTGCGCACCGAGCGCCTCACGCCGCACATGATCCGTGTGGTCCTCGGGGGAGAGGGGCTCGACGGCTTCGACCCCGGCCCGCACACCGACCGCTACGTCAAGCTGCTCTTCCCGGCCGCGGCCGGCCCCGAGGGACGCGTCCCGATGCGCACCTACACGATCCGCTCGTGGGACCCCGCGGCGCACGAGCTGGCCATCGACTTCGTCGCGCACGGCGACGAGGGCCTCGCGGGCCCCTGGGCGTCCGCCGCCCAGCCTGGCGACACGATGTCCTTCTTCGGCCCCGGTGGCGACTACGCGCCGTCGGGCGGCTACGACTGGCACCTGCTCGTGGGCGACGAGAGCGCCCTGCCCGCCATCGCGGCGGCCCTCGAGGCCGTGCCCGACGGCGCACCCGTCCTCGCGGTCGTCGAGGTCGCCTCGGCAGCGGAGGAGCAGACCCTCACGTCGCCCGGGGACCTCGACCTGCGCTGGGTCCACCGGGACGCCCACCCGGACCGAGCGCCCGGCGAGGTCCTCGTCGAGGCCGTCGAGGCGCTCACGTTCCTGCCCGGGCAGCCCCAGGTGTTCCTGCACGGCGACGCCGGGTTCGTGCGCACGCTGCGCCGCCACCTGCGCCTCGAGCGCGGCGTGCCCGTCACGGCGCTCTCCGCGTCCGGCTACTGGCGTCGCGGGCGCACCGAAGAGGGGTGGCGCGCCGAGAAGGCCGACTGGAAGGCCGCCGTCGCGCTCGACGAGGAGCCCGCGCTCCACACCTGACGGTTCCTCAGCGCCGAGCCGACGGCGGCCGCAGCGGACGCGCTGAGCGGTGTGCTCAGCGGGCGCGCTCGACCGCGATCGCGAGCGCGACCCGGTTGGGAAGGTCGAGCTTGGTCATGGCGCGGCTCAGGTGCGTCTTGACCGTCGCCTCGGCGCAGTAGAGCCGCTCGCCGATCTGCGCGTTGCTCAGCCCTTCCGCGACTCCCTGGGCGACCGCCCGCTCACGCTCGGTGAGCCGACCGACGAGCGCGCGGGCACGCTGCTGCTCGCTGCTCACCTGCCCCTGCGCGACCCGCGTGACGACGTAGCGGACGACCCGCGGCGCGAGCACCGACTCGCCACCCGCGACCGCGAGGACTCCGCCGATGAGCTCGTCCGGCGAGGCGTCCTTGAGGAGGAAGCCGCCCGCCCCCGACTCCAGCGCCCCCAGGACGTCGGTGTCGCTCTCGAAGCTCGTCAGGACCAGCACGACCGGGGGATCGGGGAGGGCCCGCAGGGCGCGCGTCGCCTCGACCCCCTGGACCCGCGCCATGCGCAGGTCCATGAGCACGACGTCAGGACGGTGCGCGAGGAACGCCGGGACGGTCTCGTCGCCGTCGGTCGCCTCTGCGACGACCTCGATGCCGGGGTTGCTCGAGAGGATGAGGCGCAGGCCCGTACGGACGAGCGCGTCGTCGTCGACCAGGAGGACTCGGATCACGCGTCGATCGTAGGGGGTGGCGCCCACAGCCTCCTCCTCCGCGGCGTCCGAGCCGGCCGCCGGTCGTGTGCAGCCCGGGCGGGCCTGCGGCGTGCGCCGGGTCGGCTACGCTCTGGGCGCATGACGTCGCTGGCGGAGGCATACGTGCGGTGGGCCGACATCGAGACGCGCGGGTCGTCCCCGTCGTACGAGGGATGGGCGCGCGCGATCGCGGGCGACGACCAGGTGCTCGCCCTCATCGAGGCCCTGCCCGCCCGCAAGCGGCAGCCCAACCTCGTCTTCGCCGCGGCCCGGACGGCGGGCGCCCCGCTCGACGTCTACCAGCGGTTCCGCCCGTGGCTCGTCCAGCACTGGTCCGACGTCGTGGACATCGTGCTCGCCCGTTCCACCCAGACCAACGAAGCGGCGCGCTGCGCAGTCCTCCTGCCCGAGCTGGCCCGCCTCGAGGGCCCGCTCGCGCTCGTCGAGGTCGGCGCGTCCGCAGGACTGTGCCTCTACCCGGACCGGTACTCCTACCGCTACCGCACGCCGGACGGCGTCGTCACGCTCGACCCCGTCCCGGGTCCCTCGCCCGTGGTGATCGAGTGCAGGATCGACGACGAGAGCGCGGCGCCGACGCGGCTGCCCGACGTGGTGTGGCGAGCGGGCATCGACCTCAACCCGCTCGACGTCCGCGATCCCGACGACGTCGCGTGGTTGCGGGCCCTCGTGTGGCCCGAGCACCACGACCGTCGCGAGCGCCTCGAGGCCGCGTGCGCACTGGTGGCCACCGAGCCCCCGCACCTCGTCCGCGGAGATCTCCTCGACGACCTCGACGCGCTCCTGGGGTCCGCGCCCCCGGACGCGCACCTGGTGGTCTTCCACAGCTCGGTGCTCACGTACGTCGAGCCCGCGCCTCGACAGAGGTTCGTCGAGCGCATGCGCGGGCTCGACGGGACATGGATCTCCAACGAAGGGTCCCTGGTGCTGGAGTCCTCCGCCGGTCTGGTGCACGACGGCAGGACCGTGCTCACCGTGGACGACGTCCCGGTCGCGCGGGCGGACCCGCACGGGCGGGGACTCGTGCGCCTGTGAGGGAGGACCGCACGCGTGCGGCGTGCGGTCAGGGCCGGCGACCCGCCGTGGCGGGCGGCGGTTCACCGAGGTCGACGACGTCGCTGACCCACGGCAGCCACACCTCGACGACGAAGCTGCCGTCTCGCGGCCCGACCGTCGACCGTCCCCCGAGCAGCTTGACCCGCTCGGCGATGCCCGTGACCCCCGCGCGGCTCCCGGGTGCTCGCGGGCCCGGCGACTCCGGGAGCACGTTGGTGACGCGCAGGCTCACACCGCTCGCCGGGGTACCGCCGAGATCGATGAGGACCTCGCTCCCCGGCGCGTGCTTGTGCACGTTGGTCAGCGACTCCTGGAGGATTCGGTACGTCGCGCGCGCGACCTGCGGGCCGACCGACGAGGCGTCGTCGAAGACCACGGTCGCGACCAGGCGCGTGCCTGCGGCCCGCGTCGTGGCGAGCAGTGCCGACAGGTCCGCCAACGTCCCGCCCGCGCGTCGGGCCTGGCGCTGGGCCAGCCCGTCCGGATCGCGCAGGATCTCGATCAGGTCCCGGAGGTCCTCGAGCGACCGGTGAGCGTTCTCGCGGACCACCTTGGCCGCGTCGCGCAGCTGCCCGTCCTCCTCGGGGACCGACACCTCGAGCACCCCCGAGTGCAACGAGACGAGCGAGAGGCTGTGGGCGAGCGTGTCGTGCACCTCGCGGGCGATCAGGTGCCGTTCCTGCTGGCGGGCCACCTCCTCCTGCTGCCGGGTCACCTCGTCCCGCAGCCTCTCGGCCTCGGCGTCCTGCCGGGCGACCTCGTCGCGCAGGTGCTCGGCCACGACCTCGTGGCGCTGCACCTCGCCCCGGAAGCGACCGACCTGGTAGTGAGCCCGGCGGGCCCAGCCCACGCTGACCGAGAGCGCGAGACCCGCGACGAGCAGCACCACGTAGACCCAGGCCGCCGCGCCCACGGGCGTCTGGGAACCCGTGGGGGTGAACGAGAAGATCTGCTGCTCGGGCGCACGGAGCAGGTCCCGCCCGAGGGCGACCGTCGTCGCGAGGGCGGTGAGCACGCCGAGGATCCAGCCCTGCCGGGCCGGGCGCGACGAGATCACCCAGGACAGCGCGACGAGCGCCCCGACCGCGTCGAGCGGGAAGACCAGCGCGCCCGCGCACGCGACCAGGCACACCGCGACGGGGTAGCGGCGCCGGAAGACGAGGAGGGTCGCGACGCCGAGCGCGTACATCCAGCCGAGGGCGACCCAGAGCACCGTGCCTCCGCTGGGGGCGGCGCCGTCGACCATCCCTCCCGCCGACCCCGCGAAGGCGATGCACAGCGTCGAGGCGACGAAGGAGGCGACCACGATCCAGACCGTCGCGACCCTCGACCACCACCGACGCCCGGCGGTCGGGCGGTCGGGGACCGCGCCGGGCGGGCTCGGCGGCACGGGCCCGCCGCGCGGCGGCGTCGCACGGGGCCAGGAGGAGCCCGGGGGTGGGTACGGGGTGGTCACGGACCCAGCGTAGGGAACACCGCCGACGGCGTGGTCCACCGACCAGGTCGGCGGCCCCGTCCGCGTGTACGACTTTCGGTGCGCAGGCCGTAGCCGTTCCGCCGACGCGCCCGCGCGGCGTGAGGCGATGAAGTGGTCCCGTACCGATCCGGAACCACGAGAGGCCCTCCCATGAGCAACGACCCTGCGCAGCAGCCGCCCGTCCAGCAGTACCCGCACCAGCCGCACGCCCCGCAGCAGCACCCGGGCCAGCCCTACCCCGGGCAGCCCTACCGGGGGCAGCCGGAGCCCGCCCCGCGGAAGTCGTTCTTCGCCCGGCACAAGGTCCTCACGGTCTTCCTGGCGATCGTCGCGCTGATCGTCGTCGTGTCGGTCGCCTCGAGCCTCGGCGGCGGTGACACGACCACGGGGACGGCCGGCACCGCGGACACGGCGGGCGGTGCGCAGGCTCCGGCCGCCGCAGCCCCCGAGGAGACCGTCCCTGGCCTCGGCACGGCGGTGCGCGACGGGAAGCTCGAGTTCACGGTCACGGCCGTCGAGCCGGGGGTCACGAACGTGGGCGACGAGTTCCTGAGCGTGGACGCGCAGGGGCAGTTCGTCCTGGTGCACGTCACGGTGACGAACATCGGGGACGCTGCCCAGATGTTCGACGCGAGCTCGCAGAAGTTGTTCGACACCCAGGGACGCGAGCACTCGGCCGACTCGACGGCCGGGATCTACCTCGGGGACGCCAACAGCTTCCTCAACGACATCAACCCCGGGAACTCGATCCAGGGCGTCGTGGTGTTCGACGTGCCTGCCGACGCGGTGCCGGCGAGCGTCGAGCTGCACGACTCGTTCATGTCGGGCGGCACGACGGTCGCGCTCGGCTGACGGCCGGGCGGGCCCGCCGCGCACGACGAAGGCCGTCGCCCGCTCCTCGCGGAGGGGGCGACGGCCCTCGTCGTCACGGGGTCGCGGCGCCGGGCGCCTGCGCCGTCAGATGCCGAGCGCGGCCGCGACGTCCTGGCGCACGTGGTCGAGGCGTGTCCGGGCGAAGGCGCGGGCGGCCGTGAGGTCGTCGTAGCTCGCGTCGGGCGCGACCGGGACGATCACCTCGAGGTAGCACTTGACCTTGGGCTCGGTGCCGCTGGGGCGGACGATGACCCGGGTGCCGTCCGCGGACAGCAGCCGGACGCCGTCGGTCGGCGGCAGCCCGTCCAGACCCTCGGACAGGTCGACGACGTCGCTGACCCCCGAGCCCGCGAGCGTGCGCGGAGGCGCCGCCCGCAGCCGGGACATGGCCGCCGGGATCTGGTCGAGGTCGGTGAACCGGGCCGAGAGCTGGTCGGTCACGTGCAGACCGTGAGCACGGGCCAGGTCGTCGAGCGCGTCGACGAGCGTGCGCCCCTCGGCCTTGAGGCGGTTCGCGAGCTGGGCCAGGAGCAGGGCGGCGCTGATGCCGTCCTTGTCCCGCACGACCTGCGGGTCGACGCAGTAGCCGAGCGCCTCCTCGTAGCCGTAGACCAGGCCGTCGACGCGCGAGATCCACTTGAACCCCGTGAGCGTCGCGGAGTAACCCAGCCCGTGGCTGTCGGCGATCTTGCGCAGCAGCCGCGAGGACACGATCGAGCTCGCGAAGAACGGGGTCCCGTGATCGGCGCGGACGCGCCCGTCGTGTGCCGCCCGTCGGCCGATCTCCTCGCCGAGCAGCGATCCCACCTCGTCGCCGTGCAGCATGCGCCACCCGTTCGACCGGGCGGTCTCGGCCCCCTGGTACGTCCCGACGCGCGGGTCGTACACCGCCAGGGCGCACCGGTCCGCGTCGGGGTCGTTCGCGATGACGAGGTCCGCCTTGGCGTCCTGCGCGTACGCGAGCGCGAGGTCGATCGCGCCGGGCTCCTCGGGGTTGGGGAAGGCGACGGTCGGGAACAGCGGGTTCGCCTCGAACTGCTCGGCGACGCTGATGACGTCGGTGAACCCCGCGTCCTCGAGGACCCGGTTGAGCACCTCGCCGCCCACTCCGTGCAGCGGGGTGGCGACGATGCGCAGGTCGCGAGCGGCGCCGTCGGACAACCTGCCCACGGACTCGACGTAGCCGAGCGCCAGGTCGCGCCCCAGGACCGTCCAGCCGTCGGTCGCGCGGGGAACCTGCGCGGCCACGGGGGAGCGGTCGATCGCGGCCGCGATCTCGGCGTCGTACGGGGGCACGATCTGCGCCCCCTGGCCCGAGTCCGTGACCACGCGGCCGCCGAGGTACACCTTGTAGCCGTTGTCGGCCGGAGGGTTGTGGCTCGCGGTCACCATGACGCCCGCGTCGGCGCCCAGGTGGCGCACCGCGTAGGCGAGCACGGGCGTCGGGAGCGCGGACGGCAGGATCGACGCCTCGACGCCCGCGGCCGTGAACACCGCGGCGCTGTCGAGCGCGAACGTGTGCGAGTGGTGACGGGCGTCGTACCCGATGACGACACGCGGCGTCTGCCCCGGCAGGGCGTCGCGCAGGAACGACGCGAGGCCCGCAGCGGCCCGGATCACGACCGCACGGTTCATCCGGTTGGGGCCCGCCGCCATCTCCCCGCGCAGGCCCGCGGTGCCGAACTGGAGAGTGCCCACGAAGCGGTCACGCAGCTCGGCTCGTGCCCGGGCGCGCACCTCGTGGTCGCGCGGGTCGGGGGAGTCGGCCTCCGCGAGGAGCGTGCGCAGCTCGGCCTGGTCGCGCGGCTCGGGGTCCGCCTCGATCCAGGCCTCGACCTGCGCCAGGAAGGACGCGTGGCCCTGCCCGGCCTCGTAGCCGGGGTCGTCCACGTCGAGGGAGTCGTGGGGGTTCGTCATGTCACACCAGCTTCGCGATCTCGGCGAGCAGGGAGCTGATCCGGGGGCCGGCCGCCTGGCCGGCCTCGATGACCTCGCCGTGCGAGAGCGGCGTCGGGCTGATGCCCGCGGCGAGGTTCGTGACCAACGAGATGCCCAGCACCTCGAGCCCCGCGTGACGCGCGGCGATGGCCTCGAGCGTGGTCGACATGCCGACCAGGTCCGCCCCCAGGATGCCCGCCATGCGCACCTCGGCCGGGGTCTCGTAGTGCGGTCCGGGGAACTGGGCGTACACGCCCTCGCCGAGCGAGCCGTCGACCGACCGGGCCAGGTCCCGCAGGCGCGGGGAGTAGAGGTCCGTCAGGTCGACGAACGTCGCGCCCTCCAGGGGCGACGTCGCGGTGAGGTTGAGGTGATCACGGATGAGGACCGGGGTGCCCGGGCCGTGGTCGAGGTTCAGGCCGCCGCACCCGTTGGTGAGGATGACGGTCTGCGCGCCGGTCGCCGCCGCGGTCCGCACGCCGTGCACGACGTGCCGCACGCCCTTGCCCTCGTACAGGTGGGTGCGCGAGCCGAGCACGAGCGCGTGGCGGACCGAGCCGTCGGCGCGCTCGATGCGGATCGAGCGCGTCGTCGCGACGTGGCCGGCGACGGCAGGCTTGGAGAACCCGGGGATCTCGTTCGTGGGGATCTCCGCGACGACGTCGCCCAGGAGCTCTGCCGCCCCGCCCCAGCCCGACCCGAGCACGAGGGCGACGTCGTGGCCCTCGATCCCGGTGGCTTCGGCGATGTGGTCCGCAGCGGCGCGGGCCACGAGGAACGGGTCGGTCGTGGGGTCGTCGAGAGACAAGGTCGTCGTCATAGGACGAGGCTATCCGTTCTGGGGCGCAGCGCCGCGCGGAACGCCCGTCCTCGCCTCATCGGGTCGCGGTGTCCGCATGCTGACACGAACGCACCTCGGATGCTGACAGAATGGCACCCGTGACGAACGAGAACCCCGACCTGCAGGCCACCCGCATCGTGATCCTGGGCGGTGGACCCGGAGGCTACGAGGCGGCGCTCGTCGCCCGTCGGCTCGGTGCCGACGTCACCGTCGTCGAGCGCCAGGGGTTGGGCGGCGCCGCCGTGCTCACCGACGTGGTGCCGTCCAAGACCCTCATCGCGACGGCCGACTGGATGACGATCGCCGACCGTGCCGCCGACCTCGGTATCCGCCTCCCCGTCGACACGGTCAAGGCCGCGCACCCCGCGATGCGCCGCCACATGGTCGACCTCGACGCCGTCAACACCCGCGTCATGGCGCTCGCGGCCGCGCAGTCCGCCGACATCCACGCCCGCCTCGAGCGCGAGGGCGTGCGCGTCCTGATCGGGCAGGGGCGCCTCGAGGGCCCGTCCCGCGTGCACGTCACGCTCCAGGAGGACGGGGCCGAGGTCCCGGTCGACGCCGACGTGATCCTGCTCGCGCTCGGCGCGACCCCCCGCGTCCTGCCGACCGCGATCCCCGACGGGGAGCGCATCCTCACGTGGACCCAGCTCTACAACCTCAAGGAGCTCCCCGAGCGCCTGATCGTCGTGGGCTCGGGCGTCACGGGCGCCGAGTTCGCGGGCGCCTACAACGCGCTGGGCTCCGACGTCGTGCTCGTCTCGAGCCGCGACCGCGTGCTGCCGGGCGAGGACGCCGACGCGGCCGAGCTCATCGAGGGCGTCTTCCGCTCGCGCGGCATGACGGTCATGTCGCGCACGCGCGCCGAGGCCGCCGTGCGCACCGACGAGGGCGTCGAGGTCACGCTCGCCGACGGTCGCGTGGTCAAGGGCTCGCACGTGCTGCTGGCCGTCGGGTCCATCCCCTCGACCGCGGGCATCGGCCTCGAGGAGGCCGGCGTGCGGCTGACCCCGAGCGGCCACGTGCAGGTCGACAAGGTCTCCCGCACCTCGGTGCGCGGCATCTACGCGGCCGGTGACTGCACGGGCATCCTGCCGCTCGCCTCGGTCGCGGCGATGCAGGGCCGCGTGGCCATGTCGCACGCCCTGGGCGACGCCGTGAGCCCCATCAAGCTGCGCACGGTCGCCGCGAACATCTTCACGGCCCCCGAGATCGCGACGGTCGGGTACAGCGAGGAGAAGCTCAAGGAGCAGGGGTCGAGGTACGTGACCACGACGCTCCCGCTGGCCCGCAACCCGCGCGCCAAGATGCTCGGCATGCGCGACGGGTTCGTCAAGCTGTTCGCGCACCCCGAGGCGAGCGTCGTCCTGGGCGGCGTCGTCGTGGCCCCGCGCGCGAGCGAGCTCATCTTCCCCATCACTCTCGCGGTCGCGCACCGCCTCACGGTCGACGACGTCGCGGAGGCCTTCACGGTCTACCCGTCGCTGTCCGGGTCGATCGCCGAGGTCGCGCGCATGCTGCACCACCGCGAGGACTGAGGCGCGGGCAGCGGCGGCCAGCGGGGCCGACGGCGCCCGGCCGGCACGGGCAGCGGCGTCGAGCGTTGCCGCCCGCTACCCGGCCGGGGCGGGCTCCGGCTCCTGCCCGGGTCGCACCACGGTCACGAGCGGGCGGTGGTCGGACGAGACGTCGTCCAGGACCCTGAAGCGCTCGAAGGTCATGCCCGACCCGAACATCCAGTCGATGCGGTGGCGCGGTGCGTCGGCCGGCGACGTGAGGTCGTCGGGGTTGCCCGCCGTGTCCTGCCCGCTGACCAGGCCCTGCGCCTCGACGAGGGTGATCTCCTCCCAGTCCGGCTCGGCGTTGAAGTCCCCCGCGAGCAGGTACGTCCCGTCGACCGGTTCGGCGGCGAACAGTGCGTCGAGCTGGTCGAGCCGGGTCGGCGTGCTCTGCTCGCGGTGCTGCAGGTGCACCGAGGTCACGCGCACACCGCCGGCCCACGCGGTCTCCGTCCCTGCCCGCGGGGCCACGGTCGCCGAGATCGCCGAGCGGTGCTGAGGGCCCGCACCGAACGGGAGCGCGACCCGGGAGACGTCGGCCACGGTGACCGCCGCCGGGTCCCACAGGATCGCGTTCCCGAACTGGCGGTCGGCGGCCCCGACGAAGGCGACCTCCATGTCGGTCGCGCGCGCGAGGTAGCTCGCCATGTCGACGCCGCCGCCCAGCACCCAGCCGCGCGAGACCTCCTGGAGCGTCACGACCTGGGCGCCCGAGTCACGGATGGTCGCGGCGACGTCGTCGAGCTCGACCGACGGCGTCGCGCTGACGCCGTAGTGCAGGTTCCAGTCGAGGACGACGAGTCCCGGCTCGGCGCCAGCCGTCGGGCTGCCCGACGTGCCCGTCGGCAGGTCGACGAGCTGCACGGCAGCGCCGCCCGCGGCCAGCACGGCGACCGCGGCGACGACGGGCAGGGCGACCCGCACGCTCGGCGGAGCGACGCGCGCTGCCGCTGCGGTGCCCGCGGCGGCCTGCGGCAGGGGGCGGGTGCGGCGCAGACCCGCGGCCCCGATCGCGAGCGCGACCAGGACCGGCACGACGGCGTTGGGCACGGGCAGCGGGACGTCGTAGTCGAGCTGGTAGACCAGGAGCGGGAGGATGAGCCCCAGCCCGACGGCGGTGCTCGCCCCGGCCAGTCGCAACCAGCCGATGTCCTGGGCGGGGCGGGTGAGGGCGTGCACCACGGCGTCGGTCGCGGCGACGGCGAGGCCGACGATGCACACCAGGAGCGCCCAGGAGAGCAGGCCGTCGAGCACCTCGGTCCGGCCGGGCAGCGCGAAGACCACGAGGGCGAAGGCGAGGAGGGCCACGAGGTCGGCGCACCGTCCCAGTGCCGACAGGAGGGCGTTGCCCCCGGGGCGGCTCGACCGAGCCGTGCCTCGAACGGTGGTCAACCCGACCATGAGGGCCATCGTCGCGACGGCACCCGCGGCCACCGACAGCGGGAGGCCCGTCTGGGAGGCGATGAAGGCCGGGTTGCCGAACACCAGGACACCCAGTGCCAGGTACGGACCGAGCACCCAGAACCCGCGGGCCCCGGGGGCGGCGGTGTCGCGGCGCAGCAGCCACGCCGAGACGACCGCCATGCCGCCGAGCGCGAGGGGAGCCACCCAGGAGAGCAGCCCCGTGCGCCAGTACGCGTCCCACGTCCCGTGGAGCAGGCTCACCCCCGCGGCGCCCAGCACCCCCAGCGAGACGCCCAGCGCGACCATCCGGCCGTTCGCGAGCGGTGTCCAGGCACCCGCGACCCGCTCGGGGGAGTCGTCGGCGGGGACCGGACGGACACCGCTCACGAACGCGGCCACGATGACGAGCGTGGCGACCGCGAGCGCGGTGCCCCCGAGCCCCAGCCCGTAGCGGGCCGACCCGAGCACGCCGTCCGCGCCGCCGGCGACCCCGAGCCCCTGCAGACCCAGCCGCCAACCGACCAGGGCGAGGACCGCTCCGAGCGTGACCCGCCCCGAGATCGGCAGCCGCGCGGCGATGATCGTCACGGCGAGCGCGGGAGCCGCGTAGGTGATCAGGGCCGTCCCGGCCGCGATGGTCACGCCGGAGGCGAAGGCGCGGTCCAGCAGCGGGCCGCTCGCCCGGATCATCTCGACCGCGATCGCCGTGACCACGGTGAGCAGGAGGAGGCGGGCTGCGTTTCCGCGCCCGAGGCGCGTCACGTGCCGGGCCGCGTGGGAGATCTGGCGACGGGTCGGGAACGGCGTCGAGGAGCTGACTGCGGCGGTGGGGACGCTGCCCTCGGTGCTGGGCGGGGGCCCCGTCAGGGTGAGCGTCGGCTGGGTGTGCGACGAGGCTCCCTCAGAAGGGTCCTCGACCTCGCGAGAGGCCCCGACGGGCCTCGTCGGGGACGGTGCGTCGGGTCCGGCCGGGGCTGCCTGGACTGCTGGCGCGTCGGTGCCCGGTGCCGGTGCCGGTGCCGGTGCAAGGGTCGGGGCGAAGCGTGCTGCGCGCTCGCGCCAGGCCGAGGGCGGCGGTGACGGCTCGGCCGACACCTCGACCCGTTCCCAGGCCGTGGCACCGGTCGTGGTGGGCAGCGCCGCTGTCGCCGGGCGTGCGGTGGGCAGCGCGCCGGTGGGGGTCGGTGAGCGCCACGACGTGCCCGCCTGGCGCTCCAGGGCGGCCTGCTCGGCAGCGCGTCGCTCGGCGCGGGTCATCGGCCGTGCGGGAGCGGGGTCCGGTCCGGGAGGGAGAGGCCCTGTCGGGGCTCGGCCGTCGCCCGGGTCGTGGCTGCTCGTGCGGTGCTCGTCGGTCACGGCCCGACCGTACCCGGGCCCGGTGGCGCGACGACAGCGGCACGCACGGCGGCGCGGCGCTCCAGCACGCTTCACCCGGGCAGACCCCGAGCGGTGTGATCGACCTCACACGAATGGCGTCCTCGTGCCACACTGAGACTCAGTCGTCGACGACCCGGGCCGCCGCCCTGCGTGCCGTACCCGGGAGGGAGGCCAGCATGACGAGCAGCACCCCCGAGCAGACCCCAGGGGTGATCGGACACGTCGTCGGTGGCCGCCGCGTGGACGAGGCGCAACGGTACGGAACCGTCCACGACCCGGCGACGGGACGCGTCACGGGGCGCGTGGCCCTCGCCTCGCCGGCCGACGTGGACGCGGCCGTCGCAGCGGCGGTCGCGGCTTTCCCGGGCTGGTCCCGGACGGGCCTGTCGCGGCGCGTCGAGATCCTGTTCGCGTTCCACGAGCTGCTGCGCGGGCACCGGGACGAGATCGCCCACCTGGTCTCGGCCGAGCACGGCAAGGTCGTGTCCGACGCCGAGGGGGAGGTGGCGCGGGCGCTCGAGAACGTGGAGTTCGCGGCCGGGATCCCGCACCTGCTCAAGGGGGGCTTCAGCCAGCAGGTCTCCACGGGCGTGGACGTGCACGAGGTCAAGCAGCCGCTGGGCGTCATGGTCGGCATCACGCCCTTCAACTTCCCGGCCATGGTGCCGCTGTGGATGATCCCGACGGCCATCGCGTGCGGCAACACGTTCGTCCTCAAGCCGAGCGAGCGCGACCCGTCGGTCTCGTTGCTCGTCGTGCGCCTCCTGGCCGAGGCGGGTCTGCCCGACGGCGTCGTCAACGTGGTGCAGGGCGACCGGGTCGCGGTCGACCGGCTCCTGGAGCACCCCGACGTCGCCGCGATCAGCTTCGTCGGCTCCACGCCCGTCGCCCGCCACGTCTACGAGACGGGCACGCGCCACGGCAAGCGGGTCCAGGCGCT
This sequence comes from Oerskovia gallyi, assembly GCF_014836745.1. Classification (NCBI taxonomy): domain Bacteria; kingdom Bacillati; phylum Actinomycetota; class Actinomycetes; order Micrococcales; family Cellulomonadaceae; genus Oerskovia; species Oerskovia gallyi. The sequence continues at coordinate 185,495 of NZ_JACSQE010000001.1, forward strand.
GGGCGGGGCGAAGAACCACCTGGTCGTCCTGCCCGACGCCGAGCTCGACGCCGCGGCGGACGCTGCGGTCTCGGCGGGGTACGGGTCCGCGGGCGAGCGGTGCATGGCGATCTCGGTCGTGGTCGCGGTGGGCGACGTCGCCGACGCCCTCGTCGAGGCGATCCGGACGCGCGTGGCGGGGCTTGTCGTCGGGCCGGGGAACGACCCCGCCTCCCAGATGGGGCCGCTCATCACGGCCGAGCACCGGGACCGGGTCGCGGCGCGCGTGGGCAGCGCGGTCGAGGAGGGGGCGGTCCTGGTCCTGGACGGGCGGGACGGGCCGCCCGTCGGGCCGGGGCCGGACGGGCAGGACACGAGCGGCGGGTTCTTCCTGCGACCCAGCCTCGTGGACCACGTGCGACCCGAGCACACGGTGTACCGCGAGGAGATCTTCGGGCCCGTGCTCTCGGTCGTGCGCGCCGAGACGTTCGACGACGCCCTGCGGCTCGTCAACGAGAACCCGTACGGCAACGGCGCGGCGATCTTCACGCGAGACGGGGGAGCGGCCCGACGCTTCGAGGTCGAGGCGCAGGCCGGGATGATCGGGGTCAACGTCCCCATCCCGGTACCCGTCGGCTACTACTCGTTCGGCGGCTGGAAGGGCTCGCTGTTCGGGGACTCGCACATGTACGGGCCCGAGGGCATCCACTTCGCGACCCGGACCAAGGTCGTGACGTCGCGGTGGCCGGACCCCGCGACCAGCAGCATCGACCTGGGCTTTCCGCGGACGCGGTGAGGGGCGGGGCGAGATGAGCGACGCGACGAGACGGACCGGGCGGGCCGGGCGCGACGACGCCCACGTCTTCTACTCGTGGTCCGCGCAGGAGCTGATCAGCCCCGTGACGATCGCAGGCGGGGAGGGGGCCTGGTTCTGGGACGAGCAGGGCACGCGCTACCTCGACTTCGCCTCGCAGCTCATCAACCTCAACCTGGGCCACCAGCACCCCGCGCTCGTGGGCGCGATCCAGGCGCAGGCCGGACGCCTCGCGACCGTCGCGCCCTCGTTCGCGAACCCGGTGCGCAGCGAGCTCGCGCGCCTGATCGTCGAGCGTGCACCGGGCGGCGCCGACGGCGGGCTGAACCGGGTGTTCTTCACGAACGGGGGCGCCGACGCCGTCGAGAACGCCGTGCGCCTCGCCCGGCGTCACACGGGTCGGCAGAAGGTCCTCGCCGCCTACCGCTCCTACCACGGCAACACCGGTACGGCCGTGACCGCGACGGGCGACCCGCGGCGCTGGCCCAACGAGGTGGACCCGGGGGTGCGGCACTTCTTCGGGCCGTTCACCTACCGGTCGGCGTTCGGGGCCGCGACCGACGCCGACGAGTGCGTCGCGGCGCTGCGCCACCTGCGCGAGGTCGTCGAGCTCGAAGGGCCCGCGACGATCGCCGCGATCCTGCTCGAGACCGTGGTCGGGACCAACGGCGTGCTCGTGCCCCCCGACGGCTACCTCGCCGGCGTCCGCGAGCTGTGCGACGAGCACGGCATCCTGTACGTCGCGGACGAGGTCATGGTGGGCTTCGGGCGCGTGGGCGAGTGGTTCGCCGTGGACCACTGGGACGTGGTGCCGGACCTCGTGGTCTTCGCCAAGGGCGTCAACTCGGGCTACGTCCCGCTCGGCGGGGTGATCGTGTCCGAGCCCGTCGCCGCGAGCTTCGACCGCACCCCGTTCCCCGGCGGGCTGACCTACTCGGGCCACCCGCTCGCGTGCGCGCCCGGCGTCGCGAGCATCCACGTGTTCGAGGAGATGGGCATCCTCGACCGGGTCCGGTCGCTGGGTGAGCGGGTCCTGGGCGACCGGCTGCGCGACATGGCCGCCCGGCACCCCAGCGTGGGCGAGGTCCGTGGCCTCGGGTTTCTCTGGGCGATCGAGCTCGTCCGCGACCAGGTCACGCGCGAACGCCTCGTGCCGTTCCAGGGCACGCCCGAGCAGAACGCCCCCATGGCCGAGGTCGTCGCCGCGGTGACCTCGGGCGGCGTCTGGCCCTTTCCGCAGGTCAACCGCCTGCACCTCGCCCCGCCCCTCGTCACGTCGGTCGAGGACCTCGAGCACGGCCTCGACGTCGTCGACGCGGCGCTCGACGTCGCCGACCGGTACGTCGTCGAGCCGGCTCAGCACCGGCGACGCGCCGTGTCGTCGGCGCCGTCGGCCGAGCACAACGGTCACCGCCCGCGTCCTGCCCAGCCCCCACCCGAGGAGACCCCATGATCGTGCGTGCCGCCCTCACCCAGGTCCGCTGGACCGGCGACCAGGAGTCCATGGTCGCGGCCCACGAGACGCAGCTGCGCCTCGCCGCGGACCAGGGGGCGAAGGTCATCTGCTTCCAGGAGGTGTTCAACGCGCCCTACTTCCCCCAGGTCGAGGACGCCGCGTTCTACTCCTACGCCGAGTCCGTCCCGGGCCCGACGACCGAACGCTTCGCGGCCCTCGCCCGGGAGCTGGGCATCGTGGTCGTGCTGCCCGTGTACGAGCTCGAGCAGCCCGGGATCCTCTACAACACCGCGGCCGTGATCGACGCCGACGGCCGCTACCTCGGCAAGTACCGCAAGACCCACATCCCGCACCTGCCCGGGTTCTGGGAGAAGTTCTACTTCCGCCCCGGGAACCTCGGCTACCCGGTCTTCGACACCGCGGTCGGGCGGATCGGGGTCTACATCTGCTACGACCGGCACTTCCCCGAGGGGTGGCGAGCGCTGGGGCTCGCGGGGGCGACCATCGTCCTCAACCCGAGCGCCACGAGCCGCGGCCTGTCCAACTACCTGTGGCGGCTCGAGCAGCCCGCGGCGGCCGTGGCCAACGAGTACTTCGTCGGAGCCATCAACCGGGTCGGCTTCGAGGAGCTGGGGTCGAACGACTTCTACGGCACGAGCTACTTCGTCGGCCCCGAGGGGGCCTTGGTGGGGGAGCCGGCCGACGCCTACGAGGAGGAGCTCGTGGTGCGCGACCTCGACCTCGACCTGCTGACCGAGGTCCGCAACCGGTGGCAGTTCTACCGCGACCGTCGGCCCGACGCGTACGGCCCGCTGACCGCGCCCTGACGCCGTCCCACGAGCGGCCCCGCCGGCCCCACAGCGCCGCACCCCGCACCGACCGACGAACGAGAGGACGCACGCCATGGCACTGACCCTCATCACGGGTGGCACCGTCGTCGGGCCCACGGGGCGCTCGCGGGTCGACGTCCTGCTCGACGGCGAGCAGGTCGCCGCGCTGCTACGACCGGGCGACACGTCGCTCGGCGTGGACCTCGCCTCGGTCGCGCAGACCGTGATCGACGCGACCGGCAAGTACGTCATCCCGGGCGCTGTCGACCCGCACACCCACATGGAGCTGCCGTTCGGCGGCACGGCCGCCTCGGACACGTTCGAGACGGGGACGCGCGCCGCGGCCTGGGGAGGCACGACGACGATCGTCGACTTCGCGGTCCAGCGCACCGGGGAGCGGGTCCAGGACTCGCTCGCCGCCTGGTTCGCCAAGGCCGAGGGGAACTGCGCCGTCGACTACGGCTTCCACCAGATCCTCGGCGGGGTCGACGACGACTCGCTCAAGGCCATGGACGAGCTCGTGGCCGAGGGCATCACGAGCTTCAAGCTCTTCATGGCCTACCCCGGGGTGTTCTACAGCGACGACGGGCAGATCCTGCGAGCCATGCAGAAGGCCGCGACCAACGGGTCGCTCGTCATGATGCACGCCGAGAACGGCATCGCGATCGACGTCCTCGTGCGTCAGGCCCTCGACCGCGGCGACACGGCCCCGTACTTCCACGGCACCACGCGCCCGTGGGAGACCGAGGAGGAGGCCACGCACCGCGCGATCATGCTCGCGCGCCTCGCGGGCGCCCCGCTCTACGTGGTGCACATGTCGGCCAAGCAGGCCGTGGCCACGCTCGCGCGGGCCCGCGACGACGGGTGGAACGTGTTCGGCGAGACGTGCCCCCAGTACCTGTACCTCTCGCTCGAGGAACAGCTCGGGGCGCCCGGGTTCGAGGGGGCCAAGTGGGTGTGCTCGACCCCGCTGCGCTCGCGGGCCGAGGAGCACCAGGAAGAGCTGTGGCGCTACCTGCGCACGGGCGACCTGTCGGTCGTGAGCACCGACCACTGCCCGTTCTGCTTCAAGGAGCAGAAGGAGCTCGGGCTCGGCGACTTCTCGAAGATCCCCAACGGGATCGGCGGCGTCGAGCACCGCCTCGACCTCGTGTACCAGGGCGTCGTCGACGGGCGGATCTCGCTCGAACGCTGGGTCGAGCTGTGCTGCACGACGCCGGCACGCATGTTCGGCCTCGGCGACCGCAAGGGCGTGCTCGCCCCGGGAGCCGACGCCGACGTGGTGGTCTACGACCCCGCCGGGCACACCTCGATCGGCTACCCCTCGGACGGCAACGGCAAGACCCACCACATGAACATGGACCACTCCGCGTGGGAGGGCTTCGAGATCGACGGGCACGTCGACGTCGTGATCTCGCGCGGTGAGGTCCTGATCACCGGCGGCCAGTACCACGGGCACCCCGGGCACGGTCGGTACCTGCGCCGCAGCACCTCGGCCTACCTGCGATGACGGGCGGGAACCAGCCATGACCGCAGCAGGCACCGCCGAGCGCCTCGACCTGGGCGTCGTCCTGCAGACCAACCCGCCCGCCTGGCGCGTGGTCGACCTCGCGCGGCGCGCAGAGCTCCACGGGTTCAGCCACGTGTGGACGTTCGACTCCCACCTGCTGTGGCAGGAGCCGTTCGTCATCTACTCCCAGATCCTGTCCGCGACCCACCGCGTGACCGTCGGGCCCATGGTCACCAACCCCGCGACGCGGGACGTGACCGTGACCGCCTCGCTCTTCGCGACCCTCAACGACATGTTCGGCAACCGCACCGTCTGCGGGATCGGTCGCGGGGACTCCGCGGTCCGGGTGACCAACGGCAAGCCCGTGACCCTGGCCGAGCTGCGGGCAGCGGTCACGACCATCCGGGGGCTCGCCGGCGGGCAGTCGGTCGAGTACCACGGCACGACCCTGCACCTGCCGTGGGCCCCCGACAGCCGCACCCCCGTGTGGGTCGCGGCCTACGGCCCGCGTGCGCTGGCGCTCGCGGGCGAGGTCGGGGACGGCTTCATCCTCCAGCTCGCCGACCCCGACATCGTGGCCTGGTCGATCGACGCGGTGCGCCAGGCGGCCGAGCGGGCCGGCCGCGACCCGGCCGAGGTGACCATCTGCGTGGCCGCACCCGCGTACGTGACGGACGAGGCGCCGTCGGGCACGGGTGGGAGCGCGGGCGGGCGGTCGCTCGCCCACGCCTACGACCAGTGCCGCTGGTTCGGCGGCATGGTCGGCAACCACGTCGCGGAGATCGTCGCTCGCTACGGGGCGGGGGACGGCACGGGCACAGGGCTGGGTGGCGGCGGGCCGAGCATACCCCGCGCCCTGACCGACTTCGTGGCCGGGCGCGTCGACTACGACTACAACGAGCACGGTCGTGCGGGGAACACGCACACCGCGTTCGTGAGCGACGAGATCCTGGACCGGTTCTGCCTGATCGGGCCGCCCGCGCGGCACGTCGAGCGGCTGCTCGAGCTCAAGGCCCTCGGCGTCGACCAGTTCGCGCTCTACCTCCAGCACGACGCGAACGACGAGACGCTCCAGGCGTACGGCGAGCTGGTCCGCCCGGCCGTGCAGGGGGCGGGCCGGGTCAGGGAGTGAGCGGGCCGCGCCCGTGGTGCCCGGGCGCGGCGGACGGCTCAGGAGAACAGGTCCTGACCGACGAACGCGCCCTGGGCCCCGCCCAGCGTGGCGCCCTCGGCGACCCCGCGCGGCACGGCCCAGATCCCCGACCCCGTGTGCCGCAGGTACTCGCTCATGAGGTCGTGCTTGGCGAGCGCGTTCTGCAGGGGCACGTACTGCGTGGCCGGGTCGCGCACGTACGCGAGGAAGAACAGCCCCGCGTCGAGCCTGCCCAGCCCGTCCGAGCCGTCGGTGTAGTTGTAGCCACGGCGCAGCATGCGCGCCCCGCCGTTGCTCGTGGGGTGCGCGAGGCGCACGTGCGAGGCCGGGTCGATGAGCGGGGTGCCGCCGCGGCCCGCCGCCTCGAAGTCGGGCTCGGTCCGCTCCTCGCCGCCGGACAGCGGAGCCCCCGAGCCCTTGGTGCGGCCCACGATGGTCTCCTGCTCGCGCAGGGGAGCCCTGTCCCACGTCTCGATCGTCATGCGGATGCGGCGCGCGACCAGGTACGAGCCGCCCGCCAGCCAGTCGGCTCCGTCGGCCCCGTCGCCCGGGGCGACCCACACGTGCTCCTCGATCGCCGCCGACTCCTCGGACGTGATGTTGGCCGTGCCGTCCTTGAAGCCGAACAGGTTCCGGGGCGTGGGCTGGGTCGTCGTGGTCGACGACGTGCGCCCGTAGCCGAGCTGGCTCCACCGCACCGACGCCGTCCCGAACGCGATGCGCGCGAGGTTGCGGATCGCGTGGACCGCGACCTGCGGGTCGTTCGCGCACGCCTGGACCGCGAGGTCACCGCCGCAGCGCGCGTCCTCCAGCATGTCGCCCGGGAAGTGCGGCAGGTCCGCGAGGAGGTCGGGCCTGCGCCCGTCGAGGCCGAAGCGGGCCGACCCGTCGGCGGCCGTGAAGAACGACGGGCCGAACCCGAACGTGATCGTGAGCCCGGAGGCCGGCAGCCCCTCGGCCTCGCCCGTGTCGTCCGGCGGCGCGTCGTACGGACCCGACATGGGCCCGAACTCCCCGGCGGGCAGGCCCTGCGTCATGCGCGAGGCCGCGAGCGTCCAGGCGCGCAGCAGCGCGACCACCTCGTCGCGGTCCTGGGTCGTGACGTCCCAGGTCGCGAAGTGCAGGCTGTCCTGGACCGGGGTCGTGATCCCGGCCTGGTGCTCGCCCGCGAAGGCGAACGCGCCGTCCCCCTCGGCGGGGCCCGCGCTGGGCGCCGCGGTGCGGGCCGCGGCGTTCCCGGCCGCGAAGCCGCCGGCGAGCCCCGCCCCGGCCAGCCCGACGCCGGCCATCCCCAGGAGCGCGCGCCGCGAGATGCGGCGCGCCTCGTGCGCGGGTTCGGCAGGTCCCGCCGGGGCGCCGGGCGAGGAGGGACGGGAGTCGGGCTGGTCGGGCTGGTCGGGCACTGTCGTCATGTCGCGTCGGTCCTCAGAGCACCACGGCGGCGGTGAGCTGCGAGAGCGGCTCGCTCAGCGAGTCCACGGCCTGCGAGAGGGCCTTGACCTGTTCGGGCGTGAGGTCGGTGTAGAGCACGAACCCGTCGCCCTGCCGCTGCTCGTCGAGCAAGCCCTGAAGGGCCTGGAATCGCTCGTCGAGCGTCGTGGCGAGCTTCTCGTCCTTGGCCGAGACCACGTCGCGCAGACCGTCGTAGGCGACCTTGGCGCCGTCGACGTTGGCCTGGAAGTCCCACAGGTCGGTGTGCGACCAGATCTCCTCCTCGCCCGTGACCTTGCCCGTCGCGACCTCGTCGAGCAGGCCCTTGGCGCCGTTGCCGATCGCGGGCGCGTCGATGCCGTGCGCGAACGACGCCTCGTGCGTGCGGTCGAAGAGCTCCTGGGTGTCGGCGAGGAGCTGGTCGGCGTACTGCGCGCGCTGCTCGGGCGTCAGCGCCACGTAGGTCTCGCCGCCGTTGGCGTCGGGCGCGGGCTGCCACAGGTCCTTCTCGAGCAGGTGCCAGCCGGTCCACTCCTGGCCCTCTTCGAGGTCGGCCTCGCGCAGGTCCATCTTGGGGTCGAGGTCGCCGAACGACTCGGCCACGGGCTCGATGCGCTCCCAGTGGACGCGCACCGGGGCGTAGAGAGCCTTGGCGGCCTCGTCGTCGCCCGCCTCGTACGCGGTCACGAACTCCTGGGTGCCCTCGAGGAGCTGCTCGGTCTGGTCCTTGACGTACGCGACGTAGTTGGTCGAGGCCAGGGCGATCTGGTCGGCGACCGCGCCCGTGGGTTCGACGTCCGCGCCCGAGTCGGTCACGGTGAAGTCGGAGCGGATGCCGTCGCCGATCATGCCGGGCTTGCACGCGGTGACGTACTGCCCGGGCTTGGCTGTGAGCACCAGGTCGCGGCTGATGCCGGGGCCGATGTTCTCGACCTCGGACACGATGCGCAGGCCGTCCTCGGCGAGCAGGTAGAACTCGGTCACGTCGTCGCCCGTGTTGGTCACGGTGAAGACGATGTTGCCCGAGGGGGCCTCTGCGGCCGAGAGCGTGCACGCGTCCGCCGACGAGTCGACCGTGAGCTTCGCGGAGCCGGCCGCGGAGCCGCTCGCGCCGTCGGGGGCCGGGTCGTTGGGCGTGCAGGCGGCCAGGACGGGGACGAGCAGTGCGGCAGCGAGCAGCGGCGCTGCGACGCGGGTGGCCCGTGAGCGGGTCATCGGTTTCCTCCGGGAGTCGTGATGGCAGGTGCCGGGGTGCTGGCCTGCGCGGGGGCACTGCTGCGAGGCGCGCTGAACCAGACGGTCCGGACGAAGAAGGACAGCGTGGGGACGAGGTAGAGCCACCAGGCGGCGAGCTCGAGCCAGGTGGTCGCGGGGGAGAAGTTGAAGACGCCCTTGAGGACCGTGCCGTACCAGCTCGAGGGCGGGATCTGCGCGCTGACGTCGAACGCCAGGTTGTGCAGCCCGGGCAGGATGCCGGCCTCCTGGAGGTCGTGCACGCCGTAGGCGAGCACCCCGGCGGCGACGACGATCAGGAACACGCCGGTCCAGGCGAAGAAGACGCGCAGGTTGAGCCTCACGGCACCCTTGTAGACGGCCCAGCCGAGCACGACGGCGACGGCGAGCCCCAGCACCGCGCCGAGCAGCGGCTTGGTCGTGGTGCCCGTGGCCTGGGCGCCGGCCCAGAGGAACAGGGCGGTCTCGAGGCCCTCGCGCCCGACGGCGAGGAGCGCCATGACGACGACGGCCCACCTCCCGGCGGCGACGGCGTCGTCGAGCTTGTGCTGGAGATCGGCCTTGAGGTGCCGGGCGGTCCTGCCCATCCAGAAGATCATCCAGGTGATGAGGCCGACCGCGAGGATCGACAGCGTCCCGCCGATGGCCTCCTGGGCCTCGAACGTCAGCCCTTGCGGCCCGTAGGTCAGGGCTGCGCCGAAGCCGATCGAGACGACCACGGCGATGCCGACGCCGAGCCAGAGGAAGGGGAGCAGGTCGCGCCGTCCGGTCTTGACCAGGTAGGCGACGAGGATGCTGACGACGAGCGCGGCCTCGAGACCTTCACGCAGGCCGATGAGGAAGTTGGCGAACACGGGAGTCCTTCGACGGGTCGCGGGGCGGGGAAGCCCGGGAGCCGGAGGCCGTGGCGGCCGGTGGTCGCAGCGGTGGGGCCCGGCCGACTTGGGACTCGCGTCCTAGTTTGGTAAGGCTTGCCTTCCTCCGCGAGAACAGTACTCCTGTCGTCGGGGTGCGCGAACCCGCGTCCGCGTGACTCGCCCCACACGGCGGCGCCGCGTCGGGTCGGGCGACCATCGGGCGCGGCGCTGGTGCGCCGCGCCCCAGGGGCGCGAGGGGCGCGAGGGGCTAGGCCGGCGGGCGGTCGACCACGACCACGAAGAGGGTCACCGACGCGAAGAACGGCTGCGTCGCGAGGTGCTCGGTCCAGCGTGCCCCCGCACGCTCGCGCAGGTATCCCGCCTCGACGGCTCGGCGGGCGACCCGTGCCAGGCCCAGGACCCTGTCCGCCTCGCGGACGTCGCGTAAGACGGCGGTCACGGGGACGACGCGCTCGACCGTGAAGCCCGTCCGTTCGGCGACGCCGGTGAGCCGGCGCCCGATCCTGCCGTTGCGGACGACCTGCTCGACGACGAAGCGTCCGTAGGCGTCGCTCGTCGCGGCGTCGGGGCCGTCGACGACGAGCGTGCCCCAGTCCGGCTCCGCGAGCACCGCGCGACCGCCGGGGCGAAGGACCCGGAACGTCTCCGCGAGGACGAGCCCGGGATCCGCCACGTGCTGGAGCACCCTGTCGGTGTGCGCGCGGTCGACGCTGCCGTCGGCGAGGTCGAGGCGGTGGACGTCCGCCTCCTCGACCCGGACCGTGGTCAGGCCGCCGACCCGCTCGCGGGCCCGGGCCACGGCGTCGGCGTCGTGGTCGAGCCCGAGGACGCTCCCGGTCGGCCCGACCGCCTTCGCGTACGCGAGCAGGTCGGCACCCGGGCCGCAGCCCAGGTCGAGCACGTCGAGGCCGTCGTGCAGGTCGAGCTGGGCCGTGGCGAGAGCCTTGTAGCCCCGGCCCAGGTCGGAGGCGGCGAGGCGCATCAGGTAGTCGTCGGGAGGGGAGAGCTCGAAGGCGGTCGACATCCGACGATCCTGGCGGGGGCGTCGCGGTCGAAGGTGAGGCCGGTCGGGAGCGACGGGGTGGATCGTGTGAAGCCGGGGGCGCCCCACGGCCGATCCCTGGCCAAGGCGACACGATGTCGGTACGCTGGTACCAAGTTCCTCCGACGAGGGACGCGCGGACGAGGGAGCAGTACCCGCACGGACAAGACTGACTCAGAGGGGTTACTTGTCATGGCTTGGGTTGTCCTCGTCCTCTCCGGGATGCTGGAGGCCGTCTGGGCGACGGCGCTGTCCGCATCCGAGAACTTCACGCGCAGACGACCGACGATCGTCTTCCTCGTCTCCCTGACGCTGAGCATGGTCGGTCTCGCCTGGGCGATGACCTCCCTGCCCACCGGCACCGCGTACGCGGTCTGGGTCGGCATCGGGGCGACGCTCACGGTCGTCTGGGGCTTCATCACCGGTTCCGAGACCTTCACCTGGCTGCGCGGGCTCCTCCTGGTCCTGCTCGTCGGGTCCGTGGTCGGCCTCAAGGTGGTGAGCTGACATGCCGTGGATCGTCCTTCTCGTCAGCGCCGTGTTCGAGGCCGTCTGGGCCACGGCCCTCGGCAAGTCCGACGGGTTCTCGCAGCTCGTCCCGTCGATCGTCTTCTTCGTCGCGCTCGCCGTCAGCATGGGCGGGCTCGGCTGGGCCGTCAAGCACATCCCGATCGGCACCGCGTACGCGGTGTGGGTCGGGATCGGCGCGGCCCTGACCGTGTCCTACGCGATCCTCACCGGTGACGAGTCCGCCTCGGTCGGCAAGGTCGTCTTCATCGCGGGCATCATCGCCGCGGTCGTGGGGCTCAAGCTCGTCCCGCACGGCCCCGTGAAGGAACGTGCGCAGTCCGGACGCGGGGCGGAGGCGTCCGGGACCGGCTCCCCGTAGAGACCGCGCCACCGCACGGCCCGTGACCACCCGCACAGCGGGCGGTCACGGGCCGTGCGTGCATCCGGAGGACTTCCGGCGACGGGCTCCGCTCCGGCGACGCCCTGGTCAGGTGACCTCGGCGAAGCGCCCCACGAGCTCGGGCCACGCGTCCCGGAACGCCTCCAGCAACGGGAGCGAGAGGACGTCACCGACCGCGACCCACGCGATCTCCAGGCTCTCCGCATCGGTCGCGCGGGCTTCGAGGTGCGCGCCGGGCACGACCTCCGCGAGGACGGTCGTGTACCGCCAGGTCCCGTGGTCCAGGACCCGGTCGCCCACGATCGTCACGAGCGCGGGATCGACGCCCGCCTCCTCGTGCGCCTCGCGCAGCGCGCCCTGCTCGGGCGTCTCGTCGGGATGGATCGCGCCGCCGGGCACGCCCCACGTGCCGCCCTGGTCGCTCCAGGGAGCCCGGTGCTGGAGGAGCACGTGGCTCACGCGGCCGTCCTCGTCCCGGCGGGCGACGAGCAGCCCCGCGGCGCCCGCGAGCCCCCAGTGCCGCCTGCCGCACGTGCACTCGACCCACCCGTCCCCGGGCTGGAGGTGGCGCGGTGCGTGCGGGGTGTCGGCTGCGTCGCGGGGAGGCGTGGGTTCGGTCGGGATCGTCACGGTCCCACCCTGCCATCCGGGCGAGTCCCAGGACAGTGCGTCGCCCGGGTGCCCACCACGTGGACCCCGCGCTCGTGACGCGCACCCGCGGTGCCCCCGGCGCGATCGATCACCGGTGGAAATTCCTGGACGTGCAACCCCCCGCCCCGCACCATGGACGGGTGAGCCATCCCGAGCCGAACACCGTGTCCGACCCGACCGCAGAGGATGCCTCGACAGGCGCCGACGCCACGCCCTACCACCCCCGTGAGTCCGCCGACCCCGCAGCCGCCGACCATGGCCCCGTCGACCCCGTCGACCCCGCAGCCCGGGCCGGAGCGACCCCGGCGGACGACGAGGCGGACAAGCCGCGCTGGCGACGCGACGCGACGATCTTCCTGGGCGGCCAGACCGTCTCGCTGTTCGGGTCGATGCTCGTGCAGTACGCGATCATGTGGCACCTGACCCTCGAGACGAAGTCCGGGTCCGTGCTGGCGCTCGCGACGGTCTTCGGATTCCTGCCGCAGGCGGTCGTGTCGATCTTCGGCGGGGTCTGGGCCGACCGGCTCAACCGCAAGGTCCTGATCATCGCGGCCGACGCCTCGATCGCCGTGACCACCCTCGCGCTCGCGCTGCTCATGCTCTCGGGCACCGACGACCTGTGGCTCGTCTACGCGGCGCTCGCGATCCGTTCGGTCGGCGCGGGGATCCAGATGCCCGCGGTGTCCTCGCTCCTGCCGCAGCTCGTCCCGGTGAGCAAGCTCATGCGGGTCAACGGGATCAACGGGTCGATCCAGTCGGCCATGACGCTGCTGGCCCCCGCGGTCGCGGCGGGCGTCTACGCGAGCGCCTCGATCGTCGCGATCTTCTTCGTCGACGTCGTCACGGCCGTGATCGGGATCGGCCTCCTGGCCCTGATCCCCGTGACCAAGGTGCTGCGCGCCGACGTCGCGGCCGGTGAGAAGGTCGGGTACTTCGACGACCTCGTGGGCGGCCTGCGCTACCTGCGCGGCCACACCTTCGTGCGCTGGGTCCTGGGCCTGTACGCGGTCGTGTTCCTGCTGATCGTGGCCCCGTCCTACCTCACGCCGCTCATGGTGGTGCGCACGTTCGGCGAGGAGGTCTGGAAGCTCACGGCCAACGAGCTCGCGTTCTCGTTCGGGGCGATCGTCGGCGGCGTGCTGCTCGCGACGTGGGGTGGGCTCAAGAACCGCGTCGCGATGATCGTGGGCGCGACGTTCGTGTTCGGCGTGCTCTCCGTCGGGCTGGGGCTCTCGACGAACATGTGGGTCTTCTTCACGTTCATGTTCCTCCTCGGCGTCGCCGTGCCCGCGTTCGCCACGACCTCGATGACGGTCCTGCAGGAGACGGTCGAACCCGACCGGCAGGGGCGTGTCTTCGGGTTCGTCGGCATCGTGATGGCGCTCGCGATGCCCCTCGGGATGCTGATCTTCGGGCCGCTCGCGGACCGGTACTCGGTCGAGTCGCTCCTGATCGTCTCGGGCGCGCTCATGTTCCTGGTGATCGCGATCGCGGTACTCGTCCCCTCGGGGCGGCGCGCGATGCGCGCGGCCGACGCGCACAGCAGCGCCGGCGCGTAGCGGCACCGGGGGAGGACGAGCAGAGGCGGGGGGGGGGGGGGGGGGGGGGGGGGG